>CAMLQS010000334.1 GCA_946482165.1 uncultured Verrucomicrobiota bacterium | reverse complement strand
GCGAGCGGATTTCAGAGGCGAACGACCAAGGAATACCCGGAGGGTATTTCGCCGGGACGGAGCGCGAAGCGCGGAGATGGCATCGCCGCAGGCGATGGCCCGGGGGGCCGCCCGCCACGGGTGCCCGCCAAGCGGGCGGTGCCGGGCGCAAAGAGCCACTGAAAGGTGCCGTCAGATCACCTCGATACGACCCTCTCGACTGCATCGTTACGGCTAAGCTCAGCTCCAATCGCGCAGGTCCCCGGTGGCGCAGTGCTTCGTCATCACCTGCATGGCGCGGAAAGCGGCGCTTTCGGACTCGAAGAGCTCGCTCTTTGCCAACACCTCGTTCGCGCGCGCCTTGAGAACAAAAAACGGGCTGCCCGTGGCGCCGCGGCGCATTTCGTAGGACTTCAAATCGGCGCCGAGTTTCCGCACCGTCTCGATCGCCGCGAGCGCCTCTTCACGCTTCGGGAAAAGGCCGCTCGTGAGCAGCACCTCGTGTTGCTCGCCCTTTAGGTTGAAGAGAAATTTTCCGGAGGACCGCTTCAATTCGTAAGGCATCGGACACCGGAGCATCGACCGATATCTTTCCGGGGCAAGTTCTCCGGTCCCTGACACGGGGATTTTACGTCCTCCGCACAACATCCGTATCCGCGTGTATACTACACGGTAACCCAAGCCGCCGGCCATCACCCGCTTCCCCGGACATACGGGATTTTCGGGTATCCGCGGGCAAACGCTTGCCCAGCGGCCGGCCCCTGAAGGATTCTCCCCACCTTTCACCTCATGCCAGCCGCTCTTCCGACATCTCAGGTCACTGGCCAGCCGCTCACCGCGCTGGCGCCGATGCAGGATGTCACCGACCTGGCGTTCATGGGACTGATCTCCGATTTCGGCGCGCCCGACTACTACGTCACCGAATTTCTGCGCGTCCACGCGCAGTCCCGCCCCGAGGCGCACATCCTCCGCTCGATCGACCAAAACCGAACCGGCCGTCCTGTCTTCGCCCAGCTCATCGGCGAGGAGATCCCGCACCTCGAGCGGACGGTCGACCTGCTCCTCAGGCATCCCGTCGCCGGCATCGACCTGAATCTCGGATGCCCCGCGCCCAAGGTTTACAAGAAGAACGTCGGCGGCGGCCTCCTCCGCGATCCGGACCACGTCGACGCGATCATCGCCGCCCTGCGCGCCCGCGTCCCGGGGCTCTTCACGGTCAAGATGCGTATCGGTTTTGAGGATACCCGGAACTTCGAAAAAATCCTCGCCTCCGTCGCCCGCCACCGGGTCGACCTGCTTGTCGTCCATGGGCGCACCGTGAAGGAAATGTATCGCTCGGCCGTCCACTACGACGAAATCGCGCGCGCCGTCCGCTCCGTGCCCTGCCCCGTGATCGCCAACGGCAACGTGACCAGCGCCTCGACCGCGGGCCGCGTCCTCTCCGAGACCGGCGCCGCCGGCGTCATGTGCGGCCGCCACGCCATCCGCAATCCCTGGCTCTTCCGCCAGATTCGGGAACACCTCGCCGGCGCCCCCGTCTTCGCGCCCCGGCTGCGCGACGTCCACGGCTACATCCACGCGCTCTACCAGGCGACCGCCGCCGGTTTCCACGAGAAGCCCATCGGCGACGCCCCCGCGGTCGAGCGCGCCCATGTCGCCCGGATGAAAAAATTCCTCAATTTCGTCGGCCAGTCCGTCGACCCCGAGGGGCGCTTCCTGCACGATATGCGCCGCGCGATGACGGAGGCGGAGCTTTTCGCCGTCTGTGATCGCCACCTCCTCGCGCGCGGCAACGAGCCTTTCGCCGACGAACCCTACCCCGGTGTCGTCGCCCGCCCCAACTGCGAAACCCCCGACGCCGACGGCTGCTCGTTGGACAACGTCGCCGCCTAACCGCCATTTTCGCGCGCGTCGCGATCACGACGAAACTCGCGACGACGGCACTCGGGTTTCGCTCAATGGGGCCCCGGGCCCAGCAACCCCCGGGCTTCGCGGGCCAGTTCGGCGGCGCCCGTCTTGTCTCCCCGCGCCACGGCGAGCTCCGCGAGAAACTGCTTGGTCTGGCCGAGTCGATGGCGATTCCGCTCCCTCTCGAATATCCGCGCCGCCTCCCGCAGTCGCTCCTCCGCCCGCAAAAAATCACCATCTCGCAGCCACCCCTCCCCTTCAAGCATCCGGCAAAGTCCGACGCCGCCAAGCGACCCCGCCTTGGTGAAGAGGATCGCCGCCTCGTCCAGCCGCGCGCGCATCGCCTCGCGCTCGCCCGTCGCGCGTAGGATACCCGCAGCGTTATAGTGGCAATTCGCCGCCTCGTGTTCGCAGCCCGCCGCGAGGAAAATATCCAGCGCCTCGTCGTAAAGTGCCAGCGCCCGCTTGGCCTGGCCTCGCCCGGAGGCGATGTTCCCCTGGAGCTTCCTCGCCTGCGCGAATTCCATCCGGGTCTTCGCTTCCTCCGCGGCCGACGCCGCCCGCGCGGCGCGCGACTCCGCCGCATCGAGATCCCCGAGCTTATACAGCAGCATTCCGCTCTCCTGGCTGAATCGCGAAATCCATTCGGGCACGCGACGCAGCTCCGCCATAGTCAGCATCTCCTCGGCCACCACCGACGCTTCCCGCAACTCGCCGTGCATGTGCAGCCAACTCACTTTTTGGCCGAGCACTGCCAACCGCAGCTCGTCCGGTGCGTCCGCAGGCAGGCGTTCCTCCGCCTCTCGCAACCGGGCGCGCGCCTCGTCGAATTTTCCCTGCTTCTCCGCAAGCGCTGCGAGCATCAGCCTCGCTCCGATCACAAGGGAAAGATCGGGCGCGGCGGCCCCGGCGTCCAAGGCTACGACTCCGTCGAGGCAGGTCCGCGCCTGGATCGGCTCATCGCGGTTCATCCAGACCGTCGCTTCCTCCAGACCGCGCTTCGCGCGATCGTTCACGTCGGGTTCACGGCCGTCAGGCGCGGCCCCGACGCTTCCGGCCGTTAGCGCCGCCGCGCATAGCGACGCCAGAACCGACTGTCTCGCACGTTTTAACCGCAACATGCAGCAACGACAGCCCCGCCGGCGCGCCTGACGCAACCATCGAACGCGGCTTCCCCGCCGCCACCCGATCCCCTCCTCGAGTCCGCCCTCACCGGCCCAACCGATCGCGCGAGGCCGCCTGCGCACAATCTCCGCCAATGGCCGCGCAGCACGCGGTCGCGTTTTCACCTAGGCTGCGGGTCCCTATGTCGCCCCTCCCCTACGATCCGGGTCTTTCGCCCTCCGGAATCGCGCCGTTCCCCCGCGGCGCCGCGCTCCTCACCAATTCGCTCCTCAACAAGGGCACCGCGTTCACCGAGCGCGAACGCGACGCCTTCGGGCTCCGGGGCCTCCTCCCTCCCCGCGTGTTCACGATCGAGGAACAGTTGACGCGCGTCCTCGGCAACCTTCGACGCAAGGAGACGCCGCTCGAGAAATACATCTTCCTCACCACGCTTCAGAATCGAAACGAGACCCTCTTCTACCGGCTCTTCCAAGACCACGCCGAGGAGCTGATCCCCATCATCTACACGCCCACGGTGGGCCAAGCCTGCCTCGAATACGGCGCCATCTTCCGTCGCCCCCGCGGTCTCTTTATCAGCATCCGCGAAAAGGGCCGCGTCGCCGAAATCCTCCGCCACTGGCCCGTCACCGACGTGCGCATGATCGTCGTCACCGACGGCGAACGCATCCTCGGCCTCGGCGACCTCGGCGCGCTCGGCATGGGCATCCCCGTCGGCAAGCTCGCCCTCTACACCGCCTGCGCCGGCCTCCACCCGGCCTACGGCCTGCCCATCACGCTCGACGTCGGCACCGACAACGCCGCCCTCCGCGCCGATCCCCTCTACCTCGGCCTGCCCCAGCCCCGCGTGCGCGGCGCCGCCTACGAGGAGTTTCTCGCCGAGTTTGTCTCCGCCGTCCGGGACGTTTTCCCGCGCGCCCTCCTCCAATGGGAGGATTTCGGCAACACCAACGCTTTCCGCCTGCTCCACGACAACCGTCCCAAGCTTTGCAGCTTCAACGACGACATCCAAGGCACCGCCGCGGTCGCCGTCGCGGGTCTGCTCGCCGCGCTGCGCGAGACCGGCCAACGGCTCGTCGACCAACGCCTCCTCTTCCTCGGCGCGGGCGAAGCGGGCACCGGCATAGCCGACCTCTTTGTCGCCGCCGCGATGTCCGACGGCCTCTCCGAGGCCGAGGCCCGCGCCCGCTGTTGGTTCGTCGATTCCGAAGGCCTCGTCGTCAAAAACCGACCGGGACGTCCCCTCGCGCACCACAAGCTCCCCTACGCCCACGAGCACGCTCCGCTCCGCACGCTTGCCGAGGCGGTCGACGCCATCCGCCCGACCGTCCTCGTCGGCGTGTCCGGCCAGCCGTCCACCTTTACCGCGCCGATTCTGCAAAAAATGGCCAAGATCAACGCGCGCCCCGTCGTCTTCGCGCTTTCCAATCCCACCAGCCAGGCGGAGTGCACGGCGGAACTCGCCTACCGCGAGACCGAAGGCAGGGGCATCTTCGCCAGCGGAAGCCCGTTCGCGCCCGTGAACCACGGCGGAAAAACCTTCGTCCCCGGCCAGGGCAACAACGTCTACATCTTCCCGGGAGTGGGCTTTGGCGCCCTCGCCTGCGGCTCGCGCGAGATCACCGACGCGATGTTCCTCGCCGCCGCCCGTCGTCTCGCCGAGCTCGTCACGCCGGAAGACCTCGCGATGGGGCGCATCTATCCCTCGCTCACCCGTATTCGCGAGGTCTCGCTCGAGCTCGCCGTCGCCGTCGTCGCCGAGGCCCGTCGCGCCGGATTGGATACCATCCCGCTGCCCGAAGATCCGCGCGCCGAGCTCACCGCCCGTCGCTTCGAGGCCGTCTACCGCGAATACGCCTGAGCCTGCTTCGCGCAGGCTGCGTCCCTGGGAGCGCCGGCGCTCCCTGCCCGCCCTATCACGCCTCCGCGCTGCGGATCGCCCTCACGCCGACCCACACGCTCGAGCCCACCATCAGCAAGGCCGCCGCCACCGGGTGCAGGGCGCCCGCGGCGGCCAGCGCCATGCCCGCGACGTTGTAACTCGCCGCGAAGAGAAGGTTGCCGCGCAAGCCGCCCACCACGCGCCGCGCCACCGCCACCGCCTCGGGCAGGCGACGCATATCCTCGCCCGCGCACACCGCCATCGCGGAGGCCCTCGCCAGATCGCTCCCTCCGCGCAACGCCAGCGAGCAGGCCGCCTCGCCCATCGCCGCGGCGTCGTTCACGCCGTCGCCCGCGAACAGCACCGCCTGCCCGCGCGCCGCGAGCGCGCGCACATGGTCCCCCTTCTCCGTCGGCGTCAGCCCCGCGCGCACCGGCGCCCCCTCGATCTCCGCCGGCGCCGCGCCGTCTCCCGTCAGCACCTCCAGCTCGAGTCCCAGCGCGCGCAGACCCGTCAAAGTCTCCCCGAGCCCCACGCGCCACGCCTCGCCCAACTCCACCCGCGCGGCCGGAGCGCCGCCAACCGCCACCCACACCGTCTTCCCGTCGCCCTCCGGCTCCGCGCGCCATGTCCCGATCTCTCCGCTCGCGAATCCCCGTTCTCCCACCCGCACGACGCCAAACCCCTCCGCCTGCGCCTCCAAACCCCGCCCCGCGACAACGCGCAGTCCCCCGACGACCGGCGCCGGTCTCGCCTGTCCGCTCCCCGCC
>CAMLQS010000333.1 GCA_946482165.1 uncultured Verrucomicrobiota bacterium | reverse complement strand
CGGTGCTCAGCTGCGCGCCGAGATTTTGGCCGAACGCCCGGATCGCCTCGTCGTCGATCTCGGGTTCACGGTCGTTTCCGTTCCGCGCGAGGAAGTCGATCGCGTCAGCGGGCTGGCCGCCCTCGCCGGAGAGGCCGTCGACGCCGCGTCGGGCGACCAGCTTTTCCGCTCCGTGGTCAGCCCGCCGCTCCTGCCCGTGCAGGCCAACGTCGAGCGGGTCGGCGGCGCGGTGGTCTTGGTTCAATCTCCCACCGGTCTTGGCTCGGGCTTCATCATTCACTCCGACGGCTATGTCGTCACCAACCATCACGTGGTCGCTGGTGAGACGGAGCTGACCGTGACGCGTTACGTGCGGGGCGGGGGAGAACTCGAGCGCGTGCGCCATCAGAAGATTCGCATCGTCGCCACCGATCCGCGCGCCGATCTCGCCTTGTTGCGCATCGAGGACCCGAAGGGCGTCGACGCTTTCCCAACCGTTCCCGTGGGCGATTCGCTTGGGCTCGAAGAGGGGCAGAGCGTCTTTGCCATCGGCAGCCCGCTCGGCCTTGATCGCACCGTCTCGCAGGGCATCGTTTCATCGCGCAACCGTCTCGTCGACGGTCAGCTCTACATTCAGACCACGACGCAAATAAACCCCGGCAATTCCGGCGGTCCGCTTTTCAATCTTCGCGGCGAGGTGATCGGCGTGAACAACATGAAGGCGATGGGTGTCGGCGTCGAAGGGCTGAACTTCGCCATTCCCGCGACCGTGTTGAAAACGTTCCTCCGGAACCGCGAGGCTTTCGCTTTTGATCCGCGCAGCCCCAACGCCGGATTCCGCTACAATACTCCGCCGCGGCCCGTTGCGGCCCGCATCGAGCCCTCCGCCCCGTCCGGCGCGCAGAGGTCTCCCTGATCCCGGACGCACGCGCTTTCCTTTAGCCTTTCGCCCCGGGGCCATCCCGGGGCATATTTTTTCTCCACGCTCTTTCCTGCGCTCTCCTTCCTACGTCCCCGCTTTCGCATGCCTCGCTCCACTCGTCTCCGCAAAGCCTCCGTTCTCAGTCTCGCACTCGCCCTTTCCGGGCTGGCTCCCTCGTTGCGCGCCGCCGAGCCCGCTCTCGACAAGCTGGTTCCGGCCGACGCCGCCTTGGTGTTCGCGATCGGGGACGTGCCGGCGCTGCGCACGCGCTTCTCCGCATCGCCCTTCGGCCGCGTAGTTGCAGATCCCGCTGTCGAGAAATTCCTCGCGCCGCTTTTCGCGAATCCCGACTACCAGAAATTCATCGAGCAGGTGAAAACCGAGACGGGTTACACGCCGGAGCAACTCCTCGATTTCGCCGCCGGCGACATCCAGATCAGCGTCCCGCTTTCTTCGCTGAAAAACGCCCAGCCCAAGTTCAACGCCGACTTCCTGCTCGCGATGGAGGTGGGCGAAAACGACGCCAAGCTGCGCGAGCTCATCGAGCAGCAGCAGGCCAAGCAAAAGGACGATTCTTCCGCGACCGAGACCACCGAGGACTACAACGGCGCCACGTTGCACATCGTGAGCTCCGCCGGCTCGAAATCCGGCGCCGATGATGCCGACGCGGCCTCCGTCGAGGAGGCCTCCGGGAAAAAAGCCTTCGTGTGGACCATTCACCAAGGTCGCATGTTCTCCGCCTCCAGCCGCGAGCTGGTTGCCGGTGCGCTCGACGCCGTCGCGGCCGGCGGCTTGGCCGAATCGCTTTCTTCCGCGCCGCGCTACCGGGCCGTCCTGGAGCGCGCCGGCGGCCGTCCCGACTACGTTTTCTTCGCCGACATCGAATCGGTTTACCCGGTGATCGTCGCCGGCATCGAGGCCTCGCGCGATCCCGCCGAGCAGCCCAACGCCATGGGCATGGAGCCGGCGACCATCCTCAAGGCCCTCGGTGTCGACACGCTTGGCGTGCTTTCCGCCACCGGCTCCGTTGCCGCCGACGGCGCGACGTCGAGCGACGTCGTGCTCACCCATGGCGAACCGCGCGGTCTCGTGAAACTCCTTGCCTACCGGGATGGCCCCGTGCCTCGCCCGGACTGGGTCCCCGCCGGTTGGATCAACGTGTCATCGCAGAATTTTTCGATCCCCGATCTCTATGCCGAGCTTGAGCAAATCCTCGACCGCATCAGCCCGATGCTGGCCGGCATGGCCACGGGCCAGGTGAAGGCCTTCGACCGGCAGCTCAACATCGACATCAAGCGCGACCTGATCGGCAACTTCGGTCCCGGCATCGTCAGCGGACTCGCGCTTCCGGTCGGCGCCTCCGCCGCCAATCCGCCGTCCTACGACGAGATGGAAAACTTCTTCGCCGTGTCGCTCGCCGACGCGGCCGCCTTCGAACGCACCGTCGACGCGATCAAGGGCCGCTTCCTCCCCCCCGACGGCGGGCCGCTCCAGAAGCGCGAGTATCTCGGCCGCACCTTGTATGTGTTCACCCCGCCCGAGGGCGCTTCCTCGGACACCAAGGGCATGGCCTACGCCATCGCCGACGGCTGGTTGCTGGTCTCGGTCGGATCCGCCTCGCCCGTCGAGGCCGTGCTCCAACGCATGGACAAGCCCGACGCCTCGACTTCGTTCTGGTCGCGCTCCGACGTCCGCGCCGCGCTCGATGCCACGCCCCCCGCCGCGTTCAGCGTTCAGTTCGACGATCTTCCCCCGATGCTTTCGGCCCTTTGCGCGTTTGCCGCGAAGGCTCAGGCCGCGCTCGACGACGAGGATGAGAAGCTCGTGGACGCGTCCGCCGTCCCCGCCGCCGAGATTTTTGCCAAATACCTTTCCCACGTCGTGACCTACGGCGAGCGCAAGTCCGATGGCATTCACATCAAGTCTCACACGCCCGCCGCCCCCGCCCCCTGATGTTTCCCCGCGCCCCCCGTTATTTGCTGATCGCCACCCTGTTTGCAGCCGGTCCCGGCCTGCTCGGCGCCGAGGATGAGACGTCCGCCTCCGTCGCGCCGAAGTTTTCCGGTCCCGAAGTGGCGAAGCTGGATTGGAACACGCGCGGCATGGTGGCCCACGATCTCGACGGCGACGGTCGCACGGATCTGGCGCTCATCAACAATGACCGCGCCGCCATCGAGCTCCTTTATCAGCAAGATCCCTCCGCGCCCGCTCCGAAAAAGGTCGCGTCTTCCGGCTCGGGCAACCGGTGGGAACCGGTGTTGGATGACGCCCGGTTCCGGCGCGACACGCTGATCGTCGGCCAGAACCTGTTCGACCTCGTGGTGGCTGATTTCGACGGCGATGGCCGCGCCGACCTGGCCGCGACGGGCGAGCCCGTGCCGCTCACCTTGCGGCTCTCGCGCGCCGACGGCACGTGGGAGGAAAAGACCTATCCTTCCGCGCCGGCTCCGGTGAAGTTTCTCGGCTGCATAAGCGGCGCCGACCTGGATGGCGATGGCCGCACCGACCTCGTGATCCTGGGACAAAGGGAGATCGCGGTCTTTCTCCAAAAGCCCGGCCTCGGCTTGGTGCTCGACGAAAAGATTCCGCTCGCCGACGACAACGCCTACGGGCTGCTCCTGCACGACGTCGACGGAGACCGGCGTCCCGACCTGCTTCATCTCGTGTCCGGCCAGCGCGAGGCGCTTCGAGTGCGCTATCAAGTGGCGCCGGGAAAATTCGGTCCCGAGCTCGCGTTTGGTCTGAAAACCCCGCGCAGCCCTCTCGTGCCGATCGAGGGTGGCGTCGAGTTGGTTGCCGAGAAAGCGCCGCGCGCGGTCCCGGGAAAGCCGGGGGCGAAACCCGCGCCGAAAGCGACGGCGCCCAAGCCCGGCGCCGGTCCGCTTTTCGCCAGCGCGTTGGGCAACAGCGGCCAGGTTGAATTTACCCGTTTTGTCGCCGCGGCCGGCGACGATCCCTGGCGCGGGCTTGCTCCGCGCTCCTTCTCCCCGCTGGCGGGCGCGCGCAGCACCGCGCTCTACACCTCGGCCGATTTTGACGGAGACGGCGCTTCGGATATCGCGGTCGCCTATGGCGAGACCGCGCAGATTTTCGTGTATCTGCGCCAGCCCGGCGGAGGATTCACGGTGCCTCGCCGCGTGTCGTCGCTCACCGACGCGCGCGCCTTGGCCACGCTTGCCTGGACCGCGGATCAGCCGACGGAGCTTCTGGTGTTGAGCGGCAAGGAAAACGCCCTTGCCTCGATTTCGTCCAAAGCCGACGGCTCCGCGACGCCCGCGCGCTCGCTGCCCATCCCGGGGCGCTTGATCACGTTCGCCGCAGGACAGCTCGCCTCCGACAAAGGTGGCTCGGGATCGGGCTCGCGCCCCGGGCTCGCCGTCATCGCCGAAGAGGACGGAAAGCGGCAGCTCACGCTCTGGACCCGCGATACCGAAGGCGCGCTTCTGCGCGGCGCGTCCGTGGTCCTCGCCGGCTTGCGCACCGATCCGCGCGCGGTGAATTTGCATGACGTGGACCAGGACGGTCGGGCCGATGTCCTTGTCTCCGTTCCGTCGGTCGGAGTGCGCGTGTATTTGCAGAAAGCGGACGGCTCGCTCGCCGACGCGGCCGACAACCCGCTCTATCGTCCCGGATTGCTCGCCCGTGCCGAGGCGGCCGGCGCGCCATTGGCGGCGGGCGATGTCGACGGGGACGATCATCCGGAGCTGCTCGTGAGCGCGGAGAATTTTATTCGCGCCCTGCGCCTGGCCGAAGACGGCGAGCTCGTCACCGTCGCGCAGTTCGACGCGCGCGATTCGGGCGCGGAGATCACCAGCGGCTTTGTGCTGCCGCCTTCGACCGCGGCGAAAGACGAAGCCTTGCGCGTCGTGCTCCATGATCGAAAGACCAACCAACTGCACCTCCTCGCGCGGGCGCCCGGGGCATCGGTGGCCGAGACGCTCGATCTGCGCTCGGTCGCGCGTCTCGAAGTGACCGGCGCCATGCAGTTGACCGGTCCCAAGGGGCGGCGCGAACTCGTCCTGCTCGGGAAAGACCGTTTCTGGTGGATGCCCGAAGGCGCGGCCGATTTCGCGCTGAAGGGCGAAGGCACCTACGCGAGCGATCTTCCCAATTTGCGCCACGCGTATGTGACCGGCGGGGATCTCGACGGCGACGGCGACACCGACCTGGTGGCCGCGGACGTGGGTTCGAACACGATCGAATTGCTCTCGCGCGACGCGGACGGAGTGTGGGCCAGCCGCCTGCATTTCCGGATCTTCGAGAGCGATCCCCACTACGAGGGCAACCGCGGCGGGGGGCAGGAACCGCGCGAGGCGCTCGTGGCGGATGTCACCGGGGACGGAAAGCCCGACCTCGTGCTCCTCGTTCACGACCGCGTGCTGGTGTATCCGCAGGGGTAGGACGCGATCGATTTGGAGTGCGGCGGCACGACGCCGCCTTCTCCGTTCCCGCCACACGTCAACCCGCGAGCCGCCGAGGCGGCTCGTCCGAAGCGGCGTCAGGCCGCCTCACTCTATAAAAGTGCTCAGCCCGCCAGCGCGCGCTTGATGAGCTTTTCCGTGGTGGCGTCGGCGCCGAGGGCCACCTGGGCGCGGCGCACGGCGGCGTCGGCGTCGGCCTGCTTGTAGCCGAGCGCGCCCAGCGCGAGGACGGCGTCCCGAAACATCGTGTTACCGCCGGTCGCGGGCGCCGCCGTTCCGCCGGAGCCTTAGATCGGAAGAGCGTCGTGTAGGGAAAGGGTGGTGTGGGGGGGGGGGGGGGGGGG
>CAMLQS010000332.1 GCA_946482165.1 uncultured Verrucomicrobiota bacterium | reverse complement strand
CCACTCCTCGTTGCGGAGGACCACGTCGATGCCGAGGTTTTGTTTCCACATGGCTTGGATGGCCTCGGCGATCTGCTTGTGGCCCTCCATGGTGTTGTAGAGGAGTTCGAGTCGACGCAGGCCTTTGCCTTCGGGGAAACCGGCTTCGGCGAGAAGGCGGCGGGCCTCCGCCACCGCGGATTCGTAGGTGGCGGCGCCTTCGTTCAATTTGGCCCGCGCGACATAGGTGGGGGAGGGCGGGGTGTAATTGTAGGCGGATTCCTGCTCGCCGCGGGCGACTCGCTTGATGATGGCCTCGCGGTCGATGGCGAGAGCGAGAGCTCGGCGGACGCGGACATCGTTCAGCGGCGGCCGCGTGACGTTGAACCGGTAGAAGTAGGTGCCGTAGTTCGGATCGATACGGAGGAGGCCGGGTTGCTCTTTCTTGTAGGTCTCGATCTTGGAGAGGGGAATGGTGTTGGTGACGTGCAACTGGCCGGAGCGGAACATGCGCTCCTCGGCGTCTTCGCTGTCGATGGCGAAGAACTCGATGCGGTCGAGCTTCACCGCCGCGGCGTCCCAATAGGTGGGGGATTTTTCGACGACGATCTTTTGGTTGGGGAGCCACTGTTTCAACACGAAGGGGCCGTTGCCGACGAAATTGCCGGCGCGAGTCCAGCCGGTGCCTTTGCGATCAAGCCCGCCGAATTTTTCGACGGTGGCGAGGTGGACGGGAAACCAGGCGTAGTGCTTGAGCGATTCGAGGAGATATGGGACGGGGGCTTTGAGCCTGAGGACGAGGGTGCGGTCGTCGGGTGCGGAGAAGCCTGTCTTCGCGAAGTCGTCGAGCTTGCCTTTGTTGAACTCCAGCGCACCGACGACGTTGTAGAGGAATTCGGCATACTGGGAGCCGATTGCGGGGGTGAGGATGCGGCGGAATGAGCCGACGAAGTCTCGGGCTGTCACGGGGTCGCCGTTGGACCACTTGGCGCCGGGGCGAAGGTGAAAGGTCCAGGTCAGGCCGTCGGAGGAGGTTTCCCATTTCTCCGCGACGCCGGGGGAGACGCCCACGCCGGAGGGGTGGTCGGTGACGAGACCCTCGAGAAGCGAGATGATGAGATGGTGCTCGGGCACTCCGGTCACCGCGTGCGGATCAATGTCCTGAGGCTCGGAGCCGTTGCCGACGCGGAGAATTTTCGGGGCTGTCGCACTTTGGTCGCCCGGGGAAGCCGGAACGGGGTCCGATGATTTGGAACAGGCGGGGAGGAAGAGAAGGACGCAGGCGAGGGGAAGGACGAGCCGGGCGAAGGTGGAGAGGACGGGACGGGAAACGACACGGGCGCGGGAAAGCATACGCATGATGATTCGATTGCAGCCAAGCCCGGGCCAAGCGCAAGCGGCGGCATGCGAGGACGTAAACCTTTGGGACTTCTCGTCGGGTTTGCGCGCAATGCATCACGAGCCTTAGTTACCAGACACACCCTAATCCGCGAAAATGGAAAACCTCTCCTCGGAAAAATCGGCCTGCGGGCTGCCTTCTCACGTGATCATCGACATGGCCGGCCGGCCGGTGCAGCGCACCGACGCCGAGTGGCGGGCGATGCTTACGCCGGAACAGTATCGCGTGACGCGCCGCCAAGGCACCGAGCCGCCTTTCCAAAACGAATATTGGGACCACCACGAAGACGGGGTGTATTTCTCGGTAGGCAGCGACACGCCGCTGTTCGACGCCCGGGACAAGTTTGAAAGCGGGACGGGGTGGCCGAGTTTTACCCGGCCCATCGAGCCGAAATTCGTCGGCGCGCAGGTGGACGAGGGCCATGGGATGCGGCGTGTGGAAGTGCATTGCTCGGTGGATGGCGGGCACTTGGGTCATGTGTTCGAGGACGGGCCGCGGCCGTCCGGGCTGCGTTTCTGCATCAACTCGGCGGCGCTGCGTTTCGTGCCGCGCGCAGCATACGAGGAGTGGACGAAA
Organism: uncultured Verrucomicrobiota bacterium; assembly: GCA_946482165.1. The sequence continues at coordinate 3,755 of CAMLQS010000332.1, read as the reverse complement.
AAACACGGGACGGCCTGAATTGGCGGCCATGGAGTTGGGGCGGGGACCGCGAGCACGCTTTACAGCGGACGGCGGAGCGCGACATAACGACGTCTCGTTCTCCGCCTTACCCACGCCCTCCGGACGCCGTGTCGATCAACTATTCCTTTCTGGTCTTTGCCCTTCTGCTTCTGTGGTTCCCCCGTGGGTGGCTTCGCCACGGCCGGCGGGTGACGGCCAAGCCTCCTCGGCGCATCAACGCGGCGAAGGTCGAGCGCGATCCTTACGAGCGCGGAGTAAAGTTGGCGACGGAGGCGACGAAGTCCCGCAACTGGGTTGATTTTTTCCGAGGCGGTGTGGGCGCCTACGGCGTGATGGCGTTGGCGATCACGCCGCCGGCCGATACGACATTGGCTCATACGCCGACGGTTTCCCTGCAGGCGGCGATTCTGGGCGTGGCGGTTTTCATCCAGATGGTGCGCCTCGAAGGACGCTTCAGCCTTTTTGCTCCGATCTTCTTTCTGCAGGGCATCGCGTTTGGCGTCGGCGGCCCCTTGGTCGGATTCCTGGCGATGATCGGCTGTTGGGCCTTGTCGCCGATGCTGCCCGGTCCGGGCGCGGTGCTCTTCGTGCAGGGCGCGCTCGTTCTGTCGCTTGGATTGTTGCTGCACTCGACGCAGGAGCCGCACCCGTTCTTGGTGATGGCGGTGGTGACATGGGTCCCCGTTGTTTTGTCGGTGCTCTTCCAGAAACGTCTTTCCGCGTCGCTCGACAAGCGGCTTAAGATCGTGCCTCGCGGGGCCTGGACCGAGAAGGAAGAGGCCGACGCATCCGAGGATGAAGGTTCGCGCCGGGAAGCGTGAGCCGATGAGTGGAGAAATTTCCCCCGAAGCGGATCGCAGGGCAGGGGCGCCGGTGTGGGTGGAAGCGATGCGCCCCCGCACCCTTCCGGCGGCGCTTGCGCCCGTCCTCGCAGGCACGGCGCTGGCCTGGCGCTCAGGGGAAGCCAAGTGGGGCGCGGCGGCGAGTTGCCTTGGCTTTGCCCTGTTGGTTCAGATCGGCACGAATTTCGCGAACGACTATTACGACTACCTGAAGGGCGCCGACACGGCCGAGCGGGTCGGGCCGCGACGAGCCGTCGCGAGCGGACTGATCGCGCCCGCGACGATGCGTGCGGCGATGATCGCCGTATTCGCCGCCGCGTTTCTCCTGGGCCTGCCCCTGTTGAGTTACGGGGGCTGGCCGCTTCTGGTGATCGGCGTGGCTAGCATCGCCTGCGGGATTGCCTACACGGGCGGTCCCTTTCCGCTGGCCTACCACGGCTTGGGCGACCTCTTCGTTTTCCTCTTCTTCGGATTGGTCGCCACGGGAGCGACCGCCTATGTCCAAACCGGACAACTGACGGCGGCGTCCCTTGTGGCCGGAGCGGCGATGGGAGCGCTTGCGACGAATATTTTGGTGGCGAACAACTACCGGGACGTCGAAACGGACGCCAAGGCGGGGAAACGCACCCTGCTCGTGCGCTGGGGACGCAGCTACGGGCGCACGCAGTTTGCGATCGCGCACGCGGTGGCGGTGACCGCGCCGCTTGGCTTGGTCATGCTCGGCGCGGCCTCCGGGCTGGCGACGATCGTGTTGGTGTTCACGGCGGCGGCGGTCGGCATGCGTCAAGGCAACCGCCTGGCCGCGGCGAAAACCCCCGCCGACTGCATCGCTTTGCTGGGGGCGACCGGACGCTGGCTCGCGATTTACGGTCTGCTGATGGCCGGGGCCATCGCCTGGCGCTGATTTGGCGGCCGTCCGCGGTGGCGCGAAGGCAGCTTGTTGGATTTGTGAGCAACTTCCGGGGAAAGACGCGGGGTTTTACATTGAAGGCGCGGGCGCGAGGCGGCTTCGTGTCGAACGATTTTATCCTGTTTGCCTTCCTCGGACCATGCCCGCCGCACTGCCTGTTTTCGCCACCGTCAACCTGATCCAGGTGTTCACCACGACCGACATCGTCGGTCAGGCGATCACCGTGGGGCTCGCGATTTTTAGCATCGTGGCGTGGACGGTGATGTTTGGAAAATTCGCCGAACTAAAACGCCTCCGCGTGCTGAATCTCGCCTTCGAGCAACGGCTGCGCGACGAGCGCACGCTCCTTGATCTTCCGGAATCCTTTCGCACGCGCCGCTCGATACCTTACGCCGACGTCTATGCCGACGCGGTCGAGGCTTATTGGCGCGCCGCCTCCATCCTCCAGGAAAAGGGCATCGACTCCGGCCGCGCGCGGCTGGAACACGCGGAGAACGGCATCCAGCGCGCCATCGCCCGCCAGACGCTGCGCTATGAAAGCAGCATGATCTTCCTGGCCTCCATCGTATCTGGCGCCCCTTTCCTCGGCCTCTTTGGCACCGTCTGGGGCGTGATGGAGGTGTTCACCGCCATCTCGCACCAGGCGCAGGCCGGCCTCCAGACTCTCGCCCCCGGCGTGTCGGCCGCGCTCATGACGACCATCGCCGGCCTGGTGGTCGCGATTCCCTCCGTCTTCGGCTACAACGTCCTTCTCACCAAGACCCGTCAGCTCGCCACCGAGCTTGAAAACTACGCCTCGGCCCTCGCCGACCGCCTCGAGCTCGAGTCCAAGTGATGCGTCCCGCCGCGCTCCCGAGTTCCGCGTAACCAAGAGACGAATACGATCATGGCCCGCACTTTTCGTCGGAACCGCCAGATGCACGCGCTCTCCGAGCTCAACGTGACCAACCTGCTCGATCTGGCCTTCGTGCTGCTGATCATCTTCATGATCGCCACGCCGCTGATCAACCAGGAGCAAACCATGCCGGTGAACCTGCCCGTGGAATCGATCAGCCCGCAAAATACGCCGGACAAGGACACCAAGTTCGTCGCCGTCACCGTGAAAACCGACGGCACCTACATGATCGACGCCGACGGCAACCGTCCTCTCTCGGCCCGCGATCTGCCGGGCCGTCTGAAGGCACTCGCCGTGTCCGCGCCGGGCAAGGATCAGCCGGTTATCCGCATCCGCGCCGACGCAAACGTGCCCTACCAAAAGATCGTGACCCTCATGGACGAGCTCAAGAAGGCCGGTCTCGGCCGCGTGAGCTTCGACACTCAGGCCGCCTCCTGAGGCAATCCCAGGGAACTATCCCGCGCCACGTCCGGTCTTCCGTTCAGCCACCTGTCGATGTCCACCTACGCCAAGCCCGCCAGCTACGGCCCAAGCAGCGCCGCAGACCCGAACGAGGGCCGGCGTTTTGGCGGCGCGTTTTGGGTGTCGGCCTCGGTGCACGGATTCGTGTTTGGCTTGGTGGTCTTCCTCACCCTGGCGGTGCACGACCGAGTCGAGGAGAAACCGAAGATCTTCGAGCTGGTTCGCGGCGAAGGCGACGACTTCATGGCCACCGAAGCGCCCTCCGGCAGCGAGGCGGGCCAGGCCGAGAGCGGGGAGATTGAATTCACGAGTCCGGGAGAGGTGCCGATTATGACGCTGCCTGCGCCCGAACCGGAACCAGTCGCGCCTGTCGCACCTCCGGAGCCCCCGCCTACGCCTGTGACGAAAGTGGCGCCCGTCCCCGCCGAACCGACCAAGGCCGAGATCGAGCCTGCGCCTACGCCAGTTCCGAACTTTGCCCGCCAGATCAAGCGAACGATCCAGAAGGAAAAGGCGAAGACCGACAGAGAGATCAAAAAACAACGCGAAGCGGAGGCGCGCGCGGCAAAGGAGCGCGAGCTCGCAAACAAGCGGATGACGCACGCGGAGTATCTCGCGAGCCAGA
>CAMLQS010000331.1 GCA_946482165.1 uncultured Verrucomicrobiota bacterium | reverse complement strand
AGGAGGGGAGGGCGGGAGGGTCGGATCATGGGGAAAGGAGCGGCGGGATTCTTGGGAGGAGGCCGCCGGCGGGGCGGGCGCGGGTTAGCGGAAGATGCGTTGGAGGAAATGATGGAGATTGCCGCTCCAGTGGGCGGGATCGTGTCCGAAGTCGTCGACGTTCCAGAGGTGGGGCACCTCGTTTTCCTTGAGCAGCGTGTGGACGCGCCGGGAGACGTTCATGAGGCCGTCTTTGTTACCGCAGGAAAGATAGAGGAGCTTTATCCGCTCGCGGGCGGCTGCGGGTGCGGGAAGCAAGGCCGAGTCGGGCTTGGTATTGGGAGCGGCGGAGAAAGCGCCGATCCATGCGAAGGTATCGAGATGGCCCAGGCCGAAATTCAGCGTCTGTCCGCCACCCATGGAGAGCCCGGCGATGCCGCGGTGCGCGGCGTCATCGAAGGTTGAATACCTGGCCTGCACGGCGGGGATGAGATGCTCCAGGAGGTCGCGCTCGAAGGCGGCGAATCCGGCGACTTTCTCGCGGGCGAAGATGTCGCCGGTCGGCCGGTCGTCGGCGAGGGCGCGGCCGTTGGGAATGACGACGATCATCGGCGTGGCTTTTCCATCGGCCATCAGGTTGTCGAGGAGCACGTGGGGGGATGCGTAGCGGACCCACTCCGTCTCGTCGCCGCCGATGCCGTGCAGCAGGTAGAGAACGGGAAACTTCTTTTCGGCGGAGTAGCCGGGCGGAAGGTAAACGTTGGCGCGGCGCCGAGTGCCGGTGACGGAGGAGTCGTATTCGAAAAGTTCGAGGGTGCCGCGGGGGATGTCGGCGCGCGGGCTATTGAATCCGGCGGGCGCGTCGGGGAAGAGCCGGTCGGAGGGGGCGGCGGACACGCGGTCGGGCGCCGTCGGCTTTGGATTGGGCGAAGAGAGGGGAGCGGACGAATCCTGTGCGCGCCCGGAGGTGGCGAGGGGAATGAGGAAGGAAATGAAAACGCGGCGGAGGGGTAGTGGCGACATGAGGGGATCGGTATAGCTCACGAGGAGAGCGGCGTCTCGCGAAACCGGCTCGGTCGATATCAAATCACGGTTCGTTCGATGACGTTGCCGTGGCCTAATGCGTCGCAGGACCGGGTGGCGGGGCGAGGAGGAGAGCCGGTCCGGTCAGTGATCTGAAATCTCGTCTCGTCCGGCGTTCTTTTCCGGAATGAGAAGCGGTGACGCCCGTGGCTTCAGGGCCTTTTGCGCGTCGACGGCCGGTTCCTTCCGCGCCGCCGGAGACGGGGGCGTTTTTATGCAACGCAGGTTATCGGATCGGGGATCAGGACCTGCATGCGGCCTTTCGCGTCGTAGACGAGCTCCTTCACCTTGATGCAGCGGAGGTGATTGAGCCCTCCGGAAAGGCTGGAGTCGTGGTGGAACAAATACCACTTCCCCTTGAACTCGACGATGGAGTGATGCGTCGTCCAGCCGACGACGGGATCGAGCAGCTTGCCGGCGTAGGTGAAGGGGCCGAAGGGATTGTTCGAGGTCGCGTAGGCGAGGTAGTGCGTGTTGCCGGTGGAGTAGGAAAAATAGTAGACGCCGTTTCGCTTGTGCATCCAGGCCGCTTCGAAAAAACGGCGCCCATGGTCGTCGGCCCGCAGCGGCCCGCCGTTCTCATCGAGAATGACCAACTCGCGCACGGGACCCTGGAACGATTTCATGTCCGGAGCGAGTTCGGCGATGCGGGGGCAGAGGGCGGGATGTTCGCCGATGGGCTCCGTGCTTTTCGGATCGTGCGCGTTGCCCCGCCAGTGTTGGAGTTGCCCGCCCCACAGGCCGCCGAAGGACAGGTAGGCTTTGCCGTCCGTATCCACAAAACAGCACGGATCGATGCTGTAGCTGCCCGCGATGGGAGCGGGTTCCGCGCGGAAAGGTCCGTAAGGGCGGTCTCCGACCGCGACCCCGATGCGGAACACGTTGTTTTTGTCCCGCGCGGGAAAATACAGGTAGTAGCGCCCGTTCTTGGCGGCGGCGTCCGGCGCCCAGAGTTGTTTCGTCGCCCACGGCACGTCTTTCAGAGAAAGCACAACGCCGTGATCCGTCACTTTGCCCGCAGGATCATCCATGGAGAAGACATGGTAGTCGGCCATGTCATACTGGTCGCCGAAGTCGTTGTCCGGGATGTTCGATTCCCGATCATGGGACGGGTAGATATACAGCTTCCCCTCAAACACATGGGCGGATGGGTCCGCCGTATAAATGTGGGTGATCAGAGGGGTGTCTGCTAAGCTCATGATTGGGCTCCTGATTATGGTCAGGTCGGACCTGGGTCAAAAGCCACGCGAGTCTAACATTTGCCAGAGCCGCTGTTCGCAGGGGAAGCCAGGGGAAAACACCCTAGCCGAGGCGGGGCGAGAATCTTTGGCGCGGAACCCCCGAGTCTACTTTTAGCGCAGCGCCGGTATGGCGGCCGGTTTGGTCCTTTCGCAGGGATGGTGCCGCCGCTTCGCTTGCGGCGGAACTTTCCGCTTCGAGCGCCGTCCACCATGAGCCTCCCTCGCCTCAATTTCCCGCTCCTCCGTTTTGGCCTGCTATCGGCGGTGTCGTCCGTCTCGGCGGCCATCGTGCAATTCGATGTCACCGACAACGTCGGCGTTTCTCCGGTGGCCGCGGGCTGGGTGGGTGTCACCGGGGTGTCCGACAATGCGGACACGATCAGCGGCGGCGACGGCGTGCATAGCCTGACGTTGTCGACGACGGGCGACGGGCAGGATCGGGATCGCAACAGCGCCCAGTTCCCGGCCGACGCGACGATGTGGCGGGATTTCTGGTTTGTCGCGAACAGCACGGTCGGCGGCGCGCAGGCGACGGTCACGCTGTCGGGTTTCGGCGCCGACACCGAATACATGATCGAGATCTGGGGCTTTGACTTTTCATCGACCGGAACTCGCTCGGCCGTGTGGACCGATGCCGTCACGGGGAACAGCGCGACCAGTTCTTTCGATGGAACGACGTCGTCCGCTCCATCGAGTCTGGCCAATTATGCCGCGGTGCTTACCGCCCAAGCCGATGCCTCCGGGGTGATCCGGCTGACTGGCGCCGGGGCGGCCGGCGGCTCGGGCGGCTTGCCCAATGTTTTTGTCAACGGCCTGCGCGTGTCGGCCATCGACGGCGGCTCGAGCGGCGCGACCTTTCCGCTGGTCGAGGCGGAATCCGGCTCCCTCGGTTCGGAATACTTGGTTTCCACCGTGGCGGGCGCGATGGCGATTTCGCCCACGACGAACAACACCGGGTCCACGCCGGGCTCGGCGGCGCGCGTGGCCAGTTACTCGATTCAATTCCCCGCGGCCGATATCTATCAACTCTACGTCCGCGTCCATGTGGGGCCGGGCACGTTTGGCGACGACAGCTTCTTCTACGCGTCGAGCTTCGGAGCGAAATCGCCGACGACCGGCTCCAACTGGGTGGCGGTGCTCTCGGGGTTGGTCGATACCGGCTATACCGGCGCCTCGGACCAGATCGTGGTGGGCGGAGGCTCGGCGGGGTCCCAAGTCTGGAAATGGGTCAAATTCGGCACCTTCTTCACCGTCGGCGAGGGTGCGCTTACGCAGACTTTTCAGATGGGATCACGCGAAGACGGGTTCTCCATCGACAAGTTCGCCTTCGCGCCCGCCGACGTCCCGCTTACTGTCGCGGAGCTCGAGTCGGGCCTCTTGCCGGAGCGCCCTCCGACGGAGAGCTACGCCGGCGCCGACGGCGTGGCGCTGCACCGTTTCGACGAACCCTATAAGGCGACGAACCACGAAGGCGCCGGGCCGGCGTCGGGGCTCGTGATGCAAGATGGCCTGCTCTGGGGCGTGGCCTCCGGCGGCGGCCTCCAGGGGGCGGGCACGATCTACAAAGTCGGCGCCGACGGGGAATCTTTCGCGGTCGCCAACACGCTTCCGGCCGAGATCGGGCCCGGCCGGCCGCACGGCGGGCTGACGCCTGGCGCCGGAGGCGTGTTCTACGGCGTTTCGCAGACGGGCGGAGCGAGTGGCACCGGCACCGTGTTCCGGCGGGGCGCCGACGGGGCGATCGTGGTTCTGCGCAACTTCGCCGCCCTCGCGGCCCACACCGGACTCAACGCCGGCGGCGCGGCGCCGGTCGGCCCGCTGCTGCTGTCGGGCTCCACGCTCTACGGCGCGACCGCGCTGGGCGGGGCGAACGGGCAGGGCGTGGTGTTTTCGCTCAACGTGGACGGGACCGGGTTCGCCGTGCTGAAGGAGTTTGGCGCCGTGTCGCCGATAACCGGATACAACGACGACGGCGCCCAGCCTTGCGGCGGGTTGATCGCCTCGGGCTCCACGCTTTATGGAGTCGCCGCCGCCGGAGGGCCGGGCGGGACAGGCGTCGTCTTTTCGTTGGCGACCTCGGGCACGGGCTACTCGGTGTTGCACGCCTTCGGCCCCTTGGACGCGGCGACCGCAACCAACGCGGGCGGCGCATTCCCCTGCAACGGGGGCGTTCTCATCGGAGGTCGCCTGCACGGAGCCACGCTCGGTGGAGGCGGCGGGGGGCGGGGGATAGTCTACTCCGTCTCGACGAGCGGAAGCGCTTTTTCGGTGCTGCACGAGTTTTCGAAACCGGACCCGGCCACGGGCGCCAACGCGGACGGGGCGGCCGCGGTCGGACGACTGACGGCCTCGGGCAATCTGCTCTACGGCGTCGCGTCGGCCGGCGGAGCGGGCGGCACGGGCGTGGTTTTTTCGCTCGATGTCACCGATCCGGCTTTGCGCACGCTGCACCACTTCGAACCGCTCGAAGCGGAGGGGCTGAACGCACGCGGCGCCTATCCCGTGGCGGAGCTGCTGAGGGCGGGTGACACGCTCTACGGCACGGCTGTCGCCGGAGGGCCGGGCGGCACCGGAGTGGTGTTCGCGATCCCATTGCCGCTGTCGATCGAGATCGCGGCCGCATCCCTCGGCGGCGGCGCGCCGACGCTGACGGTGACCGGAAGGGGAGGGCCCTTCTCCAACTATGCCGTCGAGGCCACTTCCGATCTGGCTGCTCCGGGGTCGTGGCAGGCGGTTCTTACCGCGCCGGCCGACGCCGGCGGGCGCTTGACCTACACGGAGATTCTTCAAGGCGTGCCGCGCCGTTTTTTCCGTCTGCGTTCGAACCCTTGAATTCTTTGCCGACTGCCATGCGCTTTGTTTTTTCCTCCGTGCGATTTCCATGCCGCTTTTCCTTTCTGGGCATCTGGACGCTGCTTTTGCTGGCTCCGCTTCTCTCCCGCGCGGCGGATGGCCGTTGGGTCACGACGTGGACCACCGCGCCGCAATCCACGAGCACGGACAACCTGCCGCCTTCGCCGCTTGCGCACAACACGCTCCGTCAATTCGTGCGCGTTTCCGTCGGAGGCGGCTTGGTGCGTTTCCGTTTCACCAACGCCTACGGCAGCTCTCCCGTTGAGATCCAGGCCGCGGGGCTCGCCCGCGCGGCCGGCTCGCCGGGCTCCGGAGAAATCGCTGCGGGCACTTCCCGCGCCTTGCGTTTCCGCGGTGCGCCCGGCGCGGTCATCCCGCCCGGCGGCGTGCTTTATTCGGACCCCTTGGAGTTTGATTTGCCCGCGCTGAGCCCGGTCGCGGTCAGCGTCCATTTCGGAGCAATTTCCAGCACGGTGATCACCAGCCACGCGGGTTCCCGGACCACTTCGTTTATTCAAAGCGGCGAGGCGGTTTCTCTGCCTTCTGGTACAGCGGCATCAC
>CAMLQS010000330.1 GCA_946482165.1 uncultured Verrucomicrobiota bacterium | reverse complement strand
CCGGCAGTGGGAACCGCGGATATCACGGATGCGCACGGATAGCAGAGACTCGAAGGCTGGCGGGCGGGCGACGCGGGCCTGGAGAACATGCGCGCGTTTTTGGCCGCGCCGAACCAGGGGAGTCCCCGTTACCGTGAAAACTTGGAATCCGCGATAATCGGCGGAATCGAACCGCCCGTGAGCGACACGCCGCGGATATCTCCGTCAGAGAGCGCCAGGCGGTCGCCTTGGCCAGCCGCCTTTCGGACTCACGCTGGCATGATCGCTTCCCTGGACACGCCACGCCTAGCGGCTCTTCTTTTCGCGCTTGGCGGCCTTTTTCTCGGCGGGCGTCTTGAGCGCCTTTTTCTTGGTCTGTTTTTGGGAGTTTTGGGATTTGGCCATAAAAGGGACTTCGACTTACTTCTTTTTCGCCGCGGCGGCCTTGGCCTTCGTCGCCTGCTGGGCGGTGATCGCGGCCTGCTTCTTTTGGTTCACGCCATTCGCTTTGGTCTGCTTTTGCGTGGCCTGTTTTTGATTCGATTTCGGAGAACGGTCGCCCATGGGAGGAATTTTTTAGAACTGGTGCGCCCCGGAAGCGTCATTGCCCCGACGCGCGCCGCTTTATCCGCCGGGCGGCCGCCGGTAGCGAGCACCATCTCCTCGGAGGGCTCGCCGCGGCCAATGTGACGGAGCGAACTATCGGCGGCGGGCGCGGCTCGAAAACAGGGGAACGATGCGGAGTGTTGAGGGAGGGGCGAGGCGCGCGCGGCCTATTCGGGAGCGGCGATTGGTCGGCGAGGCGGGAGGCGGCTTAGCCTAGGTCGGGGTAGGGTAAGGCCTTATAGGCGGTGGCGGACGGGGGGGATACCCTGTCGGCATGAATACTCTACTTCTCATCATCGTGCTCCTGCTTCTATTCGGCGGCGGAGGTTTCTACATCGGCGGCCCGGCCATCGGCGGCGGCAGCGTGGGTCTTATCCTCCTGATTCTGCTCGTCGTGTATCTGGCGGGCGGCCTGCGCGGCACGAAGTAGTATCGCGACCCGAAGCCGGCGTTCGCATCGAACGCCGGCGCCATCCGGCGGGGACGCGTGTTGATCGCATCAGTGCGGACCGGATCGATGCGGGGAAGTTCCGGGCGACGACGAAGCCGACTCCGCGCCGCGACGAGGTCCGTCTACATCCTGACCGTGCTGACCGGATGCGAGACACACGCGGCATCAACCGGTGCCGTCGTCGCCGATGGAGCTGGTAGGGCAGTCGACGAGTGCTTCTTGGGCTAGCTCGATTTCGTCCTGCGACTCGGGCTGCCGGTAGACGATCGACTGGCCGCTGTCGTCGTCACGCCGAAAGAAATCGGGAGCGGCGGTCCGGCAGAGGTCGCAATCGATGCAGGTCGCGTCGACGTAGAATCGGCCGGCGATGTTTTGGGTCTTACGTTCGGTGGGTGTAGCCATGGGAGGACTCGAAGACTAACATCGGCCTATTCGTGCGTGAAATTCATTGGTCACATGGTTTGATGCGGAAAATGAATGATTTCTTGGCGCAGGTTCCCTTTGATTTGTATGCGCTGAGTCTTTTCCGGCTGGTGGCGGAGCAGCAGAGTTTCACCCGGGCGGCCGAGCGGGCGGGGTTGACGCAGAGCGCGGTGACCCGGCAGATCCGCGCGATGGAGGACAAGCTCGGGGTGCCGCTGTTGGAGCGGACGACCCGCAGCGTGGTGCCGACGCCGGCCGGGGTCTGGCTGCTCGCGGAGTCGCAGCGCCTGCTGGGCGATGTGGATGGGGTGCTGCGTCGGATGAAGGAGGAGTTCGCCGGAGCGAAGAAGGTCGTGCAGGTCGGAGTATCGCGCTCGATCGCGCTCGCCTATCTGCCGGGCTTTTTTCACGCGAACCTGCGACGGGCTCCCGAGGTGGCGTGTCGCGTGCGCTACGAAACGGGCGACGAAATCGTGCGCGCGCTTGAGGCCAACGAACTCGACGTCGGCGTGATATGCCCGCCGGCGCGCGTGCCGGCGACGCTGCGGGTGACGCATCGATTCGACGATGCGTTTACCCTGATCGCGCCGGCCGCGCCGGCCGCGACTTTTCCGAAGCGGGCGCGGAGGGATGAACTCGAGCGCTGGGCGGCGGCGCAGAGCTGGCTCCTGCTCGACGAAAAATCGCAGACCGGCCGCCGTCTCCGAGTGTGGATGACGAAGCACGGCTGCAAAGTGGAGCCGACGCTGCGCCTCGATAGCTACGATCTGATCATCAATCTGGTGGGTGTTGGCATGGGCGTGAGCTTCGTGCCAATCCGGGCCCTTGCGCTCTATGGGAGGAAGCGGGCGATCCGCCGCCTAGCCTGGCCTGACCGCTTCGTCCGGAAACTCGTGGTGGTCGTGCGCGCCAACCGAGAACAGCCGAAGCACGTCGAGCGCTTCATCGAGAACGTGCTCTTTTGAGTGGGATTTCGAGGCCGCCGGGCTCGGGTATACCTGTCAGTAAAAAGAGGGAACTGATCGTTTAGTTCGGTGGCAAAACTAGCGGTAGCCGCCATCGAAGAAATATTTCACGGCCAGATTTACCTGTTCGTTCGTGAGGAACCGGGGATCCGAGCGTTGTCGCACCGTCTCCCGATCACCGGTGTAGCAAGCGACGAGGACCATGTAGCACTCCTTGCGCTGATCGTCGTCGAAGGCAAAGCGTTCGCTCAGGATCTTGAGTATGGCGGCGAGGTGCAGCCAGCCCGCCAGTTCACGTTCGGGATTCTGGTCGCGACGAAATCCGTCCTCCCACTGCTCGTAGCTCATTGGCCTGACGGAACTCAAATCGGAAGCCAGCGATTCGATGGCCTCCTTAACGTCTCCCTCGAACGGAGGATGTCGGTGATCGGACTGCTTGAGCTGCGCGCTGTCGGCGTAGACCGGATGCGGCTCTCCTGCGATGTGAATCAGGACGGCTCCGGGACCTAGTTCCGCCTTGGGTATCATGACCGCCCTGCCGGTAGCGGAATCGTGGTAGGGCACGAGTTCCGGTTGTGGGCGGCGAAAAAGCCGGGCGAGGAATTTTTTCATAGGCTCAGTCCCACCAAAAATACCAAGCGTCGGCCTTCAGGAGGCTCGCTGCGAGTAACGCCACGCTTTCGGTGCCTTGGGAAACGATGTCATTACAGACGAGGAACTGTTCGTGAGCCAGCGCCATGGCGTCTTCCCGCGTCTGCGGCGGTCGAGCTACCGTGCATTCCATAGCATCATCCGAGAGCGAATATATCTCGACACCGTATCGCTGGCTCCACTGGCGAAGCACGACTACCAGCTCCTCGGGGCCCGGGCACTCGTTCCATCCGCCGAATCTTAAATACGCCGGAATCTCCCACGGCTTGTCCGTTGGGATCTTGGCGAGAAATACGTGTTCGTAAGGCTGCTGGCGGAGCAGGTCGTAATGCGCGTTTAATTTTATCGGGCTCACCGACTGCGTCGGCCATTGGCCTTCTTCGAGATCAATCTCGTCGTCTGCGTGCTCGTCTTTGCGTTTGGCGAAAAATTCTTCGACTGAAAAACCGTTTGCCGCGTCCAAGATTGTTTACGGCGTTGGCTCTCGCGGAGCGAGCAAGGGCGAGAAGCTATGCACGGCCTTGGGTGGCAACATGACCGCGGAGCCGCCCTCTTGGCGCCACTCGGCCTGACGTTTGCGCCATTCCTCGACTGCATTCGCACCGGGGACCTTTTCCAAGGGATAAGGAAAAGCGGCGGCCGAAGAAACGGTTCCAGAGGCGCATGTGAGTGAAATGCGGGGGAAATAGCCGACCTTTGGCGATGATTTTAGCCGGCACAAAGACAATGGGCACATCGGTGTCGCCTCAATACTCCGCTTTGTGGCTTTGCTTGGAACGAGGGTTGGCGCTTATCGAGTTTAACGCCGCGGGGGACGCCGGCCTCAATGGCTGCGACCAGGAAAAAGTGATGCCGGCAATCTTGGCGGCTTCGGCGTAGCCGCATCCATGCAGTCGGAAGGGTCGTATCGAGGTAATCTGGCGGCACCTTTCAGTGGTTCTCTTCCGGCGCAATACCCTCCGGGTATTCCTTGGTCGTTCACCTCTAAAATGCACTCGCCATATCACCCCGCTACTCCGCCTTTCGACTGCATGGACACGGCTTAGGAATAGGTGAGAAGCGACTGCCCCGGCACCTCGTTGGCCACTGCGATCTCCAGGGCTGGTCGGATGTCGGGTGAATCGCCGAGGATGAAGATGCCGACGCGGGTGGGAAAGGTGTCGTCGACGACGCCGCAGAACCAGAGGTAGAAAACGGCGTCGGCAAGCGACTCGTCGCGGTGCCACGAGGTCATAATGGAGCGCTCGGCGAGAGGGTGGAAATTTTCGTCGGTGGCGAGATAGGCCCAGTCGACCATGTCGTGCCAATCCTCGCATTCGACGCCCCAGCAGGCGATGTTGCGTGCATCGGAAGCGATGATCTCGGCGGCGAGGCGGTTTTTCTCTTCGCGCGGGATACTGGCGAGCGTGATGAACAGGAGAGAGTAGGCGCCTTCGACCGGCGGAGGAATGAACCGCCACGGCTCGGCGGGCGACTGCGTGAGGTGGAGCTGGCGGTCCATAAGGTTGGCTGGAATTGAAATCATTCCAGTTCGCAGATGGCGTAGATGGTGCGGCTAAAGGCCACGGTTTCCGGGATGGTGCGGAAATCTTGTTCAGCGCTAGTCGGGAAGAGGGCTGGCGGATATCGGCAATACAAGCAGGAGCAGGAGGGGGAGGAGCTTTTTCATGATGTCGGAGGGAGCGTGGATGGGGGGAAGACTACCTGCGGGTGCGCGACGCGGCGCTGTGGAGCAAGGAAAGCAAAGAGGTGAAGTTTGTGCGGAAGCTGGCAGATCAAGCAGCTGGAGCAGGCTTTATTGAGGGAGGGTGGCTGCGGGAGCGGATGACGCGGGCGCGGCTGGCGGCGCGGAGCAGGCAGGGTCGGCAGGCGGGGCGCGGGTAGCGGGCGCGGGGTTGCGCTGGCGTGCCGGCGGGGGCCGAAAAGAAAATAGGTCCTATAGGGCTTATGGGGCCTATAGGACCTATGGTTCGGAACCGGCGTTAGCCGGGGCCGGGGACGGACGGTGAGCGTTTAGAGGCTCGCGAGGGCGGCGTTGAAGGTCGCGCTCGGGCGGAGGGCGGCGGAGGCCTTGGCGTCGTCGGGGCGGTAGTAGCCGCCGATGTCGGCGGGCTTGCCCTGGACGGCGATGAGCTCGGCGACAATCTGCTTCTCGGCGGCGGTGAGCTTGTCGGCCAGCGGGGAGAAGGCGGCCTTCAGCTCGGCGTCCTTCGACTGCGCGGCGAGGGCCTGGGCCCAGTAGAGCGCGAGGTAGAAGTGGCTGCCGCGGTTGTCGATGCCGGCGCCGACCTTGCGGGCGGGGCTCTTGTCGTTCTCAAGGAACTTGCCGTTGGCCTCGTCGAGGGTCTCGGCAAGGACCTGGGCCTTGGCGTTCTTCTGCGTGACGGCGAGGTGTTCGTAGCTGGCGGCGAGGGCGAAGAACTCACCGAGGCTGTCCCAGCGGAGGAAGTTTTCCTCGGTGAACTGCTGGACGTGCTTGGGGGCGGAGCCGCCGGCGCCGGTTTCAAAGAGGCCGCCGCCGTTCATGAGGGGAACGATGGAGAGCATCTTGGCCGAGGTGCCGACTTCGAGGATGGGGAAGAGGTCGGTGAGGTAGTCGCGGAGGACGTTGCCGGTGACGCTGAGGGTGTCCTGGCCCTTGACGATGCGCTCGAGGCTGGCCT
>CAMLQS010000329.1 GCA_946482165.1 uncultured Verrucomicrobiota bacterium | reverse complement strand
GAAAGGGCGATCTTCGCGGCCTTCCCGTCCGCGGGCCACGCGGGGGCGGGCACGCCGGCGTAGTTCTCGCGATACCAGTAATAGGCGCGCTTCGGCACGCGGAAGTAGTCCACGATGCCCATGCGGGCGAGGTTCAGGCCGGCGTGGCTGCCGTGATCGAACATGCACCAGACTGCCTCGCCGGCGCGCCAGGGAAATTGCGTCGGACGTCCGTCGACGACCTGTGACTTGAACTCGTTCCACCCCGGGGCGAAAGCGCCGGGACGCTCGGCGATGACGCTGCCGTATTCGGAAACGAGGCTGGGCACGCCGGGATTCTGGAAAGCGGGCTGCGTGGCTCCGTCGCCATTGTAGGCGGCGAAGTCGCCGACGCGGTCGATGCGCTCCTCATTGAGCGGCCGCTGCGCGCCGCCGACGCCGGCCGGCCGCGTGGGGTCGAGCTCGCGGGAGAGGGCCACGGATTTCGCGAGCAGCGCGCGAACCTTCTCCATCGGCACGTCGGAAAAGAAGGGCTCGTTGCTCATGCTCCAGGCCATGATCGATGGGCTGTTGCGATGGACGCGGATCATCGCGCGCAAGCTTGCGAGCACGCTCTCCTCGAAAGCCGCCTCGTGCTCGGGCGCGACCGGATAGGCGCTGGCGCCCCAGCCGCCGTCGCGGTGCCGGCCGCCGATGCCCCAAAAGACGTTTTCCGAAAGCCAAAGCACGCCGAGCCGGTCGCAGGCGGCGGAAAAGGCCGGGTCCTTCGGGTAATGCGAGCCGCGGATGAAATTGAAGCCCGCCTCCTTCACCATGCGCACGTCGCGCTCGTGGGCGGCGTTGGCGACCGCGTCGCCCCAGCCGGCGTGGTCCTGGTGGACGTTGGCGCCGCGCAGGTAGAGGTGCCGCCCGTTGAGAAAGAATCCGCGGTCGGCCGTCCACTCGATCCAGCGAAAGCCGAAAACGGTTTCGTAGGTATCCACCGGTTTGTTACGCCGGAGCGGCCCGCTGTCGGCGAACACGGCGGTGCGCGCGCGGTAGAGGTGCGGGTGGTCCGGGTGCCAGAGCCGCGGCGCGGCGACGGGGGGCGTGGTCTGATCGATCGCGAGAACGGCGCCGGCCGCCGCCTTCAACCGGGTGGAGACCGTGGCGACCACCGCCCCCGAGGGATCGAGGATTTCGGTGCGGACGATGGCGTCCAGGTCGGCGGAGGAAGCGTTGCGCAGCTCGGTCTTGATGTTGACCGCGCTCTCCGCGCCGGCCTTCGCGGCGAGCGTCGGCGTGGTGACGAAGGTGCCGCACCAGGCGACGTGGAGAGGGTCGGTGACGACGAGGCGCACGTCGCGATAGAGCCCGCCGCCGAAGGTGTGGTCGCCGGCGCGAGGCGCGAGGTCGGGTTGCCAGCGGTTGTTGATGCGAACGGCGATCACGTTCGCGCCGGGTCGCAGCGCCTCGGTGATGTCGAGGCTGAAGCCCGTGTAGCCGCCGCGATGCTCGCCGACGCGGATGCCGTTCACGAATATCTCAGATTCCTGAAAGGCTCCTTCGAACTCCAGCGCGACGCGCTTGCCCCGCCACTCCGCCGGCACCTCGAGACTTTTGCGATACCACCCGTAGCCGACGTAGAACTCGGGCCACATGAAGTAAGGCAGGCTGAAGCTGTGCGGCAGATGGACGTCGGACCATCGGCCGACGTCGAAGGCCGGAGCCTCCGCCCCGGCGGCGTCGCCGAGAAAGAACTTCCACTCGCGGTTGAGATTGAAGTTTTCGCGAGCCTGCGCCGCCAGCGCGGAGACGCCGGCGGCGAGGATCATGAGCAAACGACGAGCGGGAACGCGAGACATGGGGATGTTTGACGGGGGAAAGGGAGCGGGACGGCTATCTGCCGACAAGGCGACTCTCGCCGGGCTTGAGCACGAGATCGGCGACCTCGCCGCCATCACGGACGCGGCCGACCGCGGTGATCCTTCCCGGATTGGTGACGCGGGCGGCAACCAAGGCGCCGTCGCGCCAGCGCAGGTCGACGGTGAAGCCGCCGCGGGCGCGCAGGCCCGATACCTGTCCGTTCGGCCAGGCCTTGGGCAGGGCGGGCAGCAGATCGATGTAGTAACGATCCTGATACGGAGCCGCCGGGTCCGCGTAGCGTTCGTGAGACTGGAGCAGCATCTCGTTCACGCCGGAAACGAAACCGAAGTTGCCGTCGATCTGGAAAGGCGGATGAGCGTCGAAAAGGTTCGGATAGGTGCCTCCGGCATATTGCATGACGGTCTTGAGATTCTCGGTGTAGCGGAGCTGGTTGCCCATCAGTTTGTGCGCGTGGTCGCCGTCCCGGAGACGCGCCCAGAAATTTATCTTCCAAGCGAGCGCCCAGCCGGTGCCGTCGTCGCCGCGGTGCTTGAGCGTGACCTTGGCGGCCTCGGCCAGGGCGGGCGTGCCAAGCGCGGTGATCTCGCGGCCGGGATGCAGGGCGAAAAGATGGGAGACGTGGCGATGTTCGTCCTTCGGATCGTCCCAGTCGGCGCCCCACTCCATGATCTGGCCGTGGCGGCCGATCTGCGGCGGGCGAATGCGGTCCCGCGCCTCCGCCACCTTCTTGTGGAAAGCCTCGTCGCCAAGCAGCGCCGCGGCCTGGGCGGTGTTGGCCAGCAGGTCCCAGACAATCGATTTTTCCATCGTGGCGCCTTCGCAGACGGAGGAGCGCATGCCGGAGGGAGTGAGGAAGGTGTTCTCGGGCGAGGAGGAGGGCGAGGTGATAAGCTTGCCGTCGGCGCCTTCGACCAGATTCGCGAGCCAGAACTCGGCGGCGCCCTTCAGTGTCGGATAGACCGAGCGGAGATAATCGAGATCGCGTCCGAAGGCGTAATGCTCCCAGAGGTGCTGGCACATCCAGGCGCTGCCGCCGAACCAGACGCCCCACGGAAGGCGTTCGCCGGGGGAGGTCCAACTCCAGCCGTTGGTGGTGTAGCCGACGACCCAACCCGGGGTGTCGGGACCGAAGTAGGCGCGGGCCGTTTGTGTGCCCGGAGCGACCAGGTTCTGCGTCATCCGGAGCATGGGCGCGTGCATCTCGGCGAGATTGGAGGGCTCGGCGGCCCAGTAGTTCATCTCGTAGTTGATATTGGACTTGTAGTCGCACTTCCACGGGAGATCGAGACCGTCGCCCCAGATGCCCTGGGAATTGGAGGGCAGCGGATTGTCCGGCCGGCTGGAGGAGATGAGCAGGTAGCGTCCGTATTGGTAGAACAGAGCGGCAAAAGCGGGATCGGGCCGCCGCTGGTAGTCACGGAGGCGCTCGTCGGTCGGGCGCCCGTCGTCCTGCGCGCCGAGGTCGAGGCGGAGCCGGTCGAAATAGCGGCGGTGATCGTTCACGTGGGCGGCGCGGAGGGCGGCGTAGGTCTTCGCGGAGGCGGACTGTATTCGTTTTTTCGCGACAGACAGGTCCCCGCCCTTGTAGCCGGCCGAGTGGTCGAGGACGAACGTGGTGGCGGCGGCGAGAAGCACGACGGCCTCGTCCGATCCCTCGACGCGGAGCTCGCCCCCGGGGCCCGCTGAAACGCGGCCTCCCTTGGTCAGGACGCGGGCGCGGACCTCGTAGCCCAGCGTGTTCCCGGTGTTTCCTGTCATCACAAGGGTGTCGTCGCCTTCCGCGACGGTCCGGGCGCGCTCCACGCGGGAAAGACGAAGGGTGAAATCGACCGCGCCCGGGCGATCGGCGGAAATGCGCTGCACGAGCACCTGGTCCGGCGCGCTGGAGAAGACCTCCCGCTCGAAGGTGGTGCCTGCGACGGTAAACCTCACGGCGGCGAGTGCCTGCCCGATGTCGAGCTGCCGGCGGAAATCGCCGACCTCGCCGTCCGGGAGGGTGAAATCAAGATTCAGATCGCCCAGCGTCTGATAGGAGCTGCGATAGGGCGCCGGGCCGTTGAAGCGGGCGTTGGCGAATTTTTCCGCCTCGTCGTAGCGCCCCTCTCGGATGAGACGACGCAGTTCGGGCAGTTCCTTCCAGGCGTCTTTGCGGTCGGCATCGGGCTGCGGATCGCCGGACCAAACAGTGACGTCGTTCAGCTGGAGGCGCTCCTTGGCCGGCTGGCCGAAGATCATCGCCCCCAGACGTCCGTTGCCCACGGGGAGTGCTTTGACCCAGGCATCGGCCGGCGTTTGATACCAGAGCACCAAATCGCCCGCTTCCCCCGACGCGCCTGCGGCGTCCGCGGCCACTGGGAGAATGCACAGAGCCACGACGAGCCTACGGACAAACAAGGCTATGCGCAATTTGGTCATGTGGGGAACAAGAGGGGCGATCGCAGGCGGGCGCCCGGATGGGGGGCGGAGAAAGCAAAAGGCCAAAAGGGATAAGACAATGCCAGCGCTTCGAGGCTTATCGGCGCTTACCCATTTAGCACGGGACCAATCCCGTGCGTGGCCGCGACCCGATCTTCTATCGCAGTCCGTTTTGGGTTCGCTGCCACAGCCTCGCCGATCCTTCCCGCCCGGGCCTAGGCCATGCGTTCCAGCGCCTCGCGCGTCACCTGCCAGCGCAGAGGCCGGCCCGCGAGGTAGTTCCTGACTTCTTCGACCATGTAGTGGCCCATCCGCTGGCAATCCCGCCCGTGCGATCCGGCGATGTGCGAAGTGACGGTGACGTTGGGCAAATCCAAGAGCGGGTCGCCGGGCAGCGGCGGCTCGGGGTCGGTCACGTCGAGCACCGCGCGCAAGTCCGGACGTCGGCGCAGCACGTTCACGAGTTCGGGCTGATTCACAATCACCCCGCGGGAGGTGTTGATCAGGGCCGCCCCGACTTTCATCGAGGACACCAGACGCCCGTCCACCATGCCGATCGTCTCGGGCAGGACCGGAGTGTGGATCGACACCACGTCCGAGCGATCAAACAGCTCTTCAAGTCCCGCGCGTTGCACGCCCGCCGCAGCGGCCTCGGCGGCCTCCAAGTAGGGGCAGTAAACCAGGACTCGCACGTCGAAACACTTCAGATGGCGGGCCACCGCGCGGCCGATCACGCCGAAGGACAAGAGGCCGACGGTCGCGCGGAAGGAGCCCGGAATCCGGCGCGTGTGGTCGCCCCACCCCTGCCCCGCCTTGGCCTGCGCCGCCCGGTTCCAAAAGTCGCGCAGACTCAAGAGGACGGTGGCCACGGTGTATTCGGCGACGGGCACGGCATTGGCGGATGCCGCGCTGGTTATGACGATATTTCTCTCCCAAAAAGCGGGGGTCAGGAAATATCGCACGGAGCCGGACCCATAGAAAACGGCGCGCAACTTCGGCGCGGCGTTGAGGAACGTTTCGTCCATCAACGGCGCGCTCCAGCCGGAGAACAGAACCTCTGCCTCAGCCAAGATGTCCGCATGCCTCGTCCATTCGCGAAAGGGTATCACCCGGTCCGCCACATCGGTGAGGCGGGCCAACTCGGCCTTTTCCTCGGGCGCGTAGATCAAATCCCGGCTGGTCGGGTCCATCACGAAGGCCGCTTTCGGCCTGCCGCCGCGCGTTGCGACCCGGGCGGGTATTTCGGCGACGCAGTTCGCGGCTGCGGGGGCGGATAAATGCATGGCTGAAGGACGTCCGAAGGCGATGATTACGAAAAACGCCCCGGCGACGGCTCGAAGCAGAATCGCCGCGCGGGGGACCGACGATTCCCTCGGCTGCTTACCATGTTAGCTGGCGGAAGTTTGCGATGGCCCCGTCGCATGTCCCCGGGCGAGCTCAGTCTGTTCGTGTCAGGGTGTGTCTGGGAAATAAACCGGGGCAGCGTGAGCGAGAAAG
>CAMLQS010000328.1 GCA_946482165.1 uncultured Verrucomicrobiota bacterium | reverse complement strand
TTCCCGTGATCCAAAAGGTCCTCATCGCCAACCGCGGCGAAATCGCCCTCCGTATCGTTCGCGCTTGCCGCGAGCTCGGCATCAAAACCCTCGCCGTCTACTCGGAGGCCGACGCCCAATCGCTTCATGTGCAGCTCGCCGACGAGGCCATCTGCATCGGCGGTCCAAGGGGCGCCGATTCCTACCTGCGCGCGGATCGCATCATCGCCGCCGCCGAGATCGCCGACGTCGACGCCATCCACCCGGGCTACGGTTTCCTTTCCGAGAACGCGAAGTTCGCCGCCCAGTGCGAGGCCTGTAACATCAAGTTTATCGGCCCCAAGTCGAAGTCCATCGAGATGATGGGCGACAAGGCCGTGGCCAAGGACACCGTCAGAAAAGCCAAGGTCCCCACCGTTCCCGGCTCCGATGGCCCCGTCACCACCGAGACCGAGGCCATCAAGATCGCCCGAAAAATCGGTTACCCCGTCATCATCAAGGCAGTGGCCGGCGGTGGCGGTCGCGGCATGCGCATCGCGCACAACGATGTCTCCCTCGCCAAGGAGTTCAACGTTGCCAAAAACGAAGCCGAAAAAGCCTTCGGCAACGGCTCGGTTTATCTCGAAAAATACATCGAGAAGCCCCGCCACATCGAATTCCAGATCCTTGCCGACTCGCACGGCAAGACCCTCCACCTCGGCGAGCGCGACTGCTCCGTGCAGCGCCGCCACCAGAAGCTGATCGAGGAGTCTCCGTCTCCCTTCCTCACCCCCAGCCTTCGCAAAGAGATGGGCAAGGCCGCCGTCCGCGCCGCCGAGGCCGCCGAATATACGAACGCCGGCACGATCGAGTTTCTCGTCGACGCCAAGGGCAACTATTACTTCATCGAGATGAACACCCGTATCCAGGTGGAACATCCCGTCACCGAGGAGGTTACCGGAATCGACCTCATCAAGCAGCAGATCCTGGTGGCCAACGGAGAGAAGCTGGCCTTCGACCAAGGCGACATCACCTTTACCAAGCACGCCATCGAGTGCCGCATCAACGCCGAGGACCCCGCGCGTAACTTTGCTCCGAGCCCCGGCACGATTGGTCTCTATTACGCCCCCGGCGGCCACGGCGTGCGCGTCGACAGCCACGCGTATTCGGGCTACACGATCCCGCCCTACTACGACTCGATGATCGGCAAGCTGATCTGCTTCGGATCGACCCGTAAGATCGCCTTGGAGCGTAGCTACCGAGCCCTCAGCGAATACCTAATCCGCGGCATCAAGACCACCATTCCCCTGCAAAAGGCGATCATGAGCGACCCGACCTTCATGGAAGGCAAAGCCACCACCGCCTACATGGAAGAGTTTTTCGCTCGCACGCCGACGGATCTGTTTACGCAGTAAGCAGCGGACGCGGCGCTGCACCATTTTCAATGCCCCCGCCGCACTTGAGCGTGGCGGGGGCATTTCGTTAAGAAAAACGTTACGCACCGAGCCGTGCATAAGCGAGTTGCGTATGCGGAGCGGATTATTCTCCAAAGAGGATGACGCGATGAGTAGGTCTTATACCTAAGAAGTAATCCCTAGGAATTTCTACCACCCATGCGCTCTTTAACCAAAACCCTCCTCTGTTTGCTTGCTGCGCTTCCAAACACCTACGGCGTCACGCTCATCTTGGGCGACACCAGCGGGGATGCAAGAGGGGTGAACGCCTTGGATATCCAAGTTGAACACGAATTTTCGAACTACGTGGCAAGCGGGGATAACTCAATCGCCATCGGCACATCGAATGTTAGCGCAGGCTACCGAAGCATTGCTTTCGGAACCACAAATTCCGCCATAGGCCCCGACACGATCAGCATTGGAGTTAACAACTATGTTGAAACGTCCCCTGGTTCGACTGCGCCCTCCTTTGCCATAGGCGCTTTCAACTCGATCCTCGCCGATGTTTGGAACAACCCCAACGCGCCTCGCCCCCAATGCAGCATGTCTCTTGGCATCGAGAACTGGATTACTGCCCCTTATTCTTTCGCGCTCGGGCGAACCAACGCGGTAACCGGTCAAAACAGTTTCAGTGCCGGGTTCGACAATTCTATCACCGCCGCCGATGCATTTATTTTTGGTTCCGGCATTTCCAATTCCATTGCTGGTTCGATGATGATCGGCCCCTCCGCCGTCGCCAAGGTGACGATCCTCCCTTCGGGCAACGTCGGCATCGGCACCGCTGCTCCCACCTCGAAGCTTCATGTCGTCGGCGATCTCAATGTCACCGGGACCATCATCAACTCCGGCATCGCCACCACAGGCTCGGGCTCGACCACGCGGCTGCGCGTGGGCGGGACCACCAACCCCACCGCCTCATGGCAAGCCACCACCATCGTCGGCGCCGACGGCCAAAACAAGGTGGTGACGGGCTACCTCGGCAGCTCCACCAACGGCGCGGTTATCGGTGCCCATAATTCCGCCTTGTCTGGCTGGGCCGACCTCAATGTCGCCGGCTCCAACGTGATCCTCCGCACCAATGAGACGGAGCGGATGCGCGTTAGCAGCAACGGCAATGTCGGCATCGGCACCGGTTCCCCGATGAACACCTTGGACGTGGCCGGGTCATTCCGGATCAACACCAATAATTATACGGCCGCCGACCGGAGCTTCGGCTGGCGCCGGATTACTTGGGGCGGCGGCCAAGACAAGGAGTGGAAGCGCATCGCTCGCCTTCAGCCTGCATCGGTGCCGGCCAATCCCTACAGTGCGATCGCCTTCGAGGGCAAAATCTACGACCACCGGAACAATCATGGCGCAGGGTTGGGCGTCCATATTCCCTTCTCCGGTATGGTGCGGGGCGATACTTTGGACACGGCTCGTATCGAGCAGGGCCAGGCAGAATATCAGTATGTTCGTGTCGTTCGCCTCGGCGTTCGGGACTTCGAACTCCAAGTTCGCCAACCCGTCGACTGGCGATGGACGGAGATGGAATGGCGGGTTGTCGGCACCTACGGCACCTTCCAGACGGTTACGTTTTACGACACCGCTGCGCTGGTGAATGGGGCCATTCCGGCCGCCGACGTGTTCAACCCGACGCCTGTCACCCTGACCAGTTTTGGAACGCTCTGGGCCGGAAAACTTGGTCTGGGAACCTCGAATCCCACCGAAGTTCTCGACGTGGTGGGCAACGCCAAAGTCAGCGGCACGTTAACTGTGGGTGGCTCCTCCGTGCTCACAACCGCTGGCGGCAGCGGCGCCAACCTCACCGGGCTCAACGCGGCTCAGCTCACCACTGGCACGATCCCGGCTGGTCGTCTACCGGTCGGAGTCGTTCACGAGACCAGCTCCCAAACTCTCGCGAACAAAACACTGGCGGGAGCCACGCTTACCGGCACCACCACTGCTGGCGACGTCAACGTTAGCGGCGGTTTCAGTGTTGCCGGTTTCGCTACATTTAACGGCACGACCGTCCTCAACGATGCTAATTCCATCCTTTTTCCCGGTGCGGGCATAATCACTCGGATGGGATCATCTGAGCTAAAAATTGGGCGCACCTATCCCTTTTTATATGACAATACTTTAACTTTGGCTGCTGCTACTGTTCGAACGGACTCTCCCAACATCATATTGGGGTCCGACCCCACCGGCTCAAACTATTCGGCGACGGCAAACGTATATATCCGCCCCGGCTCATCGGGAATGTTGTCGGTGCAAGGAAAGTCCAGTTTGGGCGGCGACGTGACCGTCACAGGGAATGTCACCGTGAAGAACAAGGCGATCATCCGGGTTTCGCAGGCGGGGGATATCGACATGGGCACGTTCAAATCGGGCCCCAACCCGGAGACGCTCTAAGGGCTCCGAGCTGCGTATAAAATGAAGATTTCGTCGCTTTTCGTGAAGGCAGGGCTTTGCGCTGCCTTCGGTGTCTTTCTCTGTGCTGGTCCCGTGCCGAGCACCAAGCCTGATGCCTACCCCAAATGGTGGTTCGAACGCGATGTTATCGTCGCCAACCCAATTCCTCCCGAGCAGACAGGGGGGCCGGTGTGGCCCGGGGACTACGCCGCCGCGGACGATTACGCAGCGGCCAACATAGGGCAGTTGAAGAACATTGCCGCGAAGGCGGCGGCGGAGTTCAACAGCAGGATTCCGGGCGGAGCTGGTGCGCCGATACAAGGCATGGTGGGAGGCTGGGGCGGCTCGACGGCCGATGATTATGCGGCGATAAATGTTGGCCAGCTTAAGGCGGTGGCCTCGAAATTCTATGATCGCCTGGATGAATTTGAGTATGCCGGGGATCCGGTCGCAGATGGTCGGACTTATCCGTGGCTGAATTCCACCGCGCTGGCGGATGACTACGCCTTGGCCAACCTCGGCCAGCTAAAATACGTCTTCTCGTTCGATCTGGCCTCCGATTTCAACCATGTGATCGTCAAGCTCGCGGCGGGAGAGGACCACAGCCTTGCGCTGCGCTCGGACGGTTCGGTCTGGGCGTGGGGAAAGAACGACAACGGGCAGCTCGGGCTGGGGTCGTATGCGCCGTATTTTTATCCGACGAAGGTGGCCGGGCTGAGCGCGGTCAGAGCGGTGGCCGGCGGTGCGTATCACAGTGTCGCGGCCAAGCAGGACGGAACGGTATGGGCGTGGGGATACAACGGCTACGGGCAGCTTGGCGACGGAACCACCGACCAGCGTCTGGCGCCGGTCCAGGTGCCGGGTCTGTCGGGCGTGGTCGCGGTCGCCGCGGGCGACTATCACAGCCTGGCGCTGAAGTCCGACGGCACGGTCTGGGGCTGGGGAGACAACGGATCCGGTCGCTTGGGCGACGGCACCGACACGCCGCGCCTCACGCCGGTCCAGGCGCAGGGACTGGGCAACGTGGTGGCCATCGCGGCGAACTCGGACTACAGCTTGGCGCTGAAGTCCGACGGCACGGTCTGGGCGTGGGGATCGAACCCCTACGGCCGCCTTGGGACCGGAGACAGCAACACTTATCGCACGCCGATCCGGGCCGGGACGCTGGCCAACATCGTCGCCATCGTGGCCGGGGATTATCACGCGATGGCGCTCGACGCATCCGGGCGCGTCTGGGCGTGGGGATACAACGGCTACGGGCAGCTGGGCGACACGACCACCAACAGCCGCTCCTACGCCGCCCAGGTCTCGGCGCTTCCCGCCGGCCAATATGTCTCCATCGCCGCGGGCAACTATCACTCCGCGGCGGTTCGCGCTTCCGACGGAGCCGTCTTCACCTGGGGCCAGAACGATTCCGGCCAGCTCGGCCTGGGCACCGTCGACGGCAACGCCCACTCCACGCCCGTCCCGGTGCCGGGGCTGACGGGCCAGTCCATCGTCGCGGCGGGCGGCAGGCACACCCTCGCGGCCTATCCGCAAGGCGCCTTGAAAGGCTTCGGCTATAACTCGCACGGCCAGGTCGGCAACGGGACCAACGTCAATCAGTCCAGCCCCGCCACCGTGCAGGGCCTGACCTTCGCCAACAAACTCCAGCTGCCCGTCTTCAGCCCCGACGGCGGCGCCTACCTCTCCGCTCCCACCGTCACCGTCGGCAGCCTCGATGCCGGGGTCACGTTGCATTACACCATCAACGGCGCCGAACCCACCACGGCCAGCCCCACCATCGCGTCCGGCTCGACCATCTCGGCCCCCTCCGGCTTCCTCAAGGTCAAGGCGGTCAAGGCCGGCCGGCCCGACAGCGACACCAAGACCGCACTCTACCGGCTGGGCGACCAAGTCGCGGCGGGAGAGGACCACAGCCTTGCGCTGCGCTCGGACGGTTCGGTCTGGGC
>CAMLQS010000327.1 GCA_946482165.1 uncultured Verrucomicrobiota bacterium | reverse complement strand
ATGGTGATGACGTCGCGGGCGCCGGCGTGGGTGGCGGAGTCCTTGACCGCGCGTTTCTCGACCTCGGTGATGCCGGACGGGATCGCGATGACCACGCGGGGATTCACCCGGAGGGCGTTGTTGTGCACCTTGCGGATAAAATAGCGCAGCATCGCCTCGGTGACGTCGAAGTCGGCGATGACGCCGTCCTTCATCGGGCGGATGGCGGTGATGTTGCCGGGGGTGCGGCCAAGCATCTTTTTCGCCTCGTCGCCGACCGCGCGAACCTTGCGGGTGTGGGTGTCGAGCGCGACGACGGAGGGTTCCCGAAGAACGATGCCCTTGTCCTTGACGTATACCAGCGTGTTGGCGGTGCCGAGATCGATGCCGATGTCGTTGGAAAAGTAGCCGAGGAGGGAAGACATGATTTGCGTGGGAGGCGAGCGAGGCGACGGGCGCCCAGGGTATTGAGTTTCAGTGCAATTCGCACGCCATGGAGTGTCAAAACGTAAAAACCCCGGCTTTCCGCCCCCCCTTGTAGTGGCCAGTCACCTACAATAACGGCGCGGGACTAGGGTATTTACCGGGGGTGGGCGGGAATTCTCCGGCGCTGGCACGCCGAATGCGAATGACGGGACGCATCATGAATGCCTTCAGCAGCAGCAAACTAGCGGATACCATGACCAACACACCTGTTCAGCAGATCATGCAGGCGCCGAACGTCCTCGGTTATGTGCAGTGCTCGGAGTCCGGGGATGTGATCGTTCAGGAGGGCAACGAAGTCGATGTCCTGGCCAACGTCCTCGTCTACTTCCAGCAAGTGGCGGCTTTGATCGGCGAATCGTTCGGCCTCGAGGATTTCCAGGAGGCGCAAATCCAGGGCCGTTCGCTCACGGTCATTTGCGTTCCCCATCAAGGGGGCGCGGTGGGCGTCATCCTCAACTCCCGAGCGCGCATCAACGAAACCGTGTCGCTCGTCCGGAATGCGCTGGCGAACGCCTGAGACCGGCCGCCACGGCCTGAATCGCCCAATTTCAACCCGACTCCTTCCCGTCATGGAAATTTCCAAACTTTTCGACAATATCCTCGATCTTCCCGGCATCGAGGGCGTGTGCCTCTTCGGCACCGAGGGACAGATGTATATCAACCGTCTTCCTTCCTTCCTTTCCAACGAGCTGTTCGTGGACGCCCAGCGGCGCATCGTCGCGATGTATGAGACGATGGACGAGAACTTCCTGCCGTGCGACGACTACATGCTGCGCTTCAGCGAACGCTGGGTTTTGCTGCGTCGCACCGAGAAGCAGGTCCTTTTGGTCCTTGGCGGAGAGCGGGCCAACCTCTCTTCCACCCGCATGGTCACGAACATGACCATGAAACACCTTACGCCGGACATTGTTTCCGGCTTGGAAATGGCGGCGCGCGGCGGTTTTTCCGCTCCCGCTCCCACGGGGAGCAACGCATCGCAATCTCCGACCGTGGCCGCGGCCACTCCTTCGGCGCAGCGTTTTTCCACCCCGCCGATGCCCGTGCCCGCCGCCGCGCCGATGCCCGCCCTGGCTTCCGCCGCCGGCGCGAGCCCGAATGCAGCCGTGGCCGCCGATTCTTCCAAGCCGGTCCGCATGTATCGCGGTCGCGCCTATTGAGTTCGCGCCCAGTGTGTAACGTTCCTGTTTTAACCGTCTTCTAATTTCGGCGGCGCAGCCGTTTTGCGCCGCCGCCTTGTATACGGATTCGATGCCGCCCAACGCCGCCGTCTGCATCCCCGATGCCCGCTTGCGCAGTCTGTTTTCGCTTTTGCTGACCGATGCCGGAGCCGTCGTCGCCTCCTGCCCGGACGCCGACGAAGTCCTGCGCGTGCTGGGATCGCGCTATTGCCAGCTTTGCGTGTTGGTTCATGGCGCGGTTCCCGACACGGGGGAGTTTCTCGCCAAGGCCCGGCAGGTGGCGGCCGACACGCGCTTTCTGCTGATCGCCAATCGCGACGAGGTCGACTCGGTGCTGCCGCTTTTCGCCCAAGGCCTCGGCGACGCGCTTTTGCAGCCTATCAACCCGAAGCGCGCAGTCGCGGCGATCCAGCGTTTGATTGGGAAGGACCGCCCGGTGGCGCCGATCGCGCACGGTCCTTCCGGAACCATGGCGAGCGTGCCGCCGATACCCGGGGAAAGCGGTTACCGTCCGCTGCACCTGGTCAACCGCTCCGCCGCCATGCGACGCGTGATAAACGAGCTTTGGAACGCTCGCAACGACCCGGTCGGCCTTATCCTGCGCGGGGAATCGGGCGTGGAATTCGAGCTGGTGGCGCGCGAATACCAGGCGATGGGCGGCGATCTGCACGGGGGGCTCGTCGTGCTCGCGGCGCAGGATCTCGACGTCGAGACCTTGGCGACCCAGGTTTCGCTGGATCGCCTGAACGAGGGCGTGCCGCGGACCTATTTTGTGCCCGAGGTGGAAAAATTGCCCAAGGCGCAGGAAAAGCCGCTGCTCGAATTTCTCCGGCGCGCGCGGCGGCAGCGCGAAAAAGAGAAGCCCCTGCGCATCGTCTTCGCGGTGAACGCCGGCGCGGACGGGCAGACTTCCTCGGACGGAGAGTTTCTCGAAGAGCTCCAATTCATCGTTCCGGCGGTGGTGAACGTGCCGTCCCTCGGAGCTCGCCGCGAGGACGTGGAGTTGATCGTCCGGCGGGTGCTCACCGATCTTACCGCGATTTTCCCCCACTTTCGCGCGCGGTCCGTCCATCCCGCGGCGATGCAGTGGCTGACCGGACGAACCTGGCGCGGCAACCACCAGGAGCTCGTGGCTGCGGTTCGGCAGGCCGTCGCGGATTGTCCTCACCGGGAGCTCACGGCCACGCATTTTGGCAGGCTCACGGAAGCTCCGGCCGACCCCGAGGAGGCCGCGGCGGCGCGGGTCCTCGCCGCGGTGGAACGGGCGACGACGAAATCCGCCCTCAGGTGGCCGGGGCGGGTTGCCTGACCGCCTGACGATTCCGTGATTGATCCGGAGCGGGCTCCGCGACGGTGTGGGGACCCATGGCCAAAGGGAACGCCACCGTCCGCGTCTATTACGTCCTGCCCTGCTGTCTGCTGCTGCTGAACCTGGTCAACTCGATCGTCGGCTACCAGGCCGAGCGCATCGGCGACCCCTGGCTGCGCACGACCATCGTGATCGCGCTGGTGTTGTTCGGCGGATCGCTGGTGGCGTTTTTTATCGCGCCGGGGCTGGAGACGCTCGTGCGCTGGCTGCACCGCACCAGCCGCGCCAAGGCCGGCGGGCTGGGGGAGGCGTGCTTTCTGATCGGGTTGGGCGCGCTCATTTTCTGGTTCTACTACGTCCTCTGCAACGACGGCGTCGCCTCGCTGCTGCCGGCCGCGTGGCGGCACCCGTGACAGGGAAAGCTTCCGCCCGCCTTGCGGAACCTTATGGAACCTTATTGCTGCGCGCACGTCCGCAACGCGTCCTTCCTTCCGTTCATCATTCCCGACAAACCGATCCATGCACGGCGTAGCCTTCATCCAAGACCTTGCGGTCATCCTCGCCTCGGCGGCGGCCCTCGGCTGGCTCTGCCAGCGCGCGGGTTTGTCGGCCGTGGTCGGCTACCTTGTGGCGGGCATGGTGGTGGGGCCGCACACTCCGCCTTTTGCGTTGGTCAAGGACGACGCGAGCATCGCGACGGCGGCGCAGGTCGGCCTGGTGTTTCTGATGTTTTCCATCGGGTTGAAGCTCAGCCTGAAACGGCTCAAGCGCCTCGGCGCGGGGCTGCTGCTCGCGGTGTTGTTCGGCGCGGTGCTCACTTATTTCTCCACTCGCGCGCTGGGCGCGGCCATCGGGCTCAGCCCGACGGAGACGCTGTTTTTGGCGGCGATGTTGATGGTGTCCTCGTCGGCCATCATCGGGAAGATCCTGCACGAGACAGGATCGGCGCACGAGAAGCCCGCGCAATTCGCGATGGGCGTCACCGTCCTCGAGGACGTCGTCGCGGTCGTGATGCTCACGGTGCTGAACTCCGTCATCGCGCTGGGAGCGGCCGGAGGCGGTGGTTCGGCGAGTTTGGCCGGTGAAGCCGGCGGGTTGGGGGCGACGGTCGGCGGATTCGGCGCCTTCGTCGTGTTCGCGGGCATCCTGGGTCTGCTTCTCGTGCCGTGGCTCCTGCGCAAGCTGAGTCTCAAGGCCGACGAAGAACTGCAAACGCTCGCGACGGCGGCGCTCCTGTTCGGACTCGCGATCATCGCGCACCGCGCGGGCTACTCGCTCGCGCTTGGCGCCTTTCTGCTCGGCACCATCGTGGCGGAGACGCCGCATCGGCACCAGGTCGAGCGGATCTTTGAAGGCATGCGCGACGTTTTCAGCGCGGTGTTCTTCGTCGGCATCGGCTTGCAGATCGACGTGCGCGCGCTGGGCGAGGCGTGGTGGATGATCCTGCTCCTGGCCGTGTTCACCTTGTTGGTGCGGGTGTTTTCGGTCTCGACCGGGCTCACGTTGACCGGGGCTTCGCATCGCGACGGCTTGCGCACCGGATTGATCGCGACGCCCATCGGCGAGTTCTCCTTCGTCATCGCCCAGCTGGGCGTCGCCGCGAAGGCGGTGCCGGAGCGTTATTACCCGCTCGCGGTCGGTCTCTCGCTCGTGACCTCGCTGACCGCTCCGGTGCTGACCCGCCGCTCCGAAGGCATCGCCGATTCGCTGCTCAGACTCCGGCCCCGCTGGCTCGTCGGCGCGCTCGACGCCTATCAGGAATGGCTGGAGCGCCTGCGCGAACGCAAGGCGGGCAGCCTGTTGTGGAAGCTCAGCCGCAAGCGCGTGATCCAGATCGGCGTGGAGCTGCTTTTCGTCGCCGGCCTGCTGGTCTCCGCCGAGCCGATGGAGAACGCGATCACGCGGCGTCTCGGCGAAAACTGGCTCTTCGAGGGCGGGCCGACTTTCCTGTTTTGGGCGGCGCTGGTCGTCGTCGCGCTCGTGCCCTTGTTCGCGGTCTGGCGCAACGTGGGCGCGTTGGCCCTCATCGTGGCGGAGTTCTCCACGCAGACCCAGCCGCAGCCGAAGCGTGAACGTCTCCGCGTGCTGATCTCCAACGGCATTCGGCTCGTCGCGACGGTGGTGCTGGTCATCTGGGTCGGCTCGTTCGCTCCTTCGGGTTCGGCGAAGTGGACGCTGCTCGGCGGCGCCTTGGTGGCCGCGACGGCTCTTTTTGTTCTGCGCCGGCGCATGATCTACTGGCACAGCGAGCTGGAGGTGGGTTTGCAGGAGGTCTTGGGCGAAGGCGGCCCGGCGCGCTTGAGCGCGACCTCGGTGCCCTGGCTCGGGAAACACGAGGAGTGGAAGCTCAATGTGTCCGACTGCGTCATTCCCGATCTCGCGGCCTGCGCCGGCGGCACGCTTGCCCAGCTCAACCTACGCGCGCGCTTCGGTTGCACGGTCGTGGGCGTCGAGCGCCAAGGATGCATGATCACGCTTCCGGGGCCCGAGCAGGCGCTTTTTCCCCGCGACAAGGTGCTTTTTCTCGGCACGCCCGACCAAGCCGCGGCCGCGAAGGCGTTTCTCGGCGCGGTCAACGGCGGCGAGGAGGGCTCGGATTTTGACGTCGTCGGTTTGGAGACGGTGACCGTGCCCGCCGAAAGCCGCGCCTGCGGCGCCACCTTGTCGGAACTCGCCCCCGCGGCGCGGCACGGGGTGCAGATCGCCGGGTTGCGACGCGGCCCGACGCGCCTGCTGGGCCCCGGCGCGGACGAGCGCATCCAGTGCGGCGACGAATTGCTCGCCCTGGGCACCCCGGTGAAGCTGCGCGC
>CAMLQS010000326.1 GCA_946482165.1 uncultured Verrucomicrobiota bacterium | reverse complement strand
ACGCATGGCTTTGCCGGGCACCACGGCCTATCTCGGCGCGGCATGGTATCAGCGCGAGGTGGAGATCCCGGAGTCGTGGCGCGGCAAACGCATCCTGCTGTTTCTCGAGCACACGCAGACCGCCACGGTTTGGGTAGACGAGACCGAGGTCGACTCGCAGGACGGATCGATCTCGAGCGCGGCATTCGATCTGACCGCGGACATCAAGCCCGGTCGCCAGCGCCTGACTCTTTGCATCGACAATAGAAAGACGCCGCCCGCCGCCGCACCCGATGGGATGGGCGCTCCGCCGTCGCATCATGGAAACGGCGTCCTCGGCCGCATCGAACTTCGCGCGTCCGATCCCGGCGCGCCCGATGATCTGAAGCCGCTTCCCTCCGCGGCGGGGACTCCTCCGGGATCGCCCTCCAATCTGCGGGTCAACGACGTCGTGAATCCGATCGGCACCGGGGCGGACGTCGCCTTCGGCTGGTATGTCGAAGATCCCGATCAGAACGAAATCCAGACGCGTTACCGAATCCTCGTCGCGACCTCGGCGGAGTTGTTGGTGAAGGAGAGCGCGGATGTCTGGGACAGCGGCGAAGTCGCCGGCCGAGTCCAGAATCACGTCCCTTTCGGCGGCCCAGGGTTGAAGAGCGGACGACGCTACTTTTGGACCGTTCGCACCAGGGACAAGGACGGGCGGCCCGGCGCGTTCTCCGCGCCCGCGACCTTCGATGTCGGCTTGCTCGCCAACGAGGATTGGGCCGGCGCCGCGTGGATTCGCCGCGAGAGCAAAGAAGCCGACGATTACACTTTTTTCCGCAAACAGACCGTGTTGCCCGCCAAGCCCATCCGGCGCGCCATCGCCTACATTTCGGCGACGCACAAATACGCGCTGCACGTGAACGGCGCGCTCGTTGGAAAGGGGCCGGCCTACCAGCATCCACAATACCAATACTACAACGCGCACGACATCACCGCGCTGCTGCGCGCGGGCTCGGCGAACCAGTTCGCGGTGTTCACCCACTGGTTCGGCGGCGGCCAAGGGCGCGTGGCGGGTGAGCGCGGACTCATCGCGAAAATCGTGATCGAGCACGCCGATGGTGAGACGAGCGTCATCGGAACCGACGGCACTTGGCGTCAGGCGAGGGCCGAGGCCTGGGTCCTGGAGGATCTCGTGCATCGCAACCGCGGGGAGGGTGTCGGCTACGTCGAGCGGATCGATGCGCGAAAATTGCTTTCCGATTGGACCGCGCCGGGCTTCGACGATGCCTCGTGGCCGGTCGCGACGGTCGTCGGCCCGCAACCGACGGCGCCGTGGACCGGCGGGCTTTATCCCGACCTCACGCGCATCGAGGAAAGCGTAATCGCGCCGGCCTCCATCAAGAAGCTGGGCGACGGCAAATACCTCGTCGACCTGGGCAAGACTTACGCGGGCCAGCCTCGCATTCGTTTTTCCGGCGGAGCGTCCGGCACGGTCGTCGCGATGCGCGGCGCGGATCTGCTTGGCGAGTCGGGCGAGATTGCGAAGGACGCGAAGTCGCAGTCCACGCTCATGGAGTATCGGGCCATCCTCGATGGCGGCGCGTTCGTGTTCGAACCGGCCGAGTATCTTGGCATGCGTTACTTTCAAATCGACAACGCGCCCATGCCGGTGACGCCGGAAAACTTCTCGTTTGTCGTGCGCCACAGCCGGCTCGACAAGCACGCGTCGGAGTTCGCGTCGTCCGACGCCACGCTGAACGCGGTGTGGGAGCTGATGAAGCATTCGATTTTCACCTGTGCGCAGGAGGAGTTCGTCGACACGCCGACCCGGGAGAAGGGCGGGTTCCTCCTGGATGGCGCCGTGCAAAGCGCCGTCGCGATGCCGGTGTTGAATGAACGCGCTCTTTCGCGGCGGGCGCTCTCCGAGTTTCTTCGCTCGATGGAGCAGCACTGGTCGAAGCCCGAGGATCGCGGGCGCATCAACGCGGTGTATCCGAACAAGGACGGCGCCCGCGACATTCCCGATTTCACGCAGGCCTTTCTCGTCTGGGCTTGGGCCTATTATTTGGAAACGGGCGACCGCGCGTTTCTGCGCGCGAACTACGGGAAGTCGAAGGACGTCGCCGACTACGTGGCGCGGCACATCGATCCCGCGACCGGTCTCGTCACGAACCTCACCGGCGGATCGGGCGCCTACGAATTCGGCATCGTCGATTGGCCGGCATCGATGCGCTTCGGTTACGATATGAACACCGCCGCACGCACGGTGATCAACGGCTGGGCATACGCCGACTTCGACCTGATCTCAAGGATCGCCGCCGAGCTTGGCGAGAGCGCCGACCGCGACGCCTACCGGGCGCGGGCCGAGGCGTTGAAAACCGCGATCAACACGCGGCTCCTCGGGGCGGACGGGCTTTATGTCGACGGTCTGTCGGCGGAAGGCGTCCAGAGCGCGCATGCGTCGCAGCACGCGAACATGTTTCCGCTCGCCCTCGGCATCGTGCCGGAGGAGCGCCGCGCCGCGGTGGTCGAACAGGTGAAGCGAAAGGGCATGAGCGTGGGCATGGTCACGGTGAGCTGGCTCGTGCGCGCGTTGGGCGAGAGCGGGGAGGGCGAGGCATTGCTCGATCTTTTCACGAACGAGAAGCAGCCCGGCTGGGCGCGCTCGCTCGCGCGCGGGGCGACGGCCACGTGGGAGTCTTGGGATGCCGACGTCACGGGGGACAGCCTTTCACATGCCTGGGGCGCGGCGGGTCTGGACGGATACGTGCGCTACGTGCTCGGGATTCGTCCGCTGGCGCCGCAGTATGAGCGAGTGCTGATCAAGCCGCTCGATTTCGGCGAGAAGCCGACCTGGGCGCGGGGCCGCATCGCCACCGATCGCGGGACGATCTCGGTCGCGTGGAAACGCGAGGCGGGGGCCTACGAACTGCGTGTGAAACTCCCCGTCAACGTCACCGCGCGAGTAGCCCTGCCGAAGGGGGCCGTAGCCGAGCCGGTTCTCTCTGTCGACGGCGAGCGGGTTGTTGCGAGAGTCGAGGGCGATTATCTCGTGATCGATGGCGTCGGATCTGGCGAACACACCCTTGTTCGCGAAAATGCCTCGGCTCTCCCTTGATGGCGACGGAGCCGGGCCCGCTGGGCGGTGAATGCGGAGGCCGTGTTTCCCGGCGTAAACCTGACTGGAAAGTCAGCTGTTCTGCGGAACGCGCCGGAGATGAGGGCTTGAGCGGGGCCCGGCGTCCGCTCATCGACATTTCAGCGGCTATGGAGGTCCTTCCTTCTAACTTGAAAATAGGGCTTCCGCTTTCCGCTTATCCCGCCGGTTCGCCACGAATCCAAATGAACGTGGCGGATCGGCGCCTTTCTTGAATGAACTCCATTTATCTTCGCCGGCGCTTGAAGGTCATCGTCCCGGAGGGAGACGGCGAAACCGCCATCGAAGTCATCGCAGCTCTCCAAAGAAATATCGAAAGCCTGGGCTTTGTTCTCGCTCCCGAGGTTTGTCAGAGGCTGACCACGCTTTCGCTCCCGAAGATCGAAACGTTCTACAAGGACCTCGTCTCCACGTTACGGGAGATGGTCGGCGCACATCGCGCCTTTAACCCCTTCTATCCGAATTTTCCTGCGCAGGTCATGGAGCTTTCAAGGGTCGAGCTCTATTGGAACGCGATCATCCACTACTGCACGAACAAGCTTATCCCCTTCGAGAAAAGAGAGCGCACGCCTCTATTGGACGAGAGTGCTCCGAAGGTGATTTCCCTGGGTTCGCGCGAAGAGTTCGAACGGATTTTCACCCTGCTGGTTTCGGCCAAGACCTCGTTGTCTGCGCAGGACAAGAAGGATGTCGAATGGTTCGTGAGCCAGTATCGCGAAGGAATCGAGCGACTGCTTCCCGTCGATATCGCCCACAAGGAGAATCTCGCGGTGGCGGGGGCGGCGTTGCTGAAGAATACCCGCTTTGGTGGCGAGTGGTTGGCCACGCGGATGAAAACCCCGACCGACGTGCTGCGATTGGCCGCGGCTTTTAGCGAGGGTGATCCGTCCCTGGCCGAGCCCGCCAAGTTCGCGAAGTTCCGGCGGAGCGAGCGTCGCCGGCTGCTGTCGTGGGTCGAGCGCGTTCCGGATCCCACGGAAGACATGCTGCGCTGGAAGGGGCGTTGGATCCGTCTGGGCGAACGTCTTCATCCAGGCGAATACGCGAAGGAGTTCCCCAAGACCGCAGTTGCTTTCGACGTGCTAAGAAACGATCGGCACTTCGAGACCTTCAATTCGGCGGTGGAACGGCATTTTCTCGCGGGCGACGGGGCCGCGGCGGTGGCGCTTCTGCGGTCGCGCCCTGGCGAACTGGCTCGTCGCCTCGATCATCTGCTGCGTTCCGCGCGGGAGCCCGGGATCGTCGTGTCGACCTTCGCACGGGTGGCTGAGCAGGTTTCGACTCCCGTCTTGCTCCAAGCGATGACGCATTTCGCCCACCGGCAAAAAAGCGACGGACTCCGCGTGTTTTTCCCGAAGGGTGATGTGGCCAGAGTGCAGGCTGTCCCCGACGATTTGCCTGTCCTTCCCGACGGATGCGGCGAGGCGATCGTTGCGAGTTGCGAGGCAACCTTGCTCTCGCGCTTTGCGAAGCTGCCCTCGCTGGGGAAGTGCTTTCTCGATCCGCGGCTGAAGGATTTTCCGGTTCCCTTCTCCCAACGGTCGGCCGCCAAAGCCTTGCGCACCCTGGTGCGCGGCAGCCGTCTGCCCCTGCCCGATGGCAAGGTGCTGCGTTTTTTCATTTGGTGGAAAAACGGTTCCGCGCGGACCGACATCGATTTGTCCGCGGGGCTCTTCGACGAAAATTTCCGCTACGTGGACGTTGTCTCCTACTATAATCTGAAGGCCCTTGGGGGCTGCCACAGCGGCGATATCGTCGACGCTCCGAAAGGGGCCTCGGAATTCATCGACCTCGACATCGAGCGCACGATGGCCGGTGGGGCTCGTTACGTCGTGATGTCGATCAATAGCTTCACGATGCAGCCCTACTGCGATCTGCCCGAATGTTTCGCCGGCTGGATGGCGAGGCAGGCGGCGGGTTCCGGCGAGGTGTTCGAGCCGCGCACGGTTCAAGATAAAGTGGATATTTCTTCAAACACCCAGGTCTGTTTGCCGGCGATTTTCGATCTGCAGGCGAAGCGGGTTGTCTGGGCGGATGTCGCCCTGCGCAGCCATCCTTATTGGAACAACCTGGCGAATAATCTTTCGGGCGTTTCGCTCATGCTGCGATCCGTGTTGGGACTGCGAAAGCCGTCGCTGCACCGGCTCTTCGAGTTGCACATTCGGGCTCGTGGCGAAGCGGTGGCTACCCGTGAGGCGGCCGAGTCTGTTTTCGCGGTCGATGGCGGTGTCACTCCCTTCGATCTTGATCGGATCTCGGCCGAATTTTTGTGACACATTAACGCGCGGCGCCGATGTTTTCGGTGGTTATCCAGCGGACGCTTAAGCTCGCGAAAAGCGGGGACAAGCGGCGCGAGGGGGGGCGACCAAGGAGGATGCGTTTCGAGAAGCAATATTTCCGGCGTAGCTGGATATATGGCGACGGCCGGTGCGGAATGGGCGCGGGGCGGCTATTTTGCGGAGCGCTGGCGCCAGGCGAGCCAGACGACGGAGGCGGCGACGAGGTCGGTGCTTGCGACGGCCATGCGCAGCGGGAGCGGGATGGGGAGCGGGAGCACCAGAACGAGCAGCGCGGCGCCAAGAAGGAGCCACATGGCGATGCGGAGGAGGCGGAGTTTGTCGTCGGGGTTGGACACGGGAAGGGAGG
>CAMLQS010000325.1 GCA_946482165.1 uncultured Verrucomicrobiota bacterium | reverse complement strand
GCATTGGCCCCCGCCACGTCGGCGGCCGACCCTAAGTCGAGCTCCTCCGCCCGCCGCTCACCGCCGACGGTCGGGCCGCTCCAGCTGGAACCGATCCCGCGTGGTCGCGTAATCCTCGCCGCCAAGACGCCCGATGGCGTCGACCTTGGCCGGATCGACTGAGCCTTTTTCGCCGAGCACGTCGTCGCGCACGTGAAGCCGCAGAATGTCGCAGATCACCACATGGGCGCCCATCGCACCCTCGCCCACCGGCACGATCTGGCGCACGCGGCACTCGAACGCCGCCGGCGCCGCCGCCACGCGCGGCGGGCGCACGGTGGTGCTCGGCGCCGACTCGATGTCGAAGGCCGCGAACTCGCTCTCGCCGTGAGGCAGGCGCGCGGCGCACGCGTTCATCTTGGCCGCGAGGGCGTGCGGCACGATATTCACCACGCACTCGGGCACGGCCTCGAGGTTGAGCACGGTGTCTTTCTTCACGCCGTCGCGCAGGTTGACCGGCACGAAGAGCAGCGTCGGCGGCACGGACGTCACGCCGTTGAAAAACGAGAAGGGGGCGAGATTCACCCGGCCCTGGGCGTCGACGGTCGATACCCACGCGATCGGGCGCGGCGTGATGAGGTCGGTCATCCACGTGTAGGCTTCGCGGGCGGAGAGCTTGGCGAGGTCGAGTTCCATGCGCCCACCTTCGATCCGGAACGCCTGCGCCGCAACGTCCCCCTCTGCGCACCTTTTGCGAAAATCTCATTCTCCTTCCGGAAGCAGGGTCGAGATCCCGGCGCAGGCTTGGAATTTCAGGTCTCAGGTTTCAGACCTCCGCCTTCCTCCACGTGCCCGCGTCTCCTTTTCGCCAATCGCTGCATGCCGCCCGCGCCAACCTCGGTCCGGGGCTCGTGCTCCAAGCCTTCGCCACCGCGCTCGTCGCCGCCTACTACCTGCACGCGCCCTCTCGTGCGGCGCTGGAGAAACTGGCCGCGTTTCGCGTCGAAACGGGCATGCCCTTCGCACTGGTTTCGACCGCGATCTTCGGCGCCTTGATCCCCTTCGCGGTCCTTTGCCTCACCGACGCCGGTCGCCGCCGCTACGGGTTTTCGCAGATGACCGCGCTCGTCGTCTACTGGGCCTACAAGGGCTTCGAAGTCTCGGTCTTTTACGCATGGCAGGCGCGCTGGTTCGGCGAGGGCAAGGGTGTCGCCACCATCGTGCTCAAAACCTTCAACGACCAATTCGTCTACTGCCCGCTCTTCGCCGCGCCCGTCACCTGGCTGGTCTACAACTGGGTGGAAAATGGTTTCGCCGCCGCGCCGCTCGCCGCCGAGTGGCGCCGCCCCGGCTGGTATGCCCGCTGCGTGCTGCCGCTGCTCGTCACGACCTGGGTCGTGTGGGTCCCGGCGGTGGCGGTGATCTACATCCTGCCCACCGCGCTCCAGCTCCCGCTGCAAAACGTGGTGCTCTGCTTTTTCACGCTGCTCGTGATCTTCATGACCCGCCGCCCGGCGCCCCAGCCCGTGTAGGTTGCGGTTGGGTTTTTTGGTAGGGCGGGACCGCTGCGGTCCGCCGCGGATTTCACAAGAGCAACGATCACCACTCCGTCGCGGCGCGCCCGGCTGCCGCGCCCCACCCTCGCTTCATCACCACAAATCACGAATTATTCTAATCACACAAAAATTCATCGCCATACTAACAAGATTAGCTTCGCCTAATTTTGTTATGCCAACGAATCCTCCCTCCTTCGCCGCGTCCTCGGCTTTGCTTCTCAGCGCCTTGTCCTCGCCCCTCCTTCTCGCTCAAGCCCCCGAGCAGCAGCCGGTTCACGAGCTCCCGCCCCTCACCGTCACCGCCAGCACCCGCACCGAACGGCTCTTGTCCGAGGTCGCCATCCGCACCGAAGTCATCCTCTCCGAGGACCTCGCGCTCCGCGCCCCGCTCAACTTTTCCCAAGCCGTCGAGCTCTCGAACGGCGTGCGCGTCGAGTCCAATTGCCAAAATTGCAACACCTCCGAGGTCCAGCTCCTCGGCCTGCCCGGCGCCTACAACCAGATCCTGTTCAACGGCGTCCCGCTGCTCTCCACCCTCGGCGGCGTCTACGGCCTCGAACAGATCCCCGTCGCCTTCGTCGACCGCATCGAGCTCGTCAAAGGCGGCGGCTCCGCCCTCTACGGCCCCGGCGCCGTCGCCGGCGTCCTCAACCTCGTCACCACCCAGCCCGTCCGCTCCGGCGGCTTCGCCCAGGCGGGCGTCGAACTCCAAAAGGACGAGCCGCTTTACCAACTCGATCTCCGTCTCGACGCCGCCAACGACCAGGCCTCCGCCGCCCGCGTCGGCACCCTCGCCGCCACCGCCGTCGGCCAGTTCTCCACCAACGACGCCATCGACTTCAACTCGGACGGCTTCACCGAGATCACCGAAAAAGACCTCCGCGTCGGCGGCCTCCAGGTTTGGCACGCGCCCACTGAACGCACCCGCCTGCGCGCCGACTATACCTTCACCGCCGAGGAGCGCCGCGGCGGCGACCGGCTCTCCCAACCCCAACATTTGGCCAACATCGCCGAAAGCCTCGACACCCGCTACCACCGCGCCGCCCTCGCCTGGGACCAGGACATCACCCCCGACCTCGATATCACGGCCGGCTACTCCTACGCTTTCATCGCCCGCGACAGCTTCTACGGCGGTCTCGGCGGCCGCACCGCCACCGATCCCCTCGTCCCCGAATCCGCCCCCGGCGCGGGCGACAACGAACAAGCCCTTCTCGACCTCGGCTACGCCACCATAGGAGACGTCGCCAAGGATCAATACGGCCACACCGAAAACCCGCTCCACTTCATCGACCTGCTCGCCCGCCATCGCCTCGGCGCCCACGCCCTCGCCTACGGCCTCCAGTTCAAGCACGAGGCCGTCCGCGACGAGAAACGCGACCACACCGGCGCCGCCGTCGGCGCGCCCCTCGTCGACGACGATTTTTCCGACCTCGGCTTCCTCCTCCAGGACGAGTGGAGCGCCACCGAACGTCTCGACCTCGTGCTCGGCGCCCGCGTGGACGACGCCTCCGCCGTCGACGACCTCGTTTACTCGCCCCGCGTCGCCGCCGCCTACGCCGCCACCGACCGCCTGAAACTCCGGGCCGCCCTCTCCACCGGCTTCCGCGCCCCCGACGTCTTCAGCGAGGATCTTCACGTCGACACCCTCGGCGGCGTGCCCGTCCCCGTCGTCAACGCCCCCGGCCTGCGCGAGGAAAGCTCCCGCACCGCCCAGCTCGGCTTCGACCTCCGCTCCGCCCCCGGCGCGCACATCCCCTGGACCTGGGACGCCACCGCCTCCTACACCGGGATCTCCGACACCTTCGTCCTCGCCCGTTCCGGCGCCGGCTCCTCCGCCGTCGATCTCCGCGACAACGGCTCCGGCTCCACCGTCGCCGGCCTCGAGTCGAATTTCAGCGTCCGCCCGGCCGACGCCCTGAACCTGGTCCTCGGCGTCGCCGCGTATTCATCCCGCCATGACACCGCCGAGGTCGTCTTCGACGATGGCTCGACCGTCCTCTCGACCCACGACTACCTGAAGACCCCGGGGCTCACCGGCGTCGCCCAGGCCGTCTGGTCCCCGCTCCCGGAGTGGGATGTCGTCGGCGGCCTCAAATACACCGGCCCGCTCGACGTCGTGAACAACCGCACCGCCACGCTCAATCGCACCGACGACTTCTTCGTTTTCGACCTCGG
The DNA here is from genome assembly GCA_946482165.1 of uncultured Verrucomicrobiota bacterium. The sequence goes on along the minus strand of CAMLQS010000325.1, from coordinate 2,076 downwards.
CCTCGTCCGCCACATCGCCCTCGGCAGCTCGCGCCACCTCGACCTGAGTTTCGGCGTGAAGAACGTCTTCGACCAACGCCAGCGCGACCTCGAGACCGGCCCCACCCGCGACAGCGACTACGTCTACGGCCCCCGCTTCGCCCGCTCCTTCTACACCCAGGTGCGCTACGAGTTCTGAGCCTCCCTTACTCCATTAACACCCACGCCGACACCTGCCGGCTCGTGAACTCCTCGTGCCCGATTCGAAGCCGCAGCGGCTTGTGCGCGGCGAAAGGCATCTCCGGCAAAGCCGCCACCTGCACGAGTCCGCTCAGCGCGTCCACCGCGTGCCCGCGCAAGGTCACCCGCGCCCGTCGCCCCACCGGCAGGCCCCACACCGCCGCCGCCTCGTCCGCCAGCTCCGGCGCGAGGTCCGTGAAGCCCGGCAGCGGCGGCTCGTCCAGCGAGCGCCCCGCCGGCAAATCCGAGAAAAGCGACAGCTGGTCGTCCATGCGGGCTCCGAGCAAGCGACACCGGCGCCGCTTTTCAACATCGCCCGCGCCCGACAGAGCGTAGCGGAACGGCGGAGCCGTTCCGCTGCCCGACGCCGCACCCCGACGAAATCGCTCCGCGCTTCCGCCACGTCGGACCGGGCGCCGACGGAGCCGCGACTCCGCGCGCCTCAGTTTTTCGCCGCCGGCAGGCTCTCGTAGTCGAAGCCCCAGTGCGCGGCGAGGGCGCGCGCCTCGGCGTCGGTGAGGTGGACGATCGCTCCGTGCTTCGGGCTGGAGAAATTGGTCGCGCGCATCACGCCTTCGTTGAGGCGCCCGAGATTTTCGAAACGCTTGAAATCCGTCGTCTCGGCGAAGCCGTAGTTGTGCGGGTTCACGCCAAAGACGTCATACATCAGCACGTGGCGGTCGGTGCCGAGGCGTTTCCAGACCGAGGGCGCCTCGCGCCCCACGCGCTCCGGATCGTAGGTCGCGGGGTCGTAAACGTAACCGTGGGTGAGGTGATCGGACACCGCCTGCTTGATGCCGCCGCCCGGGCCCTGGGCGCAGTAGAAGAGGTGGTATTTGTCGCCCACCCGGGTGATGTCGCCGTCAAGGATCTGGTGGCCCGGGGGATATTGGAAATACTCGACGGGCACGGTCTCCAGCTTGGTGAAGGCCTCGTCGGCGTAGGAGTAGTAGAGCTTCGTCTTCCCGTGGCCGATGCGCATCGTGAAATAGACCATCATGCGGTCCCGCGCCGGATCGTAGATGCTCTGCGGCGCCCAGACGCAGCCGACGTCGCGGGTCTCCTCGAAGGCCTTGTCCATGCGAACGTGGGAGTAGGTCCAATGGATAAGATCGGTGGAGCGCATCATCACGATGCCGCGGTTGTTGCCCCAGTCGTAGAGCTCGGTGGGGCGTTCCCACTGGGTCGTCCGATGGCCGGCGCGCTGACCGTAGACATGCAGGTCGGTCATCGTGAGATAGAATGCGCCGTCGCCTCCGCGGGCGATGTGCGGGTCGCGAATGCCCTTCTGCTCGGCGAGTTTTGTCCCGTCCATCACGGGCTTGCCGTCGTTCAGCGCGGTGAAGGTGTATCCGTCGCGGCTAAGCGCGAAACAAGGGCTGTGATGCTCGTCCTTGAAATAGACGAAGAAGTAGGCGCTGAGATCCTTCTCCGAAACCGTCTTTCGAGCGACGGGGGCCGGCGACGGGGCGGCGGCATCGGACGACACCGAAGCGGTCGGGCTGGAACAGGCGGCGAGCAGCAGGGCAAGCGCCGCCGCGGCGAGGGGTAGGAGACGAGTGCGCATAAGGTGAAAGCGAAGGCCTCGACGTAAACAGCGAGTGCGACCGGCGGCGAGCCAAGCTTCTCCAATCCCGTGCCCAAGCGACCGCGGCCCGGACCCGCGCGTGGCGCCGCCGTCGCCCCCCCTTGACGACTTTGCTAAGCTCCGTGGAAACCCGCTTCCGATGCGCCCGTTCCGATCCCTCCGCCCCGTCCTCGCCGCCCTCTTGGCGGCGTGCGTGGTGCTGCTCGGACTGGCCGCCGTCTCGCCGGATTTGCACGATCACATCTGCGCCGCCCACGCGGACCATGCGC
>CAMLQS010000324.1 GCA_946482165.1 uncultured Verrucomicrobiota bacterium | reverse complement strand
CCATCGGGGAGAAATCGCCGCTCCAACGCGGCGCGCCCAGCGGTCGCGCCCTACCAAAACGAACGCTGCCTTGTTTGGAATTATCTAAAACTCGATGCCCGCCTGCGCCGGCACGCCGACATCGAAGGGATGCTTTATCGCCCGCATCTCGGTCACGAGATCCGCCGCCTCCACGATCTCCGGCGGCGCGCCCCGCCCCGTCAGCACCAGATGCTGGTCCGCGCGTTTCGCCTTCAGCGCCGCGACCACCTCCGCGACCGGCAGATAGTCGAGCTGCAACACGACGTTCAGCTCGTCGAGCAGCACGAAATCGATCTCCGGATTGGCCAGGTGCTCCAGCGCCCGGGCCCAGCCGCGACGGCAGCAGGCGATGTCCGCCGCGCGATCCTGCGTGTCCCAGGTGAAGCCTTCGCCGTAGTGGTCCCAGGTGAGCAGCGGTCCGCGCAGCAGTCGCTCCACATGGTCGTTGCTCGACTTGATGAACTGCACGACCGCGACCTTGTTTCCGTGCGCGAGCTGCCGCGCCACCATGCCGAAGGCCGCGCTCGTCTTTCCCTTGCCGTCGCCGGTGTGGCAGAGGATCAGCCCGCGGCGATCCTTCGCCGCGCGCACCTTGGCGCGCATCTCCTCCTGCAGTTCGCGCATGCGCTCGCGGTGCTGTTCCTCGGTGTTCGTGCGATACTTGTTCATGATAAAATCATATTCCCAGATAACGCCGGATCGGCGCGAGATCGAGATGCGCCGTCACGTGGTCGGCCATCGCCTCGTAGACCCGCAGCCGTTTTTCCTTCCAGGTGAAATCCGGCGCCGCGTGCGCGGCCAACCCGGCCGCCGCCGCCAGCCGCCGCCGGCTCTCGGGCGCCTCGAAGCAACCGTGCTGGTAGGTTCCCCAGACATTGCCCATACGATGCCCATCAGGCCGTGGACGTTCTCCATCGAACACCGTCTGCCACGGCGCGCAGGCCGCCGTCGCCTCCGTGCGCCCCTGGTGTATTTCGTAGGTGGTCCAACGGCGCCCCTCGCACTCCGAGGTCACCGCGCGGACCACCTTCGGGTTCTCGAAGCGTGTCGCCACCGGCAGAAGGGCCAGACCCGGCTCGTCGCCCGCGTCGCCCGCCACGCCGTCCGGATCGGAAAGCCGCTCGCCGAGGATCTGATAACCGCCGCAAATCCCCGCAACCGGCACGCCGCGCCGGGCCGCCGCGATGATCGCCACATCCAGCTTCGTCGCGCGCAGCCAGCGCAGATCGGCCAGCGTGTTTTTCGTTCCCGGGATCACGATCGCACGCGCGGTTTCGAGCGCGGCGGGTTCCGCCACCCAGCGGGTCCGCACGCCGGCGTCGTCCCACCATGGCTGGCAATCGGTGAGGTTCGCCGCTCGCGGCAGCCGTATCCACGCGATCATCCCGCCCGAGCCGCGGTCTTCGTCGGCACCCGCCAATCCGTCTTCCTCCTCCGGCTGCAAATCCCGCCGAAAAGGCACGGTGCCCAACACCGCCAGGCCCGGCGCATGCGGCGCCAGCCAGCGCTCCGGCTCGGGAAACAAACCCAGGTCGCCGCGGAAACGGTTGATGATCGCGCCCAGCCCGCGCTCCCGGTCTTCCGCCGGCAGCAGGCTCCACGTGCCGGCCAGCTGGGCGTAGATGCCGCCGCGGTCGATGTCGCCCACCAGCACCCAGCGCCCGTCGACGTGCCGGATCGGACGCAGGTTCGCGAGGTCGCGGTCCATCAGGTTCAACTCAACCGGACTGCCCGCGCCTTCCATCACCAGCACGTCGCAGCGATCTTTCCAGCCGTCGAGCGTGTCGCGCACGAGCCGCCAGTGCGTCTCGAAATCCCGGTAGTAATCGCGCCCGGCCTGGTGCGTCCCGGCGCGCCCGAGCAGAACGACCTGCGATCCCGCCGCCCCGCTCGGCTTGAGCAGGATCGGGTTCATCTCGACCGTCGGCTCCAGGCCGCACGCCTCGGCCTGCACGGCCTGCGCCCGCGCGATCTCGCCGCCGTCGGGCAAGGCCCACGCGTTGTTCGACATGTTCTGAGCCTTGAACGGCGCCACGCGCACGCCCTCCCGGCGAAGCCAGGCGCAGAGCGCCGTGCTCATCCACGTCTTGCCCGCGTTGGACGAGGTGCCGAGGACGCCGAGCGCTTTCATCGTGGCAGCTCCAGCGTAAGGCATTGGTCGATACGCGCCGAGACGCCGAAGACGTCGCGAAACAATCCGGGCGTGAGCACCGCGTCCGGCCGGCCGTGCGCAACCAGCCTTCCCTCGTGGAGAACCACCACCTCGTCGAGGCAATGCGCGAGGCGCAGATCGTGCAGCGACAGAAGGATCGCCGCGCCCTCGCTTATGAGCCGGCTCGCCAGATCGAGCGTCTGCAACGCGTGCCTCGGATCGAGCGCCGCCAGCGGCTCGTCCCAGAGCTGCAACTTCGCTCCGGTCGCCAGCGCGCGCGCCAGCAGCACGCGGTGGCGCTCGCCGCCGGACAAGCGGTTCACCGGCCGCTCCGCGATGCGCGCGAGGTCGAAGCGCGCCAGCGCCTCGTCCACGCCCGCGCCATCGTCGCCGTGCGCGTAGCGACCCTGCCCGACGACCGAGCGCACGCTGAAGCCGAACTCGAAGCGCGCCTCCTGCGGCACCCAGGCCGCGCGACGCCCGCGCTCGGGCGCGGCGATCTTTGGCAAGGCCTCGCCGCCCCAGCGCACCAGGCCGGGCGCCTCGCTCGGCAGCAGCCCGGCCGCGACGGAGAGCAGCGTGGACTTGCCCGAGCCGTTGGGCCCGACAAGCCCCACCAGCTTGCCCGCGTCGACGGAGAGGCTGAGCGCCTGCAGACGCCCGGGCGCGGAGACGTTCTCCAAAGTCAGCGCCGCGTTCATCGCCGTCCCTCCCGATCTCTTTGACCGCGGATTTCGCGGATGAACGCGGACAAACCAGACCGATTCGGACATGGATTTCCCCATCCCCGGGAATCCGCGCCATCAGCGGTTAAAATTGCTTCCGCCTTCATCGTTCGCTCCTCCGCAAGAGCCACAGGAAAAAGGGCCCGCCCACCAGCGAGGTCACGATGCCGAGACGGAGTTCGCCCGCCGCCCGCCCGAGCAGGTCGCAGACGACGACGAAGGCCGCTCCGCCGAGAAGCGAAAGCGGCACGAGCCGCCGATGCTCCGGGCCGACCAGCAGCCGCAGGATGTGCGGCACCACCAGCCCCACAAAACCCACCGTGCCCGCCACCGCCGTCGCCAACGCGGTCAACACCGTCGACAGGCCGAGCAGGTTCCGACGCAAACGACGCACGTCCACGCCGAGGCTCTGAGCCTCCTCCGCGCCGAGACTGAGCAAATCCATCGGACGGCCGAGCGGCAGCAACAACAGCGCGGCCGGCAGAATCGAGACCGCCATCCAAACGTGTTCCCACGTGCGATCCTCCAACCCGCCAAGCAGCCAGAAGAGCACCTGCGCGTTTCGTTCGTAGGTGACGGTCTTTGCCGAGAGCACGTAGCTCGTGACCGCGCCGAGCAGGGCGTTGAGCGCCACGCCCGCGAGGAGAAGCCGTTCGGTGCCGGCGCCGCGGCGCGCAAGCGTGATCACCACGACGGTCGCGACCAGGGCGCCGATGGTCGCGAAAAGCGGCACGGTGAGGAGCGAGACCGTCGCCACCCCGAAACCGATCGCGACCACGGCGCCGGCCGCGCCGCCCGCGCTCACGCCAAGCAGCCCGGGACTGGCGAGGCTGTTTCGAAAATAGGCCTGCATCACGAGACCGCTGGCCGAGAGCGCGGCGCCGACCAGCATCGCCACGAGCAGGCGCGGCAAACGAATCTGCCAGAGTATCGCGGCCGCGAAATCGTCGCGACGCAGCAAGCCGTCGATCAATTGCCCGGGCGAAAGACGCACGTCGCCGAAAGCCAGCGAACCGAGCGCGGCCGAGAGCAGCACCACGCCCGCGGCGAGCAAAGGCAGGGCGGGGCCGCTCTCGGTTTTTTTGTCCGTCGCGTTCATTCGCGGAATCGCTCCGGATGCAATCCGCGCGCGAGCGCCTCGTAGGCTTCGACGCGCCGATGGCTCACGCAGCCGAGCATCCACGAGGCGATCACCACGGCGCGGCCTTCGCGGACCACGGGCATGAACCGGTAGGGCGGCAGCTTTTTGTAGGGCGCGAGCGCCGTCTCGACCGAGTCGCCCGAAAGCACCACGCGCTCGACGGGCCAGGTGAGCAATTTTTCGGTCGGCGGCGTCGCATGGCCGCGCAAGCCGCCGACCGTGGCGGCCAGGTTCTCGGCCGCGGCCCGGTCGCAAAGATCCTGAAAGGTCGTGTCGGCCCCGGCGATGACCCCGTAGGTCGAGGGCGCGATGACGCGCTTCGGTTTCGCATCCGCCAGTTTTGCCCCAAGCGCGGCGAGGCGCGCCTTGTCGTCGGCGACGATGCGCTCGGCCCGCGCCTCCGCCTCGGGTCCGAGAAGGGCGGCGAGGCGGCGAAGATTGGCGTGGGCGTCGTCGAGGGTTTTGTAGCGGTCCAGCACGAGAACGCTCACGCCCGCGCGGCGCACCTGCTCGACCAGTTCGGCCCGGCTGTAATCGGCGAACACGGCGAGCGTGGGGCGGAAACGCAGGATCGTCTCGGCGTCGCCGAGCGTGATCTGCGGATAGGCGGCGGCTTCGCGCGCCACGCTTGAAAATTCCGAATCGCGCGCGAGGTGCGAAAGCGCGGCGATCTGCCCCGGAGCCGCCACGGCGAGCAGAAGCTCGTCGCTGCCCACGGTCTGCGAAACGACGCGCATCGGCTCGGCCGCGCGGACGCGCGCGGCGAGACACACGAGGCAGGCGAGAATAAGGCGAAGGAGGGGCATCAGGGCTTACGATCCTCGGGATACCAGGGGTTCCAATACCCGTTCGCTTCCATCGGGCCAAACCAGCCCAGTCGAGCCTTTGCGTTGTCGCCACCGTAGTAATTGGGGCCGGTGCCCTCGCCATTCATCGGCTCCGAACTCACGCGTCCATCGCACCAGGCGGCAAGCGCCCTGCCGTTGAACCTAAAATGCGTGCTCGGCTGATTCGGGCCGGCCGGCACCCCCGATGGCGCCAGCCAGAAAGGCGGCTCCGTGAAAGGATACTCCTGCAAACCGGAGGCGCGGGACAGCCCGGTGGCGGCGAACATCACGGTCCGACCGGGGTTGGGCAGGCTGGCGAAGCGCGCGGGGCGAAAGGGATCAAGCGCGGTTCCTCGGGCGGCCGGGCCTCCCAGATAGGCCGAGTTGTAACCGTAGCCGCCCGCGCCGAACTCAAACGATTCGGGACTGGCTTCGAGCGTGGCAAAGACCGGGCAAAGTTTCACGCGCCCATCGCGGCCGAGATACGGCCCGAGCCAGCCTTTTGCCGGATCGAAAGCCTCGGAGTTCGAAGCGCGGGCCCCGTGCCAGCGGGTGTTGTTGTCGAGCGACATGCCCGGCGGAAAAGATCCGCGATTGTCGGCGATGTAAGCATGCGTGGCGGCGGCGAGCTGGCGCAGGTTGCTCGTGCTCGCCGCGGCCTGCGCGGCGAGGCGCGCGCGGCCCACGACCGGCACGAGGATCGCCGCCAGCACGCCGATGATGGCGATCACCGTCAGCAGCTCGATGAGCGTGAAGGCGCGAACGGAACGCGGCACGGGCGCGCCGCCCGCTCCCGATCCCATGGGCGGGGCGCCCATGCCACGCCGGGCGTGAACGACCCGCTTCGCGTCTCGATTCGTATTCATTTCACGGATACCCTCAGGCGCAGGAACTGGCGCGGCTGCTCCGTCGGCGCGACGCGCGACGC
>CAMLQS010000323.1 GCA_946482165.1 uncultured Verrucomicrobiota bacterium | reverse complement strand
CGGTGTTGGCGGCGGCCGCGTTGTTTTGCGAGTTGGAGATGAGCACCACGAAGTTGCCGGAGTTGGCGCCGGCGTTGCTCAGCCAGTTGCCGTCGGGGTCGCGGGTGTTGAGGTTGTTGGCGATCTGGCCGACGGCGAGGCGTTCGTTGGTGCCAAAGAACGACAGGTTGACCGTGCGGAGCTCGGTGTTCGTTTTCTGGGTGAGGAAGCTGAAATAGAAGGTGCCGGTGTCGACGCTCTGGCCGAACTGCCGGCCGATAGAGCTGCTCGCGGTCGCGCCGCTGACGATCGCGGATCCGCCGGTTTCCGCCGGATAGCCGAGAGTGGAAAGGTCGAGACTCCCCGCCTGCGCGGCGGCTCCCGAGCCGGAGGACGTGAGGCTCGTGCCAACGCCCCACGCGGCGGTATTGGCGGAATCACTACCGTTGGCGTTCCAGCCGGTTCCGCCGTTGAAGGCGCCGGATATGGCGCCTGCGGCGTAGTCGAAGCCCTCGTAGGCGGAGCCGACATAGCCGGCCGCGAAGCCGGGCAACGCGGTGGAAAGCGCGAACACGGAGCCCGCGCGAAGCGAACGACGAAGTGTCATGGGGTGGGGTGGGGCGGACCTGTCGGGACCTGATCACGACCGAACGAGGATGGCGGGTGAACCGGGCGGCGGGGAGGACGCCGGTTCGCCTCGTTTGTTCGCGAATTAACGGTGAAGCACGCGCATTAGGAGCGGCTTCCTTCCCGACAAGAAGCGCTTATCGGGTCGGACAGTCTGAACCGGCCCGCATGCGAGCCGCAGCCGTGTGGCGTCAGTTTCCGGGGATGAGGGATGTCGACGCGAGGGCGGCGCGAACCTCGTCGGCGGACAAGGCGCGGTCGAAAAAGAGGAGATCGTCGAAGCGGCCGTCGAAGGGGTTTCGCTCGCGGGTGTTTTGCGGGAAGCTGCCGCCGATCTTGATGCCGACGGGCGAGGTGGGCGACGAGCGGAGGGGCGCCGACGTGTCGGCGAGGACGAGTTGAGGGTCGTCGATCGGGCTCGGCGGCAGGGTCGGGAGCGGTCGGCCGTCGCGATAGAGGGCGATGGCGCCGGTGGCGTAGTCGAAGGTGGCGGCGAGGTGGACCCAGGTGTCGGGCGGGAGCAACTCGTCCGGCGAGTCGCCGGCGGCGAGGAAGTAGCCGGGGCGTTCGTCGAGACGACGGCCGAGGGCGACGAGGCGGAGTCGGCCCTCGACGGGGAAGAGCTCGATCAAGGCGCGCACCGGGTGGCCGTCGGAGGCTCCGTGGAGAAGGCCGAAGAGGCAGACCGCGTTGTAGCGGTCGTCGGGCGCGGGCGTGGTGGTGTCGGGCGCGGGGCGGAGGGCGGACGCGGTGGATTTGACCCAGCCCATGATCGTGACGCCGGCGGCGGAACGGAAACGGGCGAGCGAGGCGACGCCTCCGGGGGCGGGGGAAAAGCAGCCGGCTTTCCAGTCGTCGTTGCCGGCGCGGCCGGGGGCGATCTGGCGAGTTTGGAGGGAGTGGCGGCTGCCGGGATGGGCTCCGTCGGGGATGCGTTGCGCGGAGCCGCCGTTGAGAAGTTGTAAGGGCGTTCCTGATACGGCTTGGTCGAGCTCGACGGCGGGGTCGTCGGGTGAAGGATGCTCGAAGTCGTAGGCGCAGACGAGGTGCGGGCGCAGCGACTCGGGCAGGGAGATGGCGGCGCGGAGCGGGGCGGCCGAGAGAAGCGCGAGCGCAAGCAGCGGGAGGCGGGTCATCTTGGAAAACGCGGTCCAAGCCGACCACGGATGGCGCGGATTGGCACGGATAAATGCAGACCAGGAATAGACGACACGCGGAGTCGGCCACTCGGCGGGTGAATCCCAGTCCGGTTCTGACGCATTGTTATCCGCGCTCATCTGGGGAATCCGTGGGTCGACCGCCGATTCCGGGATTATTGGCGCGGAGTGATGCGCACGCGCAGGAAGACGCGGTCGTTTTCGTCGCGAGGCGCGGTGGCGGTGCGGAGGTCGCCCGGGGTTTCGCCGGCGGCGGGGGCGTCGGCGATGTCGTAGGCGGCCCAGGCGACGAGGTCGGCGCTGCGTTCGGCTATGTAGCGGAGCTCGGGGCGCGGGGCGGGGTAGTCGACCGCGAGGGCGTCGGGAACCGCGCGCACGGCGAGGGGGAGGGGCGCGGCGCCGGAGCGCGGATCGGAGCCGAGGGCGTATTCGAGGAAGTTGGAGTGGCCGTCGCCGTCGGGATCCGCGTCGTCTCCTGAGACGCTTGGCTCGGCCTGCTCGGCGGGGCTGAAGTGCGCGGCGAGCCAGGCAGGGCGGGCGGGGACGGCGGTGAGGCCGCGGATCATGCCGTCGCTTTTGCTCAGGACGTGGAGCTCCCCTTCGGCGTCGGCGACGAGGCGGATGTCGGCGCGGCCGTTGCCGGAGATGGTGGAGCCGCCGGGGAGGTTGGCGTCGGTGCCGCCGCGGAGGTGGTAGGCGGCCTCGACGATCTCGAAGAAACGGGCGTAGGTCTGCGGTCCGTCGGTGGTGGCGGGGTCGTCCCATTCGATCTGGAGCGGCGCGACGGTCGTCTGCGAGGAGGGGCCGTTGGCGGCGTGGGCGGCGAGCATGGCGGCGAAGTCGGCGTGGAAGACCTTTCCGGTGGTGATGTCGCCAAAGACGAAGCGATCCTGGAGGGCGGGCGTGGCGCGGCCGCGGTAGACGAGGCCGCTGGAGATGGCGTCGCCGTAGGGGGCGGTGTGCGGGTAGGCGATCACCGGATAGGTCGGGACGACGGTGTCGCCGGTAGTGGCCGTTCCGATACGGACGGGAAGCGTGTCGGGGTCGGGCGGGGCGACGAGGGTGCGGTTGTCGGAGCCGGTGGAGATGATGAGGCGCTGCGGGCCCTCGCGGTGGGGGTAGCCGTAGTTGCGGCCGGGCTCGATGATGTTGACCTCCTCCCAGGCGTGGAGGCCGATCTCGCAGACGAGGAGGGTGTCGGTGGGCGTGTCCCAGAAGAAGCGGTGGGGGTTGCGATGGCCGACGGTCCAGAGTTCGGGGCGGGCGCCGGAGACGGCGACGTAGGGGTTGTCGTTCGGCACGCGGTAGCGCCCGTTGGCGGAAAGCGTGCTCGCGGCGACGCGGCGGGAGAGGTCCGGGATGATGCGGAGCGTCTTGCCGATCAGAAGATCGAGGCGTTGCGGAAAGTAGTGGCGATCACCTGCGGTGAGGCCCGAGGAGCCGTCGTCGTTGCTGTTCGATTCTCCCGCGCCGCCGTCGCCGTTGGCGAGATAGAGGGACCCCCAGTCGGGGTGTGTGGCGTCGGTGGCAAGGGGGTTGAAGATCAGGTCGCCGAGCGGGTGGATGGTGCCGGTATAGCCGAGGCGGAGGATCTCGCGCACGGTGCCTTGGAAAACGAGGTCCGACGGGTCGGTGTCGGTCCACTCCAGGAGCACGGATTGGCGCGAGGTGCCGCCGGCGGGCGGTGCGACCACGGAGGTCGTGACAAAGCCGGAGACGTCGAGGCCGGGATGCTTGGTGCCGGCGCCGCCGAGGGGCACGCGGAGGGTGTCGGCGTTGGTGGAGTTGGACTCGATGTGGACGGTGTAGAAGCGGCCGTTCGTCGGGTATTCGGGATCGAACTGAAAGGTAACGAGGCCGTTGGCGTAGCCGCTTTGCTTGATGAAACGGCGGAAGAGGCCGTTGGGCGTGGTGGAGGTGGTGCCGTCCGGGGTGGGCAGAAAAGTCTGGTCGTTGGCGTGGCCGGAGGTGGACCCGTTGAAGTCGAGGTAGGGCGCGCCGGCGTCGGCCGCGGCGTCCAGGTTGGTCGAGCGCGCGGCGAGATCGGCGAGGCCGGCGGGGAGGATGAGGAGGTTGCCGTTGAGGTCGCAGATCCAGACGCGGCCGGTGTCTCCTGGTTCGGGTCGGAGAAAATTGACGCGGCTGAGATAGGTGGGGTTGCCGGTGAGGCTGGAGCCGCTGAGGGAGAGGTTGCCGGAAACGGGCATGCGCAGCCAATCGTGGGCGCGGACGGTCGTGTTCTGGGCGCGAAGGGGGATGGAGACGAGCGCCGACGCCAGAGCGAAGGCGCCGAGGATGCGTGACGCGAGAGCGCGTCCGTCGAGGCTGGGGCGGGCCGGCGAAAACATGGGATGAAAGCGGATTGGGGAGGCTGGACTGCGGTCGAGTGACCGGGGGCTCGCAAAGCCTATGCCGGTTCGCCGCGCCGCTAAAACCCGCGGGTTGGTCAGACGGTTCGGGCCGGCCGGCGCGCGGAGGCGCGGCCGGTGGTCGCCAAGCGGCCTACAAGTTCGCCTTCAGGATCGTCAGCGAATGCGGGGGGAGCTCGATCAGCCCGTCTTTCACCTTGAGCTTCTTTTTCTTCGGCGCGACGCGGTCGGGTCGCTCGATGTCGTTGTAGGCCTCGGGCGAATCGCTTTCGAGGACGATGGCGGCGAAGGCGCCGTCGAGCGCGCGGTCTTTCAGGCGCACGGTGCAGGTGAGCGGCTGGCTCGGGTGGCGGTTGATCAAGGCGATGGACCAGCGGCGGCCCGACTCGTCGACCGTGGCGATCGCGTCGGCCACGGGCACCGAGTCCTTGCCGTGCTTCAACGGCTCCGCGAGGAGGGTAAGTTTGCCGACGCGGGTTTGCAGCTCGTTCGAATACATCGCCATCGCGTGGAAGTGCGTGCGTTTCACGATGCCCTTCGAGTGAACGTGGAGCGGGCCGCGGGTGTTGATGATCGGCGCGATGTTGGCCATGGCGACGTCGTCGGCATGGCGCAGGCAGGCGTTGAAGAACGAGGCGGTGAAGAGCGCGTCGGCCATCGTGTATTGCGACGGGATTTCGTTTTTCGCGCGCTCCTTCACGAGGCGGATGACCTCGGGGTCGTCGTAGTTTTGCACCTTGGTGCGCGGGAACTTCGGGTGATGCCAGCTGCGCAGGTTCCACTCGTCGTAGGCGATCTTGATTTTCCCTCGATAGCCGGACTCGTCGAGGATGCGGACGAAGTCGACGAGGGTCTTTTCCGGCTCCTCCGATTTCACGATGCACGTGAGGTAGTCGGGCATGTCGTTCCTCTCCCAAAGGTGCAGCCAGTAGCTGTGGATGGAGATGTAGTCCAAATACGGGCCCGCCTCCTTCAGAAGCGGCAGCGTCCACTGCCGCGTGGCCTGGGCGGCGGCGGTGAGTTTGATGTCGGGGGCGGCGGCCTTCATGGCCTTCGCCGCGTCGCGGACGAAGGGCGCCCATTGCGCGATGGGTTTGTGACCGATCTCGGTCGGGTGGTAGTTTTCGTTTCCGATGCTCCAGATGGGAACGTTGCGGGGTTCGGAATAGCCGTTGGCTTTTCGGAGCTCGGCGTAGCGGCCGGTGGTGCAGTTGCAGTATTCGACCCAGTTGCGCATCTCCTCGATCGTGCCGTCGCCGGCGTTGTTGCAAATGTAGGGCTCCCAACCGAGCTCGCGGCAGAGCTCGACATACTCGTCGGTGCCGAAGGTGTTGGGCTCGATGACGCCCCAGGCCATGTCGTCGGTCGGGCGGCGTGTTTGGCCTACGCCGAGTTCCCATCGGTAGCCGCTGACAAAACATCCGCCGGGCCAGCGGACGATGGGCGTGCGCAGCTCGCGGAGGGCGTCGAGGACGTCGCGGCGGAAGCCCTTTTCGTTGGAGAGCGGGGAGCCGGGATCGAAGACGCCGCCGTAGACCTGGCTGTCGAAGTGTTCGAGGAAGCCGCCGAAGATCATGCGGTCGTAGGGCCGCGAAGGGGCCTCGGTGTCGATGACGACGAGGGCCTGGGGCGGGAGGCCGGCGGCGGCGATGGACTGGGAGTCGGCGGCGTTCACGGAG
>CAMLQS010000322.1 GCA_946482165.1 uncultured Verrucomicrobiota bacterium | reverse complement strand
AGCGCGGCCATTTCCGGCACCTCCGATCTTTATCTTGGTGCTACGGATGGATTGACCGCGAATCGGTCGATCAACTTTTCCGGTAGCAACTCCTTCACCGGCGATCTTATTTCGACCGCGACCACGACCTACTTCACGCTGACGAATACCGGCACCTTCTCGTTCGACATCGGAGCCTCCGGGGTGAACAACCGTATCTTCGGTTCGCCCAGCACCAACGGCACCGCGATCTTCAATGGCACCTTCTCCTTCGATCTCAGCAGCGCTGAGACCACGTTGGGCGCCAGCTGGACGATTGTGGATAATTCCACCCTCTTGGAGAGCTATGGCGGCACCTTCGCTGTCGCGGGCTTCACCGATAGCGGCGGCGGGGTATGGACCAATGGCAGCTACGAGTTCGACCAAGGCACGGGTGTTCTGACCTCGATCATTCCCGAGCCCTCTTCGTTCGCGTCCCTTTTCGGTGCGGTCATGCTGGGCTTCGCCGCCACGCGCCGTCGCCGCAAGGCCTGATCATTTCTCAGATGTGGTTCTAAGCCGCTCCGGACCCGGAGCGGCTTTTTTCATTAAGGAAGGCACCAACCCCGGCAGCTTACTGCGGTCGGATGGCTGCCGCCCGCTGGCATCGGGCGAAGTCTCTTTCAGTGATACCCGACTGCTTGCGGCGGGGAGAGTTCATTCCAACCAGATTTCGGCCCGGAAGAAAGCGGCGGCGGTTGGTTTTTTGAAGGGAATGACAATCTCCTCGCCGTATCCCGGGATCGATTCATAGCTCGGCACGGTTTGCCAGGCTCCGGCGCGCAGATCCGGACTGCGAACGAGTCGATAATAGCGAACCTTGCCGAGGTATCCCGGGCCGAACGCTGGACGAGGCGACAGGAGGAGTTCGCCTTCGCCGGGCGTCATGCCAGAACGAATACGCAGCACGGATACTGTCGCTGCAGAATCCGGGGCGATGCCTGCGATATAGGTAGGGCGGAGAAATGGGCCCTGGCCGGTGGCGCCGAAGTGGTGGATCTCCCAGGCGTCGGGAAGGCCGTTGGCGTCGGTGTCGGCGGAGTCGAGGATGGCGGGCAGCGGCAGGACGAACTCGGTCACGCTGTTCCAGGCGCTGAGCGTGTTGCCGTGGCCGAGGAAGCGGACGTGGCGCGCGACGCGGGCGGGGAAGGCGAAGCGTTCCAGTCCGGTGCTTTGGCCGCCGCTGGAGCCGCTGTAGACCGTCTCCCACGCGAGGCCGTCGAGGGAGACTTGAAGGTCGAAAAGGGTGCGGCGCGCGTCGCCCAGGTAGAACGCGATGTCGACGTGGTCGAGCGCGGCGTCGAGGGGGAGCCGGAAGGCGATCCACTGGCCGTCGCCTTCCTGCGACCAGCGCGTGCCGAGGTCGCCGTCGAGGACGTTTTGAGGTGTATTCGGAATCTGGTGACCGATGGCCGAGACCGTCAGGTCGAGCGACGGCGCGGGGCGGACGCGGACGAGGGCCTGGTCGAGGAAGGGGGCTTCGTCCCCGTGCTCGACGGCGAGGGTGACGGCGTGGTCGCCGAGGGGAAATTCGACATCGAGGATTTTGCCTTCGCCGAGGAAGATCGAGCCGAGCCACCAGGTGAAGCGGGCGGGCGATTCGTCGCGCAGGACGGTGGCGGAGGCGTCGAGGCGAACGGGCTCCGCGTAGTCGACGTCGGTGTCGACGCGGGTTTGCGCCGGGCCGGCCACGGCGGAGACGGGGGCGGGACCGCCGAGCATTTCCAGCAGTTCCCGGCCGGCGAGGAGGAAGGCGCCGTAGCCGTAGTCCTGGCTGCCGTCCGGGGTGGCGGGGGCGGGCGCGACGCCGATGGCCTGGACGTAGCCGAGACGGCCGGCGGAGTTGAGGGCGGTGGCGACCATGGCCTCCCAGGCGCGGTCGACCACCGGGGTGTATACGGCGGGGTCGAGGAGGCCGGCGTTGATGCCGTAGGCGATCGCGTAGGTGAAGAAGGCGGTGCAGCTTGTTTCCGGGGCCGGATACTGGGCGGGGAAAAGGAGGTTGGCGCGCCAAAAGCCGTCGGCGTCTTGCAGAGGCAGGAGGGCGGCGGCCATGGTTTGAAGCATGGCCTCGAAGTCGGCGCGGCGGGGATCGCCGGCGGGAAGCTGCTCGAGGACGCGGGCGCAACCGGCGATGATCCAGCCGTTGCCGCGTCCCCAGAACTGGGGGGTGTTGGCGCCGGTGCGGCCTTTGGCGGCGGCGTCTCGATACCAGAGGCCGTGCGCGGGATCGAAGAGCGCGCGGGTGTCGCGCATGTGCCGATACATCGCGAGCATCCGGTCGAGGTAGACGGGGTCGTTCTCGATGCGCGCGAGGCGGGCGAAGGTGGGCGCCGCCATGTAGAAGGCGTCGATCCACCACCAGTCGTCGGTGGAGGCGGCGGGATTGGCGACGAGCAGGTCGATGCGGCTCTTGATCGAGGCCTTGCGGACGGGCTGCGGATCGAGCTCGTAGAGGTCGAGGTAGGCTTGTCCGCAAGTCTGCGAGTCGGCGTCGGCGCCGCCGCCGGCCTCGGGGCCGACGGTCCACGAATTGGCCTCGGCCCAGCGGATGGAGTAGGCGAGGTCGGGGGCGAGGCCGAGGGTCTGCCAGGCGCGGAGGTTGCCGCCGTGGTAGGCGCCTCGGTTCCAGACGGCGGTGCCGAGGGCGAAGTTGGCCTGGTAGTAGGCGTTGGCGCGGTGCATCGCGTCCTCGATCGCGCGACGGCGAGCGAGCGAGGACGCGGGCTGGCCCTGCGTCGTTCCGGCGGCCAGCGCGAGCAGAAGCGCGAGACGAAGGAACGCGAGCGGGTGGGCCATGTTCAACGGGTGGCTTCGGCGGAGAGGCGGAAAAACACCTTGGGCGGAGGCGCCTCGGCCGGAAGGGTCACGCGGGCGGTGCCGCTCTCGGACGGGAGCTGAAGCGAGTGGCCCTCGTCGGCGACGGAGGGAAGGCCGGAGGGGCGGATGACGGCGACGGGCTGCCAAGTCGCGAGGTCTTCGGAGCGTTGAAGCGTGAGCTCGGCTCCGGGGCGCGCGGGATCGAAGGGGAACTCGAAGGTGGCGCCGTCGAAGCTGAGTCGCGGCGCGGAGGCGGGATCGTCGGGCGCGCCGGAGAGGGCGTATTCGAGCAGGTTGGGAACACCGTCCCCATCGGGGTCGTCCTCGGCGGCGACGGCGGCGCCGAGCGAGTGCGAGGCGGCCCAGTCGACGTAGGAGGTGGCGGGAACGCCCAGACGGCCGAGCACCTGGGTGGAGAAGTTGGTGTAGCTCGTGTAGGTGCCGTGGAACCAGACGAGGCACTCGGTGCGGCCGTGGCGCTGCGGGACGATGGGGCGGAGGTTGTCGGCGGCGGAGTTCTGGGTGATCTGGGTCCAGGAGAAGGTGAGGCCGCCGTCGGCGGTGAAGCCGCGCCAGATCTCGAAGCGGGCGTTGGCGGCGAGGGGGACGTTGTTGACGTCGCCGAGGGCGAAGGGGCTGGCGGCGTTGGTGGAGATGTAGACGACGCGGGGATCCTCGGGATCGAGGCACATCCCGCCGCCGTAGTCGGACTCGGCGGAGTAGATGCCGCGACCGGCTTGCGCGATGAAGCGTTTCTGCCATGCGGTGCCAGTCCAGCGGGCGTAGTAATAGTAGATCCGAGAGTTCGCCCAGCCGGCGCCGTCGGAACCGACCTGCGCCTGGAAGACGCAGACGGGGACGCCGTCGCGGTCGTAGTGGATGTCCCAGGTCCAGCCGCGAGCGTTGGGGATGTAGTCGTCAGGGCCCTGGCCGGGGCCCCAGGCGGCGGAGGAGTATTGATAGATTACGGAACCGCGTTCGCCGGCGTCGTGGTCGAGGGGAATGTTGGCGAGGGAGTCGACGAAGGCGCCGTCGGTCTTGTAGAAGGCGCCGGCGCGATAGGTGAGGTGGTAGACGGAGTTGTCGACGTCGCGCGGGTGGCCGTCGGTGTAGATGAAGTCGACGCGATCGACGCCGTTGGAGACGTAGCGGGGGTAGGGGCGGGTGTTGCCGCTGCCGGTGCCGACGAGCTGGCGGGACGCGCCCCAGGTGGCGCCGCCGTCGTTGGAGATGGTCAGCGTAGGGTTAAAGTTGATACACCGGTGGAAGTTGAAGAGGGTGTCGGCTTCGCCGGAGAGGCGGTAGGTGTTGTTGTAGGTGTTGTTGGCGGGAACGGCGCGGGTGATCTCGGGACCCCAGTCGGCGAGGGTGGATGGATTGGTGACGAGGGAAGTGCGCTGGTAAAACTGGCTGCCTCCGAGGTGCTTGGCGTAGAGGGCGAGAATGCGGCCGTCCGGGAGCACGGTGAGCGAGGGGTTGTTGTGGTCGTCCCTTTGCTGCGAGCTGCTCGTGCTGATGATCATGTGGTGGGCCTGGCCGTTCGAGAGATCGAAGCGGGTGACTCCATAGCGGCCGTCCGACAGGACATAGCCGGAGTAGAGGGAGCCTTGGTGGACGATGGAGCGTTCGTCGTTGAACCAGGTCCAGGCGCCGTCGGGGGCGATGACGGTGGCGTTGCCGGGGGGCGGGAGCGGGAGGACGGGATCGCCGACGAGGAAGCCCTCGAGCCAGCTGCGGTTGCTCCAGTTGGTGAGGGTGCCGTCGCCGTCGTCGGCGTAGACAGTGAGGTTGCCGGAGGCGTCGGCGACCGCATTGGAGACGAATCCGAGGTATTGGGTGCGGTTCGAGTTCGCCTCGGGACTGAGTCCGTAGGAGGTGACGCGGCCGGTGGGGCTGGTGGGCGTGAAGAGGCCGAGGGTGTCCGAGGCGAGGCCGGCTTTGACGCGCCAGGATTCCGAGGCAACCGATATGAAGGCGACGTAGACGCCGTAGGTTTGTCCGGGGGTGAGGCCGGTCACGGTGGTGCGCAGGATGGCGGCGTCGCCGACGCCGCCGTTGGCATCCTTTTCGTAGATTTCGCGAGCGCCGCCGGCGGCGAAGCCGAATCCGGTGCGACGACGCCAGAGCGGCCCCGAGGTGAAGCCGGCGTCGGTGTTGCTGTCGGTGTAGAAGGGAGCGGGGGTGCCGGCGGCGGCCACGGTGTTGGTGGCGTCGATGTCGACGAACACCCCCGGGGGGAGATCGGCCGCCTCCGCCGCCGCGGCGGCGAAGAGCGGAAGCATGATGAGCAGGCGGAGGGCGGAGACGGCGGATCTCATGGATTTGGCGGCGGACCGGACGGTTTTAGCGGCGAACGGGGTTGCGAAGCAGCGGACGTTTGGCCGAGGAGGTCTCTTGGCCCGCGGGAACGGGATTCGATGCTGCGGGAGCCGGGTTCGCGGGGGCCGGGCGGGGCGGGGCGTATGCGGGGTTGGGCTCGCCGACGCGGCCGACGACCTGCGCGGCATAGTTGGTGTAGCTGCGGTAGTCGCCGTAGAACCAGAGGACGCATTCGGAGCGGCCGTGGTTTTCGGGGACGATGGGACGGAGGTTGTCCGCCGCGGAGTCGAGGGTGAGCTGGGTCCAGGTGAAGGTGAGCCCGTCGTCGGCGGTGAAGCCGCGCCAGAGCTCGTAGCGGTTCTGCGGACGGAGCGGGACGTCGACGATGTCCGAAAGTTTAAAGGGATCGGCGGCGTTGGAGGAGATGTAGACGACGCGCGGGTCCTGCGGATCGATGGCCATGCCGCCGCCGTAGTCGTCCTCGGCGGCGTAGAGCGGGCGGCCGGCGTGGGCGATGAAGCGTTTCTGCCAGGCGGAGCCGGTCCAGCGGGCGTAGTAGTAGTAGATGCGGTCGTTGCTCCAGCCGAGGTTGTCGCTCTGGACTTGGAAAGCGACGACGGGGCGGCCGGCGGGGTCGTATTGGACGTCCCAGTTCCAGGCGCGGCCGGCGG
>CAMLQS010000321.1 GCA_946482165.1 uncultured Verrucomicrobiota bacterium | reverse complement strand
CCAGATCTCGCGCACCGTGAAAAAGCTGCCCTCCTTCTCGTGACGAGGCCCGAGCATCCCGTCGGGGCCAAGGTCGCGGTTGGCGTCGAGCCGGCCCCCTTGGTCGGTTCGCGCGATCGCCTCGTCCATCCAGGCCCAGAGAAAGCCGCCGGCCGCGTTGGGCTTTTCGCCCAGCAACTTCCAGTAGTCGTCAAGGCCCGCGCCGTGGCCGCCGTCAAAGAGACCGTGCAAAAACTCGGTCGGCATGAACGTATCGACTCCGTCGGCATACTTCGTCGTGTCGGCGTATTCGCGATAGTGGTAGGTGTTGAGGCTGCGAAACGAAAGCGCCCAAGGATGCAGCACCGGGCGTCGCTGGGGATCGTGCTTGGCGAACTCGTCGTCGTTCTCGGGGTTTTCCCCGCCCTCGTTGCCGTTTGCCCAAAACACCACGCTCGGGTGGTTCACATCGCGCGCCACCATCTGCCCGATTAGCCGCCGTCCCGTCGGCGTGTCGTAGGGCTGCTGCCAGCCGGCGAGCTCGTTGATCACGTAGAGCCCCGCCTCGTCGCAGAGGTCGAGAAACTCCGCGTCGGGCGGATAGTGCGACATCCGCACGGCGTTCATGTTCGCCTCCTTCATCAGGCGGATGTCCTCGCGATGCCGCTCAAGCGAGAGCGTGCGCCCGGTGTCGGCCCAAAAGCTGTGCCGGTTGACGCCCTTGAAGACCACGCGCCGACCATTGAGAAAAACGCCTTCGCCCAGCCGAACCTCCACCGTGCGGAATCCGAAGCGCTGCGCAAACACGTGTTCCGCGCCCGGGCCGGCACGCAGGGTGAACTCGGCGCGGTAAAGGTGCGGCGTCTCCGCGCTCCAAGGCGCGGGCGAGCTCACGCGCGCACGGACCTCGACTCGCTCCGCACCGGCCGGCACCGGCCGCGTCGTCGGCTCCCCCAGCGCGCGTCCCTCGGCGTCGCGCAACTGGAGCGCGAGCTCCGCGCCCGCCGGAACCTCGCCGCCGAGAAACACCTCCGCCGCAAAGGCGCCGTCCGCCCGCGCGTCGACCGCGACGCGTTCGATGCGTCGCGCCGGAACCGCCTCGAGCCGCACCGGCCGGAAGATGCCGCCAAAATTCCAGTAGTCGGCGTAGCGCTCCGCCCGGTTCACGCTGTCGTTCGTCGAGCGCTTGCTCACGGCGACTTCGAGCAGGTTGGGCGCGTCGAAACGGATCTTGTCCGTGATGTCGTAGGAAAACCGATAGAACCCGCCTTGGTGGACGGCCCCGACGACGACGCCGTTCACCTTCGCCTCCGTGTCGGTCATCACGCCCTCGAAAACGAGCCGCACCACGCGCCCGCGCCACGTCTCGGGCACGCCGAACTCGCGACGGTAGAGACCGCGCTCCTCGGGAGGCGGAGGGCGCACGGGCATGCGTTCGGTGCCGCGCGACTCGACGCCATACTCGTAGGCTCCGAAGCCCTCCTGTTCCCAGCAGGAGGGCACCCGGATCTTCGTCCAAAAGCCGCTGTTTCGCCCGCCCGTGCAATAGAAGTCCCACTCGAACGCGTCGTCCGAACCGCGTCCCGACAAATAGAGCGACTCGGTGGCGGCCGCGCGGACGGAGAGCGCGAAGAGAAACAGCACGACAAGGGAAATCAGGCGCATGGGCGACGAAGGGAAGTGGGGAAACGGGACGTCCGGGGCGGGCGAGGCGGGGTGCTCCGGATGACGGGACGCAACTTCCCGAAACACGCGAGCAATGCCAACCACTTTTGTCCGCGGGTATCCATCCCTAGGATACCGCATAATCCGGCGGAAAAACCGTCGGTTTCCCGAAGTGTTTGCAATGGCGCCAACCGGCGGGAACCCGTATCGTCGCCCTTCCTTTCTTTGCCCCGCCCAGGTCATGAATCCCGCGCCTTCCCGCGTCACCGCCCTCCTGATTTTCTTCGCTCTCGCATGCCCGCGGCTCGCCGCCGAGGTCCGCTGCGCGAAGATCTTTGGCGACCACATGGTCCTTCAGCGCGAGCTGCCTGTCCCGGTCTGGGGCGAGGCCGAGCCGGGTGAAACAGTGACGGTCTCCTTCGCCGGCCAGTCGCAAACCACGAAGGCGGGCGCCGACGGCCGCTGGCGCGCGACTCTCGCCCCGCTCACGGCCGGCGCCGAGCCGCGCGAGCTCTCGGTGCGCGGCGCGAACACCCTGAGTTTCGCGGATGTCCTCGTCGGCGAGATCTGGTTCTGTTCCGGCCAGTCCAACATGGAAAAGCCCTTCGGCCCGCGCAAAGGCCAGCGCCCGGTCGTCGACCACGAACTGGAGATCGCCGCCGCCCGTTATCCGAAGCTGCGACTCTACCAGGTCCCGCGCACCGACCAGAAGCAGGACGCGCCCGGACGCTTCGCCTGGCTTCCCTGCTCGCCCGAGGCGCTGCGGCTCTCGGATTTCTCCGCCGTCGCCTACACCTTCGGCTGGCAGATTCACCAGACGCTCGACGTCCCGGTCGGGCTCGTGCACGCGAGCTTCGGCGGCACCTTCATCGAGGCCTGGATGCCGCCCGAAGCCTTTGCCGCGCCGCCGCTGCAAGGACTTGAAACACGCCCGCTCCAAGCCTGGGTCAAAGGCGTGCAGGCCGCGGAGCTCTACCGCGACATGGTCGCCCCCCACGCGCCGTTCTCGCTGCGCGGTTTCCTCTGGTATCAGGGCGAGACCAACCTGATGAACGGCGACATCGCGCTCTACTCCGAGAAACAGACCGCCCTGATCGAGACGTGGCGCCGCGCCTGGGAGCGCCCCGACGCCCCGTTCTACGGCGTGCTCCTCGCGCCGATGGACTACTCGAAATGGGAGAAATTCCCCGTCGCCGCCGAGGCGCTTCCCGCGTTTCGCGCCGAGCAGGCGCGGGCTTTGTCCGCTCCGCACACCGGCTACGTGGTCACCACCGATCTCGTCGCCGACACGCACGACATCCATCCGACCAACAAGCGCGACGTGGGCCTGCGCCTCGCCCGGCTCGCGCTCGCCGAGACCTACGGCCGCGAGGACATACCCGCGCGCGGCCCGACCTTCGCCTCGATGCGCGCGACCGAGGCCGGCGGCGCCTTGAAGTTGGAGTTTGAATACGCCGGAGGCCTTCGCACCCGCGACGGATCCGCGCCCTCCGAGTTTTCCGTCGCCGGCGAAGATCGCGTCTTTCATTCCGCGACCGCCCGCATCGAGGCGGGGTCGGTGCTCGTTAGCAGCCCGGAGGTGCCGCGACCGGTCGCGGTGCGCCTCGGCTGGCACGAGACGGCCTCTCCCAGCCTCATCAACGCCGCAGGCCTGCCCGTCGTCCCCTTCCGCAGCGACGACTGGCCGCTCGAGCTCTCTCGACCCGCCTCGCCCGAGGCGCCGGCACCCGCGCCGCGCTAGTTTCCGCGAAGTCTTCGATTCCATACCCATTCGCGCCGACCGACGGAAACCCGCGTCGCCCGGAAGACGTGTAACATTCTGTTGATACACGGTTTCAAAGTGGCGAACGCGCGGTCGCGGGCCCGTCGGACACCCGGAGGGCGCCATTCGGACGCAGCTCGGCCACCCCTACATATTTTCCAGAACTTTATTCGGGATCCTAAGGGGTCTCCCTCTGAAGAGCCGCTGTTCGGGTCGGCGCGACCAGCCAACGCCGTTGACCATTCGGCCGTCGAATTTATGGGTGCTATCAGTTCCCAACGCAGCCTTCCCCGCCTCCTGGCTGCTTCTGCCGGTCTCCCCCTCAATACCCACCCCTCTTGGACTTCGGTCCCGCCCCGCTATGCGTTGCCACATCCCCAGCGCGCGAACCTGGAAACGTTCCGGCTTCACGCTCATCGAACTCCTCACGGTCATCGCCATCATCGGTATTCTCGCGGCGATCCTTATCCCGACGGTCGGCAAGGTGCGAAACACGGCAAAAAAGGCGCAGTGCATTGGGCTCCTCCGTCAATGGGGATCGGCCACAAACCTTTGCGCGAATGACTACAAGTCGAACATTGCGTTATTCTTCAAAGCCGACCCTTTCACTTACGCCCCGTTCCTCAACAGCGGTAAAGGCATGAACGTAACCGCCCAGGACGGACGCGTTTCTAATCGGTCTATCATCGACGGCATGAGCGTCTGCCCTACGGGCATTAACGGCGACAACTCACTAGCCAGCGTAAAACATTACGCTTTTGTAGTGCCCGTTGGGGTTCCTCTGAGGCCTGCCAACGTATTCGGCCTCCCAAACGGCAGCACCGCCTATTTCTACAAAACGTCGGAAGCCGCAGCGCCGGCGAAATTGCTCCTGATGGTCGAGGTGAGCAACCAAAGCGTGGTCAGGCCGGAAACGTTGGCGGGAATTCAATCAGCCGTCAGCGATGGCAACTCGATCCGAAAAATGCAGACGTCCGAAGGTTACGTTCGTCATGGCGGCCTCGCGCATGGCCTCTTTCTTGATGGCCACATAGGAGCGCTCAGCCGGGCGGACACCGACTACGCACAGTCAAAGGAGCTGCTGGATCGCTACTTCTCGCTGAAATAAACGGGGCGGCCCACGTTCTGGTCGCGATCTGAAGTCCTGTGCGACCACACCTGCTACAGCCTACAAGGCCCTTTTTGGACTCATTCAAACGTAAGGATCAGGCCGGTCGGCACCTCGTCGACCGGCTTCCTCTTTTTTACTCGTCCACTCGATAACACACGCACCCCGCCCGCGCCTCCCCATGAAAAAACTCGGCCTCGGCGTCCTCGGTCTCGGCGAGGGCCGCAGCATCATCTCCGCCGGTCTCTCCAGTCCCCGATGGGACGTCGTCTCGCTCTGCGACACAAACGAGAAGCTCGGCGGCGAACGGCTCGCCGAATTCCAGCTTCCAGCCAAAGCTTTCACCACACGTTACGATGATCTGCTCGCCGATCCGCGCGTCGACGTGGTCGGCATCTACACCCCCGACCATCTGCACGCCGAGCACGTCATCCGCGCTCTCTCCGCCGGCAAACATGTCGTCTGCACCAAGCCCTTCATCGACAGCCTCGCCTCCGCTCGCGAGGTGCTCGCGGCCGTGAAGAAAAGCGGCCGCCACGTGATGGTCGGTCAGAGCTCCCGCCACTTCGCCCCCTTCGCCCGGCAACGCGAACACTACAACAAGGGCATCCTCGGCGACCTCATCTGCGTCGAGGCCTGCTACAACGCCGACCACCGCTGGTTCCTCGCCAAGCCCTGGGCGCGCAAAGCCGAGTTCAAGTGGCTCTACGGCGGCCTCAGCCACCCCGTCGACTTCGTGCGCTGGTATCTGCCGCGAATCACCGAGGTTTCCGGTTACGCCCTCCTCAGCCCCAATGGAAAAAAGCACGGCCTCGTGCATGCCGACACGTTTCAATTTGTCATGCGAGACGCCGACGGACGCGTGGCGCGCGTAAGCGGCGCCTACTCCGGCCCGGTTGTCCCCACCGCGCGCGACAGCAACATGAGCTGCGTGCTGCGCGGCACCAAGGGCGCCAGCCAAGGCGATTACTACGACCTCCGCTACGCCTGGAAGACCGACAAGCAGTCCATGGTGGAGACCTTCGAGGATCAGGACGCCCACTTCTTCCGCTTCGGCGGCCACTCGCACCACGCGGGCGAATACCAAAACTACCTCGACTATTTCGCGCGTTGCCTCGCCAAGGGCGAAGCCCCCCGCCCCGACGCGGAAGAGGGCATCGTTACCGTGGCCCTGATGCAGGCGATGGACGAAGCCGCCTCCTCCGGTCAACCCGTCAAGGTCCGGGACGTCCTCGCCCGTCACAAACTCGCCCACCTCTTCTGATATGGAGTGCGGCGACATGTCGCCGCCATCGACGAGCCGACGTGTCGGCTCGCCCCATCCCCCCCCGACGCCCCCCCCCCCCCCCCCCCCCCCCCCCACCCCCCCCCCCCCCCCCCCCCCCCCC
>CAMLQS010000320.1 GCA_946482165.1 uncultured Verrucomicrobiota bacterium | reverse complement strand
AAATCCCAGACCTCGCTCTCCTCCGCCGAAGCCGCCGCCCTCGCCGCGCCAACCCGATAAGCGTGCGTTCCGCCTCCCCCCGCAGTCCCGCCTGGCGCGCAGCGACTTCCCCGCCACCAGCCACCACCGGGCGTGCGGCCCTTCGCCCCGGCCGGCATCGTCTCGATGTTTTCACCGGCTGCGTGCTCGGCCTGCGCCACGATGTCGCCGGCTCGCTGATCTTCGTAGGCCTGCTCCACACGATTCACGACGCGGTCTCGACGTATTCGCCGTTCGTCTCCGATCCTCCGCCCGAATCGGCAGGCGCGGCGGTCGAAGTTTTCCGTCACCGGCATCACGGGTCATAAATAATAAATTCTCCGCGCCTCTGTTCGGTTTCGTCCGCGGCGGATGTAATGGAGGAAACCTCATGAAAGATGACGCCACCCTTCTCCGAAGCTACGCCGTCGAAGGCTCGCAAGACGCCTTTGCCGAACTCGTGCGCCGCCACCTCGGCTTGGTCTACCACGCGGCGCTTCGTCAGACCAACGGCGACGACCACCGCGCCGAGGAGGTCGCCCAGCTCGTCTTCACCGATCTCGCGCGCAAGGCCGCCGCGCTCTCCCGCCGCCCCTTGCTCGTCTCCTGGCTCCACACCAGCACGCGCTACGCCGCCAACAACCTGCGCCGCGCCGAGCTGCGCCGTCGCACCCGCGAGCAGGAGGCCTACTCGATGAACTACACCGATCTCGCGCCCGACCCCGCCGCCGACTGGCAACGCCTCCGCCCGCTGATCGACGACGCATTGCAAAGCCTCGGCGAGCGCGACCGCGCCGCCGTGCTGCTGCGCTTTTTCGAGAACCGCTCCTACTCCGAACTCGGCGCCGCTCTTTCCCTGAACGAGGACGCCGCGCGCCTGCGCGTGAATCGCGCCTTGGAGAAACTGCGCTCCACCCTCGCCCGCCGCGGTCTCGTCTCCACCGCCTCCGCCCTCGGCCTCGCCCTCGCCCAACCCGCCCTCGCCGGCGTGCCCGCCTGCCTCGCGACCCACGTCACCGTCACATCCCTCGCCGCCGCGTCCGCCACCTCCGCCGCATTCGTCGGCGCCGCCACCGGCCTCGGCGGGCTCGCGGGCACCGCCAAAATCGCCGTCGGCCTCGTCGGCGCGGCCACCGTGTTCTCCGTCGGCGTGTTGCTCTACCAACGCCCGGCCGCATCGCCCCGGACCGCCGCCTCCTCCTCCGCTTCGTCTCCGGCCGATCTCGCCGCGAGCCATCCCCCCGCGCTCCCCGTCCCGGACAAAGCCTCCGCCGCTCTCGAAGCCTGGCTCGCCTCCGCGCTCACCCCCGCCCCGCCCGCCGAATTTTTCAAGCGCTCCGAGTCCCTCCGGGCCCTGCTAAAAAATCTCCCGGCCGGGCTTTTCCCTCGCCTCCTCTCCGCCCTCGCCGGCGCCCCTGGCGACGATCCGCGCCTCCTTCGCCCCATCGCCTTCGAGGCATGGCTCGGGCGCGCCCCCGCCGACGCCGGCCGCTGGGCGTCTGCGTTCCCCCTCGGTGGCACCTACGACGCGACCGAGCGCGCACGCTTTTGCCTCCAGTCCGCCTCCGCGTGGGCCGGCCTCGATTTCGCCGCCGCCTACGCCTGGGCCGACACGCTTCCCGATCCTGATTCTCGCCAACGCTGCCTGCGAAACGCCCTCGCCCGCCTCGCCGAGACCGACCCGCATCGCGCCGTCGCCCTCGCCGACGAACGCGGCCCCGAGTTCTTCGACGCCGCCCGGCGGGACCTACTCCGCGCTTGGTGCAAAAAAGCGCCCGCCGACGCGATGCGCGCGCTCGGAGCCCCCCTCGTCGGCAGCGACTCCAACAAACACCGCGTGGAGCTTCAGCAAGGTCTCACCGCCTGGGCCGCCGTCGACGCCGCGGCCGCCTACGCCTGGCTCACGTCCTTCGACCAATTTCCCTCGCGCGACGCGGTCTCTCAAATGACCTCCGCCATCCGGATGCTGCCCGACCCGCGCTCCGCGCTAGATTCGCTCACCCGCTCCACCGAGCTTTCCGCGCCGAGCGCTCTCCTTGGTGATATCGTCAAGTTCTGGGCCTTTCGCGAACCCGCCGCCGCCTTCGAGTGGCTCGACACCATGCCGGACGCAGGCCAGAAAATCGACCTCCTCGCCCAAATCCAGCCCAACCTCGCGGACCCCGAGCGAGCCGCGCGCTACTTCTCCTCCGCGCTGCGCCTGCCGCCCAGCCAGGGCCTTGACGATCTCCTCGCGCCCCGCCTCGCCGCCTGGGCCGAATCCGCTCCCGACGCCGCGCTCGCGTGGCTGCAAGCCCAGGGCGACCACCCCTCGCTCGCCGGCGCCAGCGCCAAGGTCGAGTCCGTGTTTCTCGGCGCCCTCGCCGCCTCCGACCCCGTCGGCGCCGCCGCTCGCTGGCAGGCGCTTCCCGACGCGCAGAGCCGCGCCGACTCCATGCCGCGCATCGCCACCGCCTGGGCCAAAACCGATCCCGCCGCCGCCGCGCGCTGGTTGGGCACATTCGTCACGCCCGTCCCAAAGGAACTTGAGGACAAGATGTCGCTTCTGACCATGCTCCAGCACGACTTCGGTCCGCGATACACCAGCCTCAACGGCATGCCCGAACACCTCGCGCGCACCCACTCCGCGCTCACCGCCGCCACCGCCGCCTGGTCGCGCCAGGACCCTCTCGCCGCCCTCCGCTGGGCGGAGACGCTCACCGATCCGAGCTACCGAGCCGCCGCCGTCGGCGCCCTCGCCTCCGAAGCCGCGGCGGAAGCGCTCCCCGCCGCCAAAGCGGATTACCTTGTCCATATCCGGGACGACACGCTCCGAAAGACCGCCCTGAGGTCGCATCTCTTCCGCTGGCTCAAATCCGACGCCCCGGCCGCCCGCGCCTGGCTCGAGACCCACGACCACTTTTCCCCGAAAGAATCCGCCGCCTTGATCGAAAACGCCGCGCAAGCCGTCTTGACGGAGAACGCCGCCAAATAGTCCCTCCGGCGCGCCAAGTATCCATTTTTCACATACGCCACGCCTCGGCCCGCCCGCCGAATCGCCTCCAGGCCCCGCGCGTTGCAACGCCGGCCTCCGAAGACTTCACGCCTTCGCGCGCAGCGTAGGCCCGTCCACCCAGTCCACCGGCATCGTCGTCGTGAGCGGACGCTCCGGCAGGCCCGCCTCGTTGCGCAGCACCTGCCCGACCAGAAGCTCCGCCGCGCGCTCGCCCAACAGCCCCGGACGCAGGTCCAGGCCCGCGCAGGGATACGCGCAGTTGATCACGTTGAGCGCGCAAAAACCGTGCGTCTCCGGCACTCGCGCCCCGGCCTCCTCCATCAGTGTCTTCACCCGCGGATGATGCGAGATGATCACGTCGCACCCGCACTTCGCGAACCACTCCAGAAATCGTCGCGCGTCGAAGCCATCCCCGCGCAGGTAGCGCAGCACGCAAGCCGGCGGACAACGCATTCCCCGTTCCGTCCCCTGGTGCGCGCGAAACATCGCGTGTCCCGCCTCCCATCGATGCAAAAGCCGCCGGTCATGCACGTCCTGGAGCACCACGCCCGGGCGGCGGTAGCCCAGCTCGCGCACCTTCTCCATCGCCAGCATCATCGCGCCGTAATGATCCGCGCAAATCGAGTGCGGAGCGCCCCGACCCGAGGCGAGGTCCGCGTAGATCACCGCCGCCCCCTCGAAATCCAGCCCGGCAAAATCCGGCTCCATCATCGGCAGCACCAACACGCCGCGCACTCCGCGCGCCTTGACGATCTTCCGCAGCCGC
The DNA here is from genome assembly GCA_946482165.1 of uncultured Verrucomicrobiota bacterium. The sequence goes on along the minus strand of CAMLQS010000320.1, from coordinate 2,128 downwards.
TCGCGCGGCATGCTCCCCGCCTCCGCCCCGAGCCGGTCCATCTTGAAACCCAGCGCCTCCGCCCCCCTCCTCGCCCCGGCGACGAGTTCCGCGTGAAAGGAGTTGGCCCCCTCCGAGCGCCGCGCCGCCGCGTCGAAGTCCAGCGCGGCCAGCGTCCCGCGGAACGAATCGGCCCGCGCCCGTCGCAACTCCGACATCACCGCGCCGACCAGCCGGTTGGGCGCATAGCCCATCTCCGCCGCCGCCCGCCGCACCCGCTCCCGCGTGGCCGCGTTCACTCGGGGCAGCCCGCGCAAGGCCTCCGAGACCGTCGTCGGGGACACCGCGAGCTGTTTCGCCAAATCGCGCAGGTTGGGCTTTCGGGGCATGTTCGAGCCTGTGCGCGCCAAACGAAGCGCGTCGAGCCCCGCCGATTCGCACGATACGAAATACCGGCCGTTGTGGCTGCGCGGCCGCGCGACATCTATCCCTGCGCCCCGACAATGAACACCCGCCGACTCGCCGCGTCGCTGGCGCTGACCGCACCTCTTTCTCTTTCTGCGCAAAACCCCATTCTGCCCGCTTTCCACGCCGATCCCTCCGCCCGCGGCTCCATCCGGCCTCCGCGGATGACGCCGCCCCTGAAACGCTGACTCGCCCCTCCTGCTCGCCCTCTCACAAGCTCTCCCTCGTCATGCGCCTAGGCCTCCTCTCGACCCTCGCTTTTCTGTTCCTCGCTTCCGCGTGGGCCCTCGGCGCGCCCCGCATCGCGCCTCTCGACGCCATCCATTCCGGCGTCGCCTGGCACGATCAGAATGGAAACGTCGTCAGCGCCCGCGGCGCGGGCATCCTCAAGGAAGGCGATCGCTACTACCTCTTCGGCGAATTCAAGCGCGACCACGGCAACGAATTCGCGGGCTTCAGCTGTTACTCCTCTTCCGACCTCATCAACTGGACCTTCGAAACCATCGCCCTGCCCCGGCAAAAAAACGGGCGCCTCGGCCCAACCCGCGTGGGCGAGCGTCCGAAGGTGATGAAGTGCCCGAAGACCGGCGAGTTCGTCATGTTCATGCACACCGACGACGCGAACTACAAAGACCCCGCCGTCGGCTACGCCACCTCCGCGAACGTAGCCGGCCCCTACGCCTTCCAAGGTCCGCTCTTGTCCAACGGCGGCGTCATCAAGAAATGGGACATGGGCGTCTTCCAGGACGACGACGGCTCCGGCTATCTCATCATCCACTCCGGCAGCCTCTATCGCCTGAGCGACGACTACAAAACCGCCATCGAACATGTCGTCAAAAGCATCGCGCGCGGCTTCGAGTCCCCCGCGATCTTCAAGCGCGAAGGCCGCTACTATTGGCTCGGCTCCGGCCTCACCGCGTGGGAACGCAACGACAACACCTACCTCACCGCAAAGTCTCTCTCCGGACCGTGGGAAGCGCGCGGAAACTTCGCCCCCGAGCGCACGCTCACCTGGAATTCCCAGACGACGTTCGTCCTGCCGATCGTCGGCTCCGAGACGACCACCTGGATGTTCATGGGCGACCGCTGGGCCCACCCGCGCCAGAACTCCGCCGCGACCTATGTCTGGCAACCGATCCACTTCGACGCCGACGGCCGCATGTCCTTGCCCGAGTATTACCCAAGCTGGACGGTCGATACCGACACCGGCCGCTGGTCTCCCGCCACGCTCGAAGGCCGCTTGCTCGACATTCGCGCTCTCGACGGAATCAGCCACACCGAAGATTGGAAGCCCTGCTCCGACGCCGACGCCCGCTCCGATCTCCGCTCCGACGCAAAGGGAGGCACGCTCACGATTCCCTTTACTGGCACCCAGATCGGGCTCTTCGGAGTCGCCCGCTCCGACGGTGGCTTCGGCCAGGTTCAGATCAAAGATGCCAAGGGCGAGGTCGTCCTCACCACGATCATCGAGACCTACTGCCTCTACGACGAAGCCTCGATGAAGTTCCTCAGTCCGAAGCTCTCGCGCGGCGATTACACGCTCACCGTCACGGTCCTCGGCGAACGTTTCCACTGGCAGGCGAAAACCGCCACCTACGGCAGCAAGGGCGACTACGTCTCGGTGCAGAAGATCCTCCTCGTCGATTAGGCCGTGTCTTGTAAATAACTTGGTCCGGCGGAGGCG
>CAMLQS010000319.1 GCA_946482165.1 uncultured Verrucomicrobiota bacterium | reverse complement strand
CGCCCACCCGCGAACTGCCCGCCGTCGGCGTTCGGCAACGATACGAACGGCCAAACCGTCGTCCCGAACCAGGGGAGCTTCCACCAGATGCGAGCCCACAGGGCGGCGACCTGCGCGGCCCCCTCTCGCGCCTGCCCCGTCGCCCGATCCCCCGCATACGCCCATGACCCTAAATCCTAAAATCATACCCCTGATCGGAATCCTCTGCGGCTTCGCCGCATTCAGCCACGCCGCCGTCACCGTTTCCGTCGGCGCCGCCGCTCCGACGACGGACGCCAGCGACCAATACTACCTGCCCGGCGTCGGCATCAACGACACCAGCCTCGTCGGCGGCGGCGCCGACCAGTTCACCTACGTCGCCCATAACCGCACGAGCAAGGGACAGACCTTCACCACGGGCTCCAACGCCTTTGGCTACAAACTGAAGTCGATCACGGTCCAGCACGTGCAGTTCGGCTCCGGCAACACCTACTGGAACGTCGCCAACGGCACCCAGTTCAAGCTCGCCTTCGGGTCGATCTCCGGGAGCACCAAGACGCAACTCTTCTACACCCCCTCCGCCACCGCCAACGCCACGCTCACCGGGGGCGCCTCCGGAGGCACCGGCAAATTCGTCTCGTTCAATCTCTCGGCCGAAAACCTGCCCGCGCTGAATCCCAACACCACCTACTACTTCGAGATCACGACCACCAGCAACCCGCTGTTCTTCGAGCTCAACGGCACATCCGCCAACGGATACGCCGGAGGCCAGTCCTTTTCCGGCGGCTTCACGGCCGCCATCGGCTCCGAGGCGGTGAGCTACAGCACCGGCGATTTCGCCTTCCATGCCGATCTCACGGCGAATTCCGGCCCGATCGGCTTCGCCTCGGTCAACGCCCTTGGCAACAACGGCACCACCGGCGGAGCCGGCGGGGCGGTCGTCACCGTGACCACCCGCGCCCAGTTGATCCAATACGCCGCCGACGACACGCCCCGCATCATCCAGATCCCGCAGGGCGCCACGATCGACCTCACCGACGGCACCTACAACACCGGGACCATGACCGTCGGCCGCTACGCCGGCGTCTACTACTGCGGACCGATCAACAACGTCGTCACGGAAAACGGCGGCGTGTCCGTCGGCTCCAACAAGACGATCATCGGCCTCGGCTCAGGCGCGAACCTGGTCGGGAAAAGCCTGATCATCGCGAACAAGGCCAACGTCATCGTCCGCAACCTCACCATCTCCGACGTCAACACCGGCATCGTCGAGGCGGGCGACGGCATCACCGTCAACAATTCGCACCACGTCTGGATCGACCACTGCACCTTCCGCCGCATCAGCGACGGCTACATCGACATCGTCGGCGCCAGCCCGCGCTACATCACGGTCTCGTGGTGCCATTTCGACGGCTACGATCTCGAAGTGTGCAGCCCGCACAAGCACCACTACGTCGCGGGCTTCGGCTCGACCTCGGCGTTGATGGTGACCCTCCACCACAACTACTTCGACCGCGGCAGCGGGCGCAACCCGCACGTCGGCGGCGCGGGCAGCCTGCTGCATGTATTCAACAACTACTACCGCGACATCGGCTTCTATTGCGTCGCGTCCGAAGACGGCGCGCAGACGCGCCTGGAACGCTGCTACTTCGAGAACAGCCAGCACCCGCACTACTATAACTACAACCTCAACACCCCCCAATACGCGGGCGCGCTCCAGACCATCGTCTCGGAAAACGTCTACACCGGAGTGTCGCTGACCAGCCGGCGCGAAGTCGGCGGCGCCGTCTTCAACCCCGCCAGCTACTACGGCTCATCGCCGCAACCCGCCTCCGAGGTGAAGGCCGCCGTCCTCGCCGGCGCCGGCGCGGGCAAGATGTAGCCCGTCGCGCGCCCACCTGAAGCCGCCCCGGCCCCGTCTCGCCCAACACTCGCCCTGCGGGTGAAAGCGGGACGGGGATCGGCGTTCACGTCACCCCGATCCGGCGACGGCGCGTTCCCACCTCCGCCGCCATGCGTCGCGATTCCCGCCTATACCACGGCGGGGATCTGCGACGGCCAGACGTCCAGTTTCGGAGCGGCCCTTTCGCCCTGAACCCACTTGCCGGGCACCAGCACATGGTGGGGTTCCGCAGGCAACCCGGTTTCCCCTCGATGCATCATGCCCACGACCATATCGACGGCCAAGGCCCCCACGATACCGGGGTTCAAATATATGCCCGCATAGCCTTGTTCCGGTTTGTCATTCACCAAGAGCACGATGGTCGCGGTGCTGCCGCCCGTTTGCCCCCGCGACGCGAAGGCGTCGAGAATCGGCGTCGCGAACGTGGTTAAAATCGCGTCCGGCCGATAGCGATCAAACCACGCGAAAAACTGGCTGCGAAAATCGGCCTGAGGCGCGTATTCCAAGATGGGGAGCCGATTGCTTTCGGCCATGTGCAATTGCTCCTGCAGGTAGGCCCCTTGCCACCGCTTGGCCATGTTGGGGCTGTCGTTCGGCTCCGTGACCACAAATCCTATTCTCCTCCATCCCCGGGCAAGACACTGGTTGATGGCCTCGGACCCGGAAGCGAAAGCGTCCTCGGCGACGCGATGCAGCTCCGGCCGGAGCAAGGTCAATCCCACCGCGACCGCGGAAAAATGTTCCCAGGGCAGATGTATCTCGCTCAACCCCGGAGGCAATCGACCGATCAACATCCCGCTGATCCCGCGACTGATCAGAATCTGAGCGAATCTCGCAGGGGTCATGCCCGGCTCCGCGAGCCAGAAATGCTCCAGCTTGTAACCCAGCTCCGACGCCCTCGCCGCCGCGGCCGGAAAATAATCGGGGCGGTCATGGTGAGGCGGCCGCCAGCCATATCGCGTCGAATAACAAGTGACGTAGGCGATCACCACATGCTTGGACGGATGCCGGCTGCGCCGGGAGCGCATCAGCGCCGCGACAAGCGGATTGGCGCGATACCCCAGATCCCGCGCCGCCTGCATCACCTTCTGCCTTATCTCGCTGGAAATCTTTGGATTATGGCGCAGCGCCAACGATACGGTCGATCGATGCACACCGGCGCGATCGGCGACATCCTGCATGTTTACGGGGTTTGGCATGGACGGGGGTCGGTTCGGAACGCCGCACAGGGTTACGCGGATTTTCCGGCCTCAAGTCAACGATGTGGTGATCCCGGGCTCCGTCCGCGCCAGGGCGTGACCGGCCGCACGGCCGGCGCGCCGCGCGCGATCGTGTTCGCCGCTTCCGGCACGATCCACCTCAAGTCCACGCTGCGCATCACCCAAGGCGACCTCACCGTCGCGGGCCAGACCGCGCCGGGAGAAGGCGTATTCCTCGCCCACTACGCGCTCGATCCGATCAACTCCCCCACCGCGCGACGGCCCGCCTCACGGCGCCCCCCTCCGGCGCCGCGTCGCCGCCCCTCCAGTTGTATCGGGTAATCGGATACCCCATCCCCGGCGGCACCGGCGCCACGCTGACCATCGCCCCCGCTTCCCCCCCGGAGACGGCGGCACGGCCACTTTCGCCCTCTAGCCGTTGGACCGCCGCGTCGGAGACCTTTGTCGTCTAAGTTCAGACCTCTTCCGATCTGATTGCCCGGACCCCGTTGACGCCTGCGGAGGCGAACTCACGGACGGTGACGCCCCTTGACGATTCCCGCGAACAGATGGCGGTCGCCCTGCCCGTCGCCGCGCCCCGCCTATTCGTGCGTCTGCGCGCTCTCCGTCGCCGAGATCCGCCCCGATCGGCGGAGCGCTCCGCTCAAACGACAGCCCGCGAGAAACGCATCGGGCAACGATATGAACTGTCACGCTGTCGTCCAAAACCGCGGGCCCCCACCAAATGTGGCCGGGACGATGGAAGGCTGGCCGCCAATTTAACGCTTAGCCGCATCGCCCGCTTCGATCCTCCATGCTTATGAACCTCAAATCCGAAACCATATCCCTGACCGCCATCCTCTGCGCCATCGCCTCCTTGGGCCAGGCGGCCGTCGTCGTCTCCGCCAGCGACACCGCACCGACCCAGGACGCCAGCGACCAATACTACCTGCCCGGCACCGGCATCAACGACGCCAACCTCGTCGGCGGCGGCGGCGATGCGTTCACCTACGTGGCCCATAACCGCACGAGCAAGGGCCAGACATTCACCACCGGCGCCAACGTCGGCGGCTACAGCCTCGCGGCGATCAGCGTTCAACAGGTGCAGTTTGCCACCGGAAACACCTTCTGGAGCGTCGCAAACGGCGCCCAGTTCGAGTTCGCCTTCGGATCGATCTCCGGGACCACCAAGACGCAGCTCTTCCACACCACCTCCGCCACCACCAACTTCGCGCTCACCGGCCCCGTGAACGGCAGCGGCAAATACATCTCGTTCGATCTCTCGGGCGAATCCCTGCCCGCCCTCGCCGCCAACACCTCCTACTACTTCGAGATCACGACCACCAGCAACCCGCTGTATTTCGAGCTCAACGGCACATCCGCCAACGGATACGCCGGAGGCCAGTCGTTCTCCGGCAGCGTGTCGGCCACGATCACCGCCGGCGAGGCCGTGACCTACAGCACCGGCGATTTCGCCTTCCATGCGGATCTCGCGGCGGTTCCCGAGCCCTCCTCCTACGCCGCGCTCGCGGGCGGTCTGATCCTCGTCTCCACCGTTTGCCGCCGGAAGCGCCGCTCCTGATCGAGAGGCGCGCCCGCGCGGTTTCACACGCCCGCCTCCCCCGAGGCGGGCGTTTCATTTGCCCGCGCGGCCGGCCCCGTCGCCCTTCGCCGAACGCCGCGGAACATCGGACGGGGACGGGTCGCACGACCCGCCCTGCGGCCGTCGGGCAACGATACGAATCGGAGGGCTATCCTCTCCCGCCCCGCATTGCCGCACCATCTGCAAACTCCGCCCATGAACCCATCCCCCGCCATCCATCGCCTCGCCGCCGGCCTGCTTTGCTCCAGCCTGTTCCTGGCCGCCTCCGCGAGCTCCCATGCCCAGAACGTATTTGTCTGCCTGGCAGGCAAAACGAACCTCACCTCGATCGTCTCCATCCCCTCGCCCGGGCACGGCTGGAACTACGCGGCGGCCGCCCCCGTCGCGGGCTCGCAATGGAACCGGATCCGCCGCACCTCGGGGGTGGATGTCACCGACCCCGCGCAGGGCGACGCGAAACACGCCGGCCGCATCGGTATCCATGACATAGATACGGGCGACGGGGTCCCGCTGGTCGACCCGCAGGGCAACGCGACCGACGTGAAGCTGAGCATCCGCATGGAAATCGCCACCCTCGCCGCCGACAAACCCCGCCTCGAACCCGCCGCCTACAACCGGCGCGGCGACGCGACGCCCGCCGGCCTGATGGATGCGGTCTGGCGCGTTTACCTCCCCGACAACCGGCTCCGGTTCTCCCTCTCCGGCCTGGTCCCCGGTCGCCGCTACCAGCTCTACTGCTACGGCGCCTGCGCCGACCCGACCCGCAACCCCAGCGGCGAGGGCGAGGGCGCCCGTTTCGATTTGGACCCCCGCCACGTCCCCGCCGGCGCCTCCGGCACGGCCCAGACCGCGGGCGGCTACTACGGCAGCATCTACACGTTCTCTCCCGAGACGAACCAGATAGCGCTCAGTCCCATGGGCACCACCTGGACCCGACTTGACGCGATCGCCGACGATACGGGATCGGTCTCATTCTCCACCGGACAGAACTCCTACAAGAGACAGTTCGTAAACGGATTCCAGCTCGTTGAAGCCACGCAATAACCGGCCTTCCGACCCTGCGCCCGATCCGTCCCCCAACCCGGCGCCCACGCCGCGATTCCGGTTTCGGCGGAGGTCGCCGTTCACCGCGTCGCGGCGCCTCCCTCGCTTGATTCCCCGCCCCGATCCCCTCCTCCGCCCCGCTCAGTTTTCCGCCCCTCCCCCGTCCCCCGCCGTTATGTCATACCCGCGCTTTTTGTTGGGCGCCCGGTGCGGCG
>CAMLQS010000318.1 GCA_946482165.1 uncultured Verrucomicrobiota bacterium | reverse complement strand
GGCGGACTCGACGAGCGAACGCACGAGCACCGACCGAGCCGCGGTTTTTCCGAGCGATTTCACCGGGACTTCATCGGGACTTCATGCCGAGCGGGGAGGGTATGTGCATGAAAGTTAAATTCATCCTGCCGGCTCTCACCGAGGCGACGTCGCCGTTTTTCCGCCCAATCAAGTATTCCCTTTTTCCGCCGCTCGGGCTGGCGACTTTGGCCGCGTATCTTGCGCCGGACGACGAGGCCGAGTTGGTCGATGAACACGTCGAGAAGCTCGATCTAAATGATAGGGCGCCTCCCGACCTGGTCGTTATCCAGGTCTACATCACCTCGGCGCGGCGCGCCTATGAGATTGCCGACCACTACCGGACGCAGGGCGTTTTCGTGGCGCTGGGCGGTTTGCATGTGACCTCTCTGCCGGATGAGGCGGCGGCGCATGCCGACGCGATTTTTCTCGGGCCGGGCGAGGACATCTGGCCGCGTTTTTTGGCCGACTACCGTGCGCATGCGCCGCGTGCCCGCTATGTGTCAACGGTTCGAACGCTGCTCGGCATGCCGCAGGTAAGGCGCGATCTCATCAAGCGGCACCTTTACCTCGTGCCGAACTCGATCGTGGTGTCGCGCGGCTGTCCGCACACCTGCGATTTCTGTTACAAGGAGGCCTTCTTCGAGGGCGGCGCGTCGTTCTACACGCAGACGGTCGACGCGGCGCTGGCCGAGATCGAGCGCCTGCCGGGAAGGCATCTTTACTTTCTGGACGATCATCTTTTCGGGAACCGCCGCTTCGCGACCGCGCTTTTCGATGGCATGAAAGGCATGGGGCGGCTCTGGCAGGCGGCGGGGACGGTGCAGGCCGTGCTGTCGCCGGGCTTGCTGGAGAAAGCCGTCGATGCGGGGCTGCGCAGTCTCTTCGTCGGCTTTGAAACGCTCGATGCGGCAAATCTCCGCGAGCAGGGAAAAACACAAAATCTCGGCCGGGATTACGACGCGGCGATCCGCCGGCTGCATTCGCTGGGCGTGATGATCAACGGCAGTTTCGTCTACGGGATGGATGGCGACGACGCCTCGGTCTTTGACCGCACGGTCGATTGGGCGGTGTCGCGCGGCATCGAGACGGCGACCTTTCACGTTCTCACGCCTTATCCCGGCACCGCGCTTTATAAGCGGATGGCCTCGGCGGGGCGCTTGCTGCACTCGGATTGGGATCTCTACGACACGCGGCATGTCGTGCATCGGCCGGAGCGGATGTCGGCGGGGGAACTCGAGGAGGGTTACTGGCGTTCCTATGAGCGGTTCTATTCCTGGGGCTCCATCTTTCGCGGCGCCTCGACCAAGTCCACGTTGGCGGGGGGCGCCCGTCACTTCGCCTACGCGGCCGGCTGGAAAAAGTTCGAGCCGATGTGGGACTTGGTGATTCGCACCCGGCGGGTGATGCACCTGCGGCCGGTGTTGGAGCGCGTGCTTGCGGGTTTTGCGCGACGAACTTCTCCGACAATCCCGGAAGTCGCGTCGTCCTCCGGTATTGAAAAGGCGGTCGCCGCGGTGGAAACGTCCGTGTGAGGACAGGCCAGCGGATCAACCGTGATGGGCGGAGCGTTTGCCCAGGGCCGGACCGACGGTGTCCGCGGCGTGGGCGCCGCGTTGGCCCAGCGGTTTTTCCGGCTCGTCGGTGGTGTCGCGCACGGTCTGGCGCTCCATTTCCGCGTCGAGCTCCGCTCCAAGAAGAATGACGTAGGAGGTGAGGAACAGCCACATGAGGAACGCCACGATCGCGCCGAGCGAACCGTAGGTGCCCTCGTAATCACCGAATCGAGACAGGTAGAAAGAAAAGGCCGCGGAGCCCAGCAGCCACAAGACGGTCGCCGCGGAGGCACCCCAGCTCACCCAGTGCCAGCGGGGTTTGTCGCGGCTGGCCGCGTAGCGGTAAGCCACGGAGAGGGCGAAAGCGAAAAGCGCGGCGACAACAGGCCAACGCAAGATATTGACGAGTAGCTTGGCTGTTTCGTCTCCGCTGACGACGCGAAGCAAAGCGGGCGCCACGGCCACCAGACCGATTGCAAGAATGGCTCCCACGACGGAGGCGAGGGTGAGCGCGAGGGCGGTCGCGTAGAGCTTCACGACGCCGCGCTTCTCCTCCTCGTCATAAGCGATGTTCAGGCCGGTTATCAGGGCGCTCATGGCCTTCATCGCGCCAAAGATGGCTATGCCGATGCCAATCACGGCTCCCCAGCCCGCGCTCTCGTTGTCCGCGGTCAGGCGGCTCAGCTGTTCGTGCAGGATCGGCCTGGTTTGCTCGGGAAGCAGGTGCGCCATCGACTCGATGTGTCCGGTCACCGTGGCGGGATCGTTGACCAAAGCATAAATGGCGACGACGGCCGCGAGGGCGGGCACCATCGCGGTGAACGCGTAGAACGCCATGCCGGCGGCGACGATGGACAGGTTGTCTTCGCCGAGCTGCTGAAAGGTGCGGCGAAGGATGTCGCTCCACCCGCGGGCGGGAATCTGCGCAGGGCTGGCGGCCTGTCTGCCGCGCCCGGGCTCGTGAATCTCGTTCGGGGGGGCGTGGGCGGCTCGGTCGGCGCCGGGTGCGAGGGAGGGGGCGGTCCTGTCGTTGGATTTGGCCATGGCGGGGGGACTCCTGGGCGATGGTTGAGAGGGAAAAGCGCCGCGATTTTGCCTCGGTTGTGGCGCCCCGGGCATCCGTTTCCCTTCCGAGCGGTCCAGCCGGTCGAGTGCCTCCCGGCTCTTCGGGAGCGGCGAAGATCCGGACGCGGGGAGAGCCGCAAAGAGGGCGGGCGGCGGGACACGGGTTCCCCTGTAATCTTTGGGCTGATACATCGGGGGAAGCGCCCGGGCGAAGCGCGGTTCGCGCCCGGGAAGATGCCTCGGCGGGGGCGGAGGCGCCGTAACGGCCTTGCTTTTCCGCGTGCCGCCGCGAATGTCGGGCCATCGTAATAACGTTAGGTGACAGTGGCTGGTGGGTTGTCAGGCGAGCCTTTGGTTCAAGTGATGAATCCGAAACCCGATCCCCGGGAACAGGCTGACAGCGGACGAGGCTACGACAACCACCAGCCATGAATTCCAAGCTCTACGTCGGAAATCTATCCTTCAACACGACCGAAGACGCCCTCCGCGCCGCCTTCGAGCAGTTCGGCACCTTGACCGACGTCTATATCGCCAACGACCGCGAGACCGGTCGCCCGCGCGGCTTCGCCTTTGTGACCTTCTCCAACGAGGAGGAGAGCAAGACCGCGGCCGAGAAGATGAACGGCTTTCAGCTCGACGGCCGAGCGCTCACCGTGAACGAGGCTCGCCCCAAGGAAGAATCCGGCGGCGGCTCCGGCGGCGGCCGCAACTTCGGCCCCAACCGCAAGGCCGGCGCCTTCCACCAGCGCGCCAAGCGTTATTGATCGCTCCGCTTCCGCGCCGAATCGGCGCAGGCGCTGCATCCCCGAGGCGAGACGTTTTTCGGCGTCTCGCTTTTTTGCGCCCAAAATAGTTGTTCAGAACATGTCCGGTGCGCGCGCCTTCGTTCGTGGAGACTGCGGACGGGGCACTTTGCCCCCTGCATATTCACCCGCGTCATAACCAAACCTTATCATGAGCACCCACACGATCCGTCTGCACCGCGTGTTTCGCGCCTCCCCCGAGAAGCTCTATCGCGCCTTCACCGAGGCCGACGCCATGGCCAAATGGCTGCCGCCTTATGGTTTCACCTGCAAAGTCCACCACTTGGACGCGAGGGTCGGCGGAAGCTTCCGCATGTCCTTCACGAACTTCGGCACGGGGAGCAGCCACTCGTTTGGGGGCGAGTATCTGGAGCTCACGCCGCACGAGCGCATCCGATACACGGATAAATTCGACGATCCGAATCTGCCGGGCGTGATAAGCGTCGAGGTGACGCTGAAAAAGGTGCTTTGCGGCACCGAGCTGCATGTGGAGCAGGCTGGCGTGCCGGCGGTTATTCCCGCGGAGATGTGTTACCTTGGCTGGCAGGAATCGCTGGCGCAGCTGGCCTGGCTGGTGGAGCCGGAAATTCCAAACTGAACGCGGCTGGATGATCGCGACGGCAGCCCTCGGGACATGGACCGCCGTCGTTCGCCGTCCGCTCTTCCCCTCGTGCTCGCGGATCGGCTTCGCGCGCGCGCTCCGGGAGCGGTTTGAGCACCTACATCAGCACGCGGGTGGGGAGGCGGTATGCCCGCAAAGTGGCTTGAGCGACCTCGGCGAGCTTGGTTCTGCGCCCCGGGAGCTGTCGGCTCGGAAAAATCTCCGGTGCGATTTTAGGCGCCGCGGCGGGTCGCCTTGCGGCGCGATCCGGTTTTCTTGGACGCATGAATCTAGCATGCCGGCTTGGTGATTATCGGGTGACTCGGGGAAAAAAGCTGGAACTCGTCAAGCGCCCGAGCGCGGTCGATCCCCTCTATGGCTCGAAAGAAAACTACCGCGATCTGCTGGCCCAGTATCGGGAGGAGATCAGCGACATGCAGAAGGTCCTGTATGCCCATAATCGATACGCCATATTGTTGATTTTCCAAGGCATGGACGGATCGGGAAAAGACAGCGCGATCCGGCACGTGATGTCGGGCGTGAATCCGCAAGGGTGCCAGGTGTTCAGCTTCAAGCGTCCCAGCGACGAGGAGTTGGAGCACGACTTTCTCTGGCGCACGACGCTTCGGCTCCCGGAGCGCGGCCGGATCGGAATCTTCAACCGGTCCTACTACGAGGAGGTGCTCGTCGCGCGCGTCTTGCCGGAGGTTCTGGCGGCGCAGCGCTTGCCGGAGGAATGCGTGAACCCGAAGACGATCTGGAAGGAGCGCTTCGCGGACATCGCCCAGTTTGAAGATTACCTCGTCCGGAACGGCACACGCATCGTGAAGTTTTTCCTCCATATCTCGAAGGAGGAGCAGCGCCGTCGTTTGCTGGCCCGGATCGACGAGCCGGACAAGAACTGGAAATTCGAAATGGGAGATTTGGACATGCGGAAACGTTGGGACGACTTCCAGCGCGCCTACGCCGACGCGATCGCGGCCACGAGCACCGCGTCCGCTCCCTGGTATGTCGTGCCGGCGGACGACAAGCACAACGCGCGCCTGATTATCTCCCACGTCATCACTGACACCTTGCGCGGACTGCGGATGGATTTTCCCCAGGTTACCGAGGAGCAACGCAAGCGGCTGAAAGCGGCGCGCAGGGTGCTGGAGGATGCGGAGGAGTGACTGGCGGTGGACGGACGTCTGGCGCCGCGCGTTTGACGCGGGCCGCGATGTTCGGGAATGAATCGACGCCGGTGGCGAAGGCGGTTTCCTCCCGGCTCCATGTCCTTCGAAAGCCTTGAGGTTCGTCCCAGCTCGCTGCCGCGCCGCGTGATCGGCCTTGATACTCGCGTCCTGACGGTGCCGGAGGGTTGGGACCTGCTGCCGCCGGGCGACGCGGCGCTCAGCCGGCGCATCAAGGAAGACGGGCCGAGCTGGACCGTGATCGAGCTGAAGGGCCGCAAACGCTTCTCACGCGGGATCTGGGCGCCGGCGGCGAGGATCGCCGCGTTGCGCGCCGAGCTCGCTCTCGAGCGGCAGGACCCGGCTTACCAGAGAAAGCTCGATGCGGGTCGTCGACGGCGCGCCGAAGAGCAGGTCGCGTATGTGGGTGAGTTTCGCGATGCGGTGCTGGCGTTTTTGAACTTTCATCCGCGGCACGAGGCGGATGCGGCACGGATGGCGCGGTTGATCGCGGAGCACGCGACGCCGGTCGGCAGCGGCACGGTGGCGCGCACGGAGCGAATCCCTGTCGAGCAACGCGCCGAGGCGGCGACCATCGCGTGGATGCGGCATCAAACGACCGGCTACGATCAGATGGTGATCCCGCGCGTGAAGGGGCAACGCCGCGAAGTGCGGCGCATGCTGGCGCGGCGCTCGATGGAGTTGCTTTCGCGGTATCGTCGCGGCGAAGCGATCGATCCGGCGGCTTGCCCGCTGGCGAAAGC
>CAMLQS010000317.1 GCA_946482165.1 uncultured Verrucomicrobiota bacterium | reverse complement strand
GCGAGGCCGAGCAGGACGGACGGCAGGAGAACATCGCCGGGGCGGCGGCGGGTGAAGACCGCGTCGAGCCCGCCGCCCTCGCGTCGCGCACGGGCGATCTCGCGGAGCATGTATATCGCGATGGCGGGGTTGCCCCAGAGGAGGATGGCGAAGAGCCAGATCACGCGGGCGGCGGGCCGACCTTCCTTCCAGGCGACCCAGACCCAGAACGCGACGAAGGCGAGGTAGGCGTCGAGCAGCGTGGCGACGAACCACGGATGGGTGAGCACCTCGCGAGGGATTTCGAAAAGGGGGCACTGCGAGCTGGCCCAGCCGATCACTCCGAGCATGCCGATCAGGACGGCGGAGAAGAGGAGACGCAGGGCGAACATGGCGGGGTGGCGGAGTGGAGGCGCGGAGGGCGTCGCGGTCGCTCAGAACGCGAGGTTGTTGGGGCGGGTGTGCAAGGTCTGCACGACCGAGATGTGGCGCATGGAAAAGGCGGCTTCGCAGTAGGCGAGGTAGTAGCGCCATTTGCGGAGGAAGCGCTCGTCGAAGCCGAGTCCGAGGACTTGTTCGCGGCGGGCCTCGAAGGTCTCGCGCCAGAGGCGCAGGGTGCGGCCGTAGTCGGGGCCGATATCCTCGATGCGGTGAAGCTGGAAGCCGCCGGCGCGGGCGAGCTGCTCGTTGACGCGGTTGAGCGAGAGAAGAAGCGAGCCGGGGAAGACGTGTTTCTGGATAAAGTCCACGCCGCGGCGCAGCTCTTCGTAGCGGTGGTCGGGGCAGGTGATGAACTGGAGGGCGAGCAGGCCCTCGGGCTTGAGTCGGGCGGCGAGGATGTCGCAGTAGGCCGGCAGGTAGTCGTGTCCGAGGGCCTCCATCATCTCGATGGAGACGATCTTGTCGTAGCGGCCGGCGTGCTCGCGGTAGTCCTCGAGGCGGACGTTCACGCGATCGGAGAGGCCGGCGTCGGCGACGCGGCGGCGGGCGAGCTCGTATTGCTGGCGAGAAATCGTGAGAGTGGTGACGCGGCAGCCGTGCGTAGCGGCGGCGTGGATACTCCAGCCGCCCCAGCCGGTGCCGATCTCAAGCACGCGGTCGGTCGGGCGAATGCGGAGGGAGCGGCAGAGAGCCTCGTTTTTCTCGCGTTGCGCGGCCTCGAGCGGGAGGTCGGGCGCTTCGGCGGGCCAGCGCGCGCTGGAATACATCATCGAGGGGTCCAGCCAGAGGGCGAAGAACTCGTTGGAGAGATCGTAGTGCTCGGCGATGTTGCGGCGGGCGAGGGCGCGGGAGTTGGGCCGGAGGAGGTGGCCGAGCCGGTTGGCGAGGCGGAGCCAGTTGATGAAGAAGGCGCGGCCGTTTTTCCGGCGCGAGCCGGAGAGGGTGGGGGCGTGTTCGACGTTGAGAATAAACCAGGCGATCAAGCTGGCCAGGTCGGGGGTGTCCCAGTCGCCGTCGAGGTAGGCTTCGGCGAAGCCGATGTCGCCGGAGAGGACGCATTTGCTGAAGAACACGGGGCGGCGAACGCGGATGACGGCGGAAGCGGAGAGTCCGCCAGGCAGGCTGCGGGCGCGGGCGTCGGGCGCGGACCCAAACTCGACCGAGGCGCCCTCGGGCAGATGCATGAGCAGGTGGCCCAGCCGCATGTCGCGGAGGGAGGCGAAGACCATGCGACGGCAGAGCGGGCCGCAGTTGCCGGTCGCGGAGAGGAGCGTGGAGTCGGCGTCGAGGACGTTGGCTGGATCGGTCATGGCGCGGCAGGAGAGTTCGGGCGGGGAGAGAGGGAGGTGTGCGGACGGTAGAGGTCGCGCTGGTCGGCGGGGCGCGCGGCCTTGGGGAACCAAGGGATGTTTTTCAGGTAGAGCCGCAGCGCGTGCCAATGGATCAGCGCGATTACGCGCAGGGTGAGCAGTGGATACTTGAACGAAAACCAGGCCAGCCGGCGGTCGGTAAGCGGAACGGCCGAGCCGACAAGGACGCTGGCCAGGGTGCGCTCGGAGCCGACGTAGTCGTCGATACGGACGGAAAGTTTCTCCCCCGGCGGGCGAAGGCGAAAGTCGAAAGCCACGTCGACGTCGGAGAAGGGGGAAACGTAGAAATGTTTCGGCACTCTGAGCTGGAGCTGGACTTCGCCGCCGGGGCTCGTGGAAGGGTGCAGGCAGCCCGGCCCGAGCACGTAGGGCTTCACCTCGCGGAAGGTGTTGGTCACCTCGGTGATCGCCGCGAGGCACGCGCCGGATTCGTCACGGAAAAAATAGAAGGAAACCGGGTTGAACAGATATCCGATGATGCGCGGCAGCGTGACGAGCTCGACCCGCGTGGTGGCGGGCAGGGGGATGCCGCGCGCGGCGAGGAGGGCAAGTGCGCGGGTCTTGAGCGAAGCGCCGGTTAGTGCCGGAGCGGAGTCGGCGGCGGCGGGAGATAGGGAAGGCGCGGGGGCGATGGAGTTGTGCGCGGGCTCCGTGAGCGGCAAGTAGTCGGCTTCGCGAAAAGAATAGAGGCCGCGCCGATTGTGGGAAAAAAGCCGCAGCCTGCGGTCGATCGCGGGCAACTCGTCGAGGTCTACCGCGAGCATGAAGATGCGATATGAGAAACGGTGCCGCCGCGGTGCGAACCGGGCGTGCGTCACTTGGCATTCGTAGAGCCGGGATGTCATGCGAGGGCGGCGGCGTGGAGCGGGTGGGCGGCTCGCGCAAGAAGCGCGGTTTGGGCCTGCGCGCAACTGGCGGGCGCGCGAACAAGTGGGCGCCGGCTGGATGGCGGATGGGGAAAAGCCCGGCGCCGCGGCGGGAAACCCCTCACTGGGGAGGCGAGAGAGGGGGAGTGCGCTCAGGCGGCGGCGGGCCAAGGGTCCCGACCGAGCAGAAGTTCGGCGAGTTGGAAGGCGCTGAGGAAGGCGTCCTCGTGGAAGCCGTAGCGGAAGTAGCTGCCGGCGAAAAAGGTGTCGGTGGCGCCGCGGGCGCTTTCGTTGAGCTTGGGCAGTTCGCGTTGGGCGCGCAGGGCGGCGAGGTCGAAGAGCGGGTGGGTGTAGTCGATGCGTCGGACGACGCGCGCGGGGTCGATGGACTCGGGGCGATTGACGGTGACGAAGTAATTTTCGCGGTCGGAAACGCCTTGGAGCGAATTCATCCAATAGTGCGTGGCGGGCACGATGCGTCCGGCGGCGTCGCGCGAGAGCTGGTAGTTCCAGGATGCTCGCGCGAGGCGGGCGCGGGGAAGCACGGAGGCGTCGGTGTGAAGCGTGACAACGTTGGCCTGATAGGCGAAGGCGCCCAGCAGACGGTTCTCGGTAGGTGTGGGATCGTCGAGCAGGCGCAGGGCCTGATCGGCGTGGGTGGCGAGGATCACACGATCAAAACGCCGCACGGCGCCGTCGGTCGTGGTCAACTCGACCCCGCGACCGGCTCCGAGGCGGCGAATCTTCGCGGCGCCCATGCCGACCTGGATGGCGCGGCGAAACGGCGCGATCAGGCGTTCGCGGTATTCGCGCGAGCCGCCGTCGACGGTGAGCCATTGGTGTTGGGTGTGGAGGCCGAGGAAGCCGTGGTTGTGGAAAAAGCGCAGCAGCGTGGCGGCCGGAAACGTGAGCATGAGCTCGGGCGGCGTGCTCCAGACGGCGCTGCTCATCGGTGCGAGATAGAGATCGAAAAAGTCCCGCCCATAGCCGCGCTCGCGCACGAACTGCTCCAGCGAGATTTCCGCGACGCGTGGATCGTCGAGCGCGGCGACGGCTTCGCGGTTGAAGCGGTTCACCGCCGAGAGCATGCGGAGGAAGCGCGGGTTGAAGAGATTTCGGCGCTGGGCGAAGAGGTGGTTGAGCGAGGAGCCGCACCACTCAAGGCCGGTGGCGTCGTCGCGGACGGCGAAGGACATCGAGGTCTTTTTCACCGGCACGCGCAGCTCGGCGAAGAGCCGGGTGAGCAGCGGGTAGGTGGCCTCGTTGTAAACCATGAAGCCGGTGTCGATCGGCAGCTCTCGGCCGGTGCCGGGCTCGCGCGCGCAAACGGTGTTGGTGTGACCGCCGACGTAGTCGTTGATCTCGAAGAGAGAGACCTCGTGGTGGCGGTGCAGGAAATAGGCGGAGCCCATGCCGGCGATGCCGGTGCCGATGATCGCGATGCTGGACATGCGGCGGCGAGGCTATGCGGGTGGCGCGGACCTTCAACCGACGTGCGCCGATTTCCCTCCGGAGTTGTCGCGGAAAGCAAGGTGTTTGCAGGCCGGAGCTTGCGAGACGGATATCCGGGCGGCGGACCTTTGTCTTGTCTCCCTTTCCCGCCGATCCATATGCCTTTCCGATGAAGTATATTTTCGTCACCGGCGGAGTCGTCTCCTCGCTGGGCAAAGGCCTGACGGCCGCCGCCCTCGGCGCGTTGCTGGAGATGCGCGGCTTGACGGTGCGAATTCAGAAGTTCGATCCCTACCTCAACGTCGACCCGGGCACGATGAGTCCCTACCAGCACGGCGAGGTTTATGTTCTCGAGGATGGCGCCGAGACGGACCTCGACCTTGGCCACTACGAGCGTTTCACGAGCGGAAAACTTTCCCGCGTCAACAGCCTCAGCTCGGGGCAGGTTTACGAGAGCGTGATTCAAAAGGAGCGTCGCGGCGCCTACCTCGGCAAGACGGTGCAGGTGATCCCGCATGTCACCAACGAGATCAAGGAGCGCATCACCGTCGCCGCGAAGGACGTGGACGTGCTCATCACCGAGATCGGCGGCACCACGGGCGACATCGAGGGCCTGCCCTTCCTTGAGGCGCTGCGCCAATTTGCGCTCGAGCAAGGACCGCGCGATGTCGTTTTCCTGCACGTCACGCTCGTGCCTTATCTTGCCGCCGCCGGCGAACTGAAGACCAAGCCGACGCAACAATCCGTCGCAAAACTGCGCGAGATCGGCATTCAGCCGCATGTGCTGGTGTGCCGCACCGAGCACCCGCTCGAGATGGGCCTGCGCGACAAGTTGTCCATGTTTTGCAACGTGCCTGTGAAGGCGGTCATCGAGTGCTCCGACGTGAAGTCGATCTACGAGCTTCCGGTCGCGCTTCAAAAAGAGGGTCTCGACCAGCTCGTCGTCGACCTCTTCGGCCTCAACAAACCCCAGCCCGAGCGCAACGTCTGGGCCGAGCTCGCGCGCCGGATCAACAACCCCGCGCACACCGTTCGGATCGGCGTGGTCGGCAAATACATCGAGCTCCAGGACGCCTACAAATCCGTCTACGAATCGGTCACCCACGCCGGCATCGCGAACAACGCCAAGGTCGAGATCGTGCGGGTCGACGCCGAGGATCTGGAGAAACGCGGCGGCACGGCGCTGCTCAAGGGTCTCGCCGGCATCCTCGTTCCCGGCGGCTTCGGCGACCGCGGCACGGAGGGCAAGATCATCGCCGCCCGCTTCGCCCGCGAAAACAAGGTGCCCTACTACGGCCTGTGCCTCGGCCTGCAGATCGCGGTCATCGAGTTTTGCCGCAATGTCCTGAAGTTGAAGGACGCCAACTCCACCGAGTTCGACGCCAACACGCCGCACCCCGTCATCAACATGATGGAGGAGCAGAAGAAGGTCATCGACAAGGGCGCGACCATGCGCCTCGGCAGCTACGAGTGCGCTCTCACCGCCGGCTCGAAGGCGGCGAAGGCCTACAAGGCCGAGAGCATCCGCGAGCGCCATCGCCACCGTTTCGAGGTCAACAACGCCTATGTCGGCCAGATCCAGCGCGCCGGCCTCCAGGTCTCGGGCATCAACCCGCGCCGCAACCTCGTCGAGATCGTCGAGTTGAAGGACCATCCCTTCTTCCTCGCGGTGCAGTTCCACCCCGAATTCCAGTCCAAGCCGCTCCAGCCGCACCCGCTTTTCACCGCGTTCGTCGCCGCGGCGCTGAAGGGCGCCGCCAAGCCCGTAAAAGCCGCTAAAGCAGCCAAGGCTGTGAAGGCGAAGAAGACCAAGTCGGTTTCAACGCAGAGTCGCAAAGGCGCGGAGAAGGCCAAGAAATCCTGATCAAGG
>CAMLQS010000316.1 GCA_946482165.1 uncultured Verrucomicrobiota bacterium | reverse complement strand
TCGCCGCCGCACCCGCCAGCCAGGATTTTGATGATATCACGGCCCAGGAGAGCGCTCGCACAAACAACCCGTCCTTCACCTTCGACGGCGTCATCTACTCGACGGACGCGACCAACGACGCGCTCCGCATCGATACCATCGACAACGTCACCGGCAGCCTTCCGACCCTGGGGTCCGGAAACGGCCTCTCCAGCGTCTGGTATGGCACCAACACCGGCACCTACCTCCAGTTTGCTTCCGTAAGTAACCTAAACGATTTCCAGCTCCTTTCCCTTCGAGCGGAGGTCTGGGGAGGATCGGCAGGGACCGCCGAGGTTTACACGATATCCGGCTACGACAACGGAAGCATGGTCGTCAGCGCGACCGTCACCTTCACGAGCAGCGGCGTCTATGGCTCCGGGGGCGACGCCATCGACTACACGCGCCAGACGACCCCGCTGGAGGAATCCAGCTCCGGAAACACCGCCAACGCCGGACTACTCGTCTTCGGCGGCAACTGGACCAATATCGACCAAGTTCGCTTCACCGTCGCCGATTCGAAGATCCTGGGCGTGAGCCTCGACCAAATCGCCTTCGCCGAGCCGGCGGCCGTCCCCGAACCCGCGCAGGCCGCGTCGCTTTTCGGACTCGCCGCCCTAGGTCTTGTCGCCGTCGCGCGCCGCCGCCGGGCCGCCTAAGCCGTAACGATGCAATCGAAGGCGGAGTGGCGGGGTGAGATGGCGAGCGCATTTCAGAGGCGAACGACCAAGGAATACCCGGAGGGTATTTCGCCGGGAGAAAGCCACTGAAAGGTGCCGTCAGATCACCTCGATACGACCCTCTCGACTGCATCGTTACGTTGGCTAAGCCGTCGCACCAGTTGTGCGGGCGCATCGAGACTGACGGTCGGTGGCAGCCGGAAGATATTGCATGGCGATAGCTTAAACGCGGAGACGCAAACGCGCAGTGTCCGCGGACTCGCCGTTCCCCTCTTTCTCCGCGTCTCTGCGTTAAACCTCCGGTAAGGACAGGACGGACGCAGGTTGCCTGTTGCCTCGGCGGCCGGCTTGGCGACTCGGATGGCGACTTCCTACCTGCGCCATCTCACCTCGACGCTCCGCCGTTTTACCGCACGAGTCCGGCTAGTTCCCTCCCTCCGTCTGTCTCCGCCGATACTCCGCCGGCCCGACGCCCATGTGTTTCTTAAAAACTCTCGTGAAGTGGAAGCGGTCGCAAAAACCCGTCGCCACCGCGACCTCGTCCACCGTGCCCCCTTCGGCGCGCAGCTGCTCGCAAGCCCGCTCCACCCGCAACCGCGTCAGATAACGGTGGGGCGTGTCGCCGGTCGCCTCGCGGAAAAACCGACCAAACGCGTTTCGCCCCAGGCCCGCCTCCCTGGCCAGCAAGGCGTTGTCCACTCCGCCCGCCACGCCCGACTTCAGGCGGCGCAGGACCCGAGCTATGCGGTCGTCCGAGGACCGCCCGGCCCAATATACCGCAGGGACCCGAGCCAGCGTCCGGTTGATCAGCGCCTGCACCTGGAAGCCCAGGGTGAATTCGCTCTCCGCCTGTCCGGCCCGCATCTGCATGCCCACCGCGCGCCCCAGCCGCCTGTCCTCCGCTTCCGCCTTGAACTCAAACACCGGACCGCCCGTCGGCGCGCGGTCCAGACCGAGCACGAAATGCACGTGCAAATGACCCACGTCCCCCGCCCCCTCTTCGATCCACGTCGCAAACGCCGTCCGGGGCGGGATGAGGTAGATGCGCCCGGGCAAAAGCTCGAACGCGGCTTTATCTACACGGATAAACGCCCCCCCCCGGTCGTTCATATACCAGCGCCAGAACGGCGCGCTGAGATCGTCGTGCTCCCAGCGTTGCAGCACGGCGAACCCCGACGAAAGCACCTCCGGCGTCGGCGGCGAAGTCCACAGGCGATAACCCCTCCGGAATTTGATCACATCGGGCATTCGGGCTTTTTATACACAGAATAGTTTCGTCCGATCCATGGCAAAACGGCGAGCGGCCCGTTAAGATCCCGCCATGTTCCCCCGCCCTGCTTCCCTGCCCGTCGTGTGCTTGCTCACCGCCTTAGCCGCGCTCCCCGGCATGCTCGCCTCCACCCTGCCCGACCTGCCGCCCATCCCCGCCATCCCCGCGGCCCAACCGGTGGACAGCGTGCCCCTCACCCCCTCCGACTCCGCCCCGGAGGTGAAGCTCGACCTGCCCGTCGCGCCCGGCCCCTTCGAGCCCACGTGGGAATCCATCGAGAAACACTATCCCGGCACGCCCGCCTGGCTGCGGGACGCCAAGTTCGGCATCTGGGTCCACTTCGGCCCCCAAGCCGCCGGCCAAAGCGGCGACTGGTATGCCCGCCACATCTACAAACCCGAGCACCTCGCGCGCAAAAACCACCTCGCCCGCTACGGCCACCCCACCGAGGTCGGCTACAAGGAGGTCCTGCGCGACTGGAACCCGTCCAAGCTCGACCCCGCCGCGCTCACCGAACTCTACCGAGATGCGGGCGCGCGTTTCCTCTTCGTCCAGGGCGTCCACCATGACCAATACGACATGTGGGATTCCCGCTACCAGCCGTGGAACTCCACCCGCCTTGGCGCGAAGCGCGATCTCGTCGGCGAGTGGGCCCGCGCCGCCCGCGCCCAAGGGCTGCGCTTCGGCGTCACCTTCCACCACGAATACAGCTGGTGGTGGTGGCAGACCGCCTTCATGTCCGACCGCGAAGGCCCTCTCGCCGGGGTCCCCTACGACGGCCACCTCACCCTCGCCGATGGAGTGGGCAAATGGTGGGAAGGCATGGACCCGCGCCTGCTCTACGGCGTCGACCTCCGCGAATACGCCGGCGTGTCGAAAGCCGCCCTCTCGCCCTGGAGCCCGCCGCCCGCCGGCATCTTCGGCCGCCACGCCGACTACGCCAAATGGTATGCCACCTGGTGGGCCCTGCGCATGATGGACGTCGTCGAGAAATACGACCCCGACTTCATCTACACCGACGGCACCGGCCAACAACCCTTCAGCGGACGCGACACCGGCACCGGGCTCAAGGCCGACGCCATGCAGCGCGTCATCGCCGATTTCTACAACCGCGCGCTCGCCCGTCGCGGGAAAGTGGATACCTTTTCCATCGTCAAGTTCCGCCACGCCACCAACGGCACGGTCACCACCGAGGAATTTGGCGTGCCCTCCGAGATCAAGACCGACCAGGCTTGGATCGCCGAGGCGCCGGTCGGCGACTGGTTCTACTCGCCCCGCTTCCATTACGACTCCGGCATGATGATCCGCTACGTGATCGAGGCCGTCGCCCGCGACGGCGCCGCCGCCGTATGCATCTCCCCGCGCCCGGACGGCGCGCTGGACGAGAGCTGCGTCACCATGCTCCGCGAGGTCGGCGAGTGGATGCGGCGCAACGGCGACGCCATCTATGGCAGCAAGGCCTGGACGATTCCCGGCGAAGGCGAGCGCGTGAATGGAAAGCTCAAGCAGCTCCCCGGAGGCAAGCTCGGGCGCAAGCACGCCGAGTTCGCCTTCGGCCCGAAGGATTTCCGCTTCACCGTCGGCAAAGACGGCGCCCTCTACGCACTTTGCCTGTCCGTGCCCGGGTCCGGCACGGAGTTGCGCATCACCTCGCTCGGCTCCGCCTCCGGCCGCCGCGCCGCGCCCATCGCCAAAGTCACGCTTCTCGGCGACGCCGGCCCCGCCCTCGCGTGGAAGCAAGAGGCCGACGCGCTCGTGATCACCTGCCCCGACACCTCCGCCTATCGCACCGCCGTGGCCTTTCGCATCGAGTGATGCCCGCCCCGGGGGACGGCCAACCGCATCTTTGATGCGCCGCGCCGGCGACCTGCGGAAGCGCAAAACAAAAAGCGCCCGATTCCCTCAAGGGGATCGGGCGCTTTGCTTTCGCAGGCCGGTCCGTTGGGCAAGTGCCTCAGAAACAACTCGCCGATCGCGTGTTGCTTGCGCTCGCGTTGCCGAGGATCGCGCAAGAGAGCCGCGCCCGAGTGGATCCCCGGCAAAACCCCGCAAGCACCGCCTTGTCTCCTATCGCCACACGTTTGGCTCGTGTATTTCGGCCCAACTTACCGTAGCTTTTGGCTCCTTGCCATGAAGACACCATACCTCGCCCTCGTCGCGACTCTGACCTGCCTCCTCCCGCGACCCTTGTCCGCACAACCCATGGCCCCGGCGGCCGCCACGGCCGAGACCTCGGCCAAAGATTCGCGCGCGACCGACGAGGCGATCAAGAAAGACCTTGAGGAAATTGTCGGCCGCGTGCGCGAGCGCCTGCAGAAAGGGCAGACGACCGAAGCCGATTTTGCCGAGGAGCTGAAAGCCTTCGACGCCCTCTCCGAAAAACATTCGGCCGAGAAGACCGAGGCCGCCGCGATGATCCGCATGATGAAGGCGATGCTCTACATCCAGGTCTTCGAGAAGCCCGAGGCGGGAATCCCGATCCTGAAATCCATCGCCGCCGACTTCGCCGGCACCCCGATGGCCGCTCAGATCCCGGACATGATCTCGCAAATCGAGAAAGACGCCGCCGCGGACGCCGCGACCGCCGTCGGCACCGAGTTCCCCACGTTCAAGGAAACCGCCACCGACGGCACCACGGTGGATCTCGCCGCCTATCGCGGGAAAATCGTCCTCGTCGACTTCTGGGCCACTTGGTGCGGCCCCTGCGTCGACGAGCTGCCCAACGTGATGGCCGCCTACGAAAAGTATCACGACAAGGGCTTCGAGGTGATCGGCATCAGCCTCGACAAGGACGGCGACAAGCTCGCCGCGTTCACCAAGGAAAAGAAGATGGCTTGGCCGCAGGTTTTCGACGGCAAGGGCTGGCAAAGCAAACTCGCCCAAGCCTACAACATCCGCGGCATCCCCGCGACCTTTCTCCTCGACCGCGAAGGCAAGATCGCGGCCAAGGACCTTCGCGGCGACGCCCTTTCCAAGAAAGTCGGCGAGCTCCTCGCGAAATAGGCGCAAGCCAGCCCGGGCGCGGACGGATGGCGCGCCCGTTGACCGCAGGACGGTCGCGGACAAACTCCGCTCATGCCAAAATCGACGCTCCCCGCCCGTCCTTCCGTTTCGATCATCTACTACGTCGAGATCTACTCCTCGTGGTGCCATTGGGCCGAGGCCGCGTGGAGCGAGCTGAAGGCGCGGTATGAGGGCCGCGTCGCCTTCGACTGGCGCATCGCCCTGATGCGCCCCGAGGATTTCCCCGCCACAAGCGGGCAATGCGATTGGTTCTACCGGCGCAGCGGCACCGTCGTCGGCTCCCCCTATGCGCTGAATTCCGGCTGGGTGCAGAACGATCTCGCCGCGTATTCCACGCCCAACTACGTCGCCGAGGCCGCGCGCGAATTCCTCCCCGCCGGCGACGACCGCGTGCGTCTCGCCTTGGCGAACGCCGCGATGCGCGAGGGCAAAGGCATCCACGTTCTCGACACCGCGCTTCGCATCGCCGTCGCGGCGAGCGGCGGAAAAGTCGCCGCATCCAAGCTCAAGGCCGCGGCCAAATCCGCCGCGGTGCGCGCCCGCGTGGAGGCCTCGACCTCCGAATTTTTCGCGCACCGGCTGAGCCAGCGCCCGGCCTTCGTGCTTACGAGCGATATCGGCGACAAGGTGGTCCTTTCCGGTGTCTGGCGCTTCCAACCGCTCGCCGCCGCGCTCGACGGGCTGCTCGCCGACGCCGCCGCCTACGCCAGCTACCGCGCCCACCACGGCGCGCCGCCGCAGGCCTGAAGTGGTTCGTTCAGACGCGCGGCTGGATGCGTTTGGGTTGGGTGGACGGGCGGGTCGGCAGTGCGCCCGTGGCTCGGTCTCCAGGCAGCGGGCGCAGGGACGCGCCCGCCCACCTTGGGCGGAAGGTCCAAACCCACAAAGCCACCGGTATGATTGCCCCTCAGGCCCGCGCCGCCCGCGCGCGCAGAATCGTGCCGAGCCGGGCCATGCCCGTCTGAATCGCCGCTTCGGAGGCGTTGCTGAAATTGAGCCGCAGCGTGTTTCGC
>CAMLQS010000315.1 GCA_946482165.1 uncultured Verrucomicrobiota bacterium | reverse complement strand
CTCCGCCTCCTCCCCTCCCCCCCCGCCCGCGTCGAGGGCGCGCACGCGAAATTCGACGGTCTCGACCTGCTCCGCGCCACCGACCGCGAGATGCGTTCCGTCCGCGGCAAACGCATCGGCATGATTTTCCAGGACCCGATGACGTCGCTGAATCCCTACCTGAGGATCAGCGACCAGCTCATCGAGCCGCTCCTCATTCACGAAAAAATCTCCCGCAAGGCCGCCCTCGATCGCGCCCTGCAAATGATGCAGGCCGTCGGCATCAACGACGCCGCCAACCGCCTCCACGCCCACCCGCACCAGTTCTCCGGCGGCATGCGCCAGCGCGTCATGATCGCCATGGCGCTCATCGCCCGCCCCGAGCTCCTCATCGCCGACGAGCCCACCACCGCCCTCGACGTCACCGTGCAGGCCCAGATCCTCGAGCTTATCAAAAAGCTCCAGAAGGAGATGGGCATGGCCGTGATCTTCATCTCGCACGATCTCGGCGTCGTCTCCGGCCTCTGCGACCGCGTCATGGTCATGTATGCCGGCCGCATCGTCGAAACCGCCGACGTCCGTTCGCTCTTCAAAAATCCCCGCCATCCCTACACCCGCGCCCTCCAGCGTTCCATCCCCGCCCTCCAGCCCAAGGGCGCCGAGCTCTACACCCTGCGCGGCCTCCCCCCCGATTTATCCAAGCCCATCGCCGGCTGCCCCTTCGCCGAACGTTGCGAATACGCCGCCGACAAGTGCCGCGTCGGCCCCCCGCCCCCGCTCTTCGACCACGCCCCCGGCCACGCCCACGCCTGCCTCCGCGCCAAAGACGGGGAGATTTGAGGAATGACCAATGACCAAGGACCAATGAAAAAGCCTGTCGTCGTCCGATCCCGCCCCGCCATTCAGCGTTCCGCTCCGCCCATTGGTCATTGGACATTGGTCATTGGTCATTCGGCGCAAGCCATGTCCGCCCCCTTCGCCTCCTGAGTCCCACCCGCGCCGCCATGCCTGCCCCCGCCGCCCCCATTCTCGAACTCCGCGACGTCCGCACGCACTTCCCCGTCGAGCGCGGCCTGATCTTCAAAAAACACATCGGCACCGTCAAAGCCGTCGATGGCGTCAATCTCACCCTTGGCCGCGGCGAGGTCCTCGGCCTTGTCGGCGAATCCGGCTGCGGCAAATCCACCCTCGCCCGCACCATCATGGGCCTCCTCCCCGCCACCGGCGGCAGCGTCTGGCTCGAGGGTAAAAACATCACCGAGTCCGCCGCCGAGGGCGACGCCCGCCGCGCGCTCCAGATGGTGTTTCAAGACCCCTTCGCCTCGCTCAACCCGCGCATCAACGTCGCCGAGACCCTCGCCGAGCCGCTCCGCGTCCACCGCCTCCGCCCCTCCGCCGAGATCCCCGCCCGCGTCGCCGAACTCGCCGCCCTCGTCGGCATCCCCGCGCGCAACCTCTCCAAATACCCGCACGAGTTCTCCGGCGGCCAGCGCCAGCGCATCGCCATCGCCCGCGCCCTCGCGCTCGAGCCGCGCATCATCGTCGCCGACGAGCCCGTCTCCGCCCTCGATGTCTCGATCCAGGCTCAAATCCTCAACCTCCTCGCCAAGCTCGTGCGCGAACTCGGCCTCAGCCTCGTCTTCATCGCCCACGACCTCTCGGTCGTGAAACACCTCTCCGACCGCGTCGCCGTCATGTATCTCGGCAAGATCGTCGAGCTCGGCCGCGCCGAGGACGTGATCGAGCGCCCGCAGCACCCCTACACCCGCGCCCTCGTCAGCGCCGTGCCGCGCCCCGACCCCGAAGGCGAACGCACCCGCCAGCGCATCGTGCTCGCCGGAGACCCGCCCAGCCCGCTCAACCCGCCCCCCGGCTGCCCCTTCCACCCGCGTTGTCCCCACGCCGTGGAAAAGTGCAAACAGGTCGTCCCCCCGCTCACCCCCTTCGCCGGCCGCGACGCCGCCTGCATCCGCCTCGGCGAGATCTGAGCCCCGGGAACGCCGGGCTCCTGCTCGGCTGCGTGCCGCGACGCCGTTTCTCTCCCACGCCCCCCCGGCCCGCCGGCTTCCGCGCGCTAGCACCAACCGCATCTTATAAAGCGGCAAGGACGGCTCCTGTTTCCGACGCGGCTCCAAGCCCGTGTTGCCACCGTGCGCGCGAGCGAATAGCACGAACATTCCCTCCGCCCGCCTTCCCCCCCCTCGCCTCCGGTTTCCTCCCGCGGGCGCGCCCTCCAGCCATGCCCCTAGCATCCGCCTCCCTTCGCCCGTTCTCCAGCCTCCTGATCGGACTTCTTGCCCTCGCCGCCCCCGCCTCGGCCCAAACCACCGCCGCGGTGATCAACGAGATCAACTACGCTCCAAGCGGCTCCGACAACCCCGCCGAATTCATCGAGCTGCACAACCCGGGCGCCGCCCCCCTCGATCTCTCCGGCTGCAAATTCGACTCCGGCGTCGATTACGTTTTCCCCGCCGGCACCATCCTGCCCGCCCACGGCTACCTCGTCGTGTCCGGCGACCCCGCCGCCTTCGCCACCCGCTGGGGTTTCGCTCCCCTCGGCCCCTGGACCGGCAAACTCAGCAACGACGGCGAACGCGTCCGCCTCCGCACCGCCGCCGACGTCACCCTCGACAGCGTCACCTACGGCATCGGGTTCCCCTGGCCCACCGCCGCCCGCGGCGACGGCTCCTCCATGGAGCTCATCAACGCCTCCATCGACAACGATCTCGGCGGCTCGTGGCGCTCCTCCGGCCAGCCCGCCGGTGTCTCCGAGCCCCAGGTCTACGTGCCCGCCAACGACGTCGCCTGGCGCTACCGCAAGGGCACGAGCGAGGCGTCCTCCCCCGTCGGCGCCTGGCGCGAGCTCGGCTTTGTCGAGGACTCGTCGTGGCAGACCGGCCAGACCTCCGTCGGCTTCGGCGACGACGACGACCGCACGATCCTCTCCGACATGGCCGGCGCCTACTCCTCGCTCTACCTGCGCCGCGTCTTCACCATCCCGACCGGCGCCCGCCCCGCCGCCCTGAAGCTCCGCGTCCGCGTCGACGACGGCTGCATCGTCTGGATCAACGGCCAGGAGGTCGCCCGCCCCCACGTCGACGCCGCCCTCTCGCCCGCCTACAACTCCCTCGCGCAAAACCACGAGGCCGACCTCGTCTCCTTCGAGGAGTTCACGCTCTCCGGCGCCGACGCCTACCTCGTCGAGGGCGACAACGTCGTCGCCGTCCAGGCCTTCAACTCCACCCTCGTCAGCAGCGATTTCACCATCGACGTCTCGCTCGTGGAGTCGCGCCCCGTCGCCGCCTCCGCCTCCCCCACGCCCGGCGCCGTCAACTCCTGCGCCGCCGCCGGCGCCCCGCCCGCCATCCGCCAGGTCGCACACGCTCCGCTCGCTCCCCCGAGCGCCTCCCCCGTCACCATCACCGCCAAGGTCACCGACGCCGACGGCGTCGCCTCCGTCGCCTGCCTCTATCAACTCGTCTCGCCCGGCGCCTACATCCGCAAGACCGACGCCGCCTACGCCTCCGACTGGACCACCCTGGCCATGCGCGACGACGGCGCGAACGGCGACGTCCTCGCCGCCGACGGCGTCTACACCGCCCTCATCCCGGCCTCGGCCAACACCCACCGCCGCCTCGTCCGCTACCGAATCCAGGCCGCGGATACGACCGGCTCCTCGGTCACCGTCCCCTACGCCGACGACGGCAGCCCCAACTTCGCCTACTTCGTCTACAACGCCACCCCCGCCTGGTCCGGCGCCTTCAACCCCGGAGTCACCTCCGCCGTCTCCTACTCGCCCGAGCTCCAGAACTCGATCCCGGTCTACCAGCTCGTCGCGAACGGAACCGACGTCGCCAACAGCCAATACAACTCCTCCTACAACGGCCAGCGCTTCCAGGGCGCGCTCATCTACGAGGGCGTCGTCTACGACCACATCCAGTTCAACAACCGCGGCGAGGCCTCCACCTACGTCTCCGGCAAAAACAAGTGGCGCTTCCACTTCAACCGCGCCCGCGACCTCGCCGCCCGCGACAACTGGGGCCGCCCCTACCCCGAGACCTGGGACGAGCTCAACCTCAACGCCTGCGCCAGCCCGTGGGCCGCCGTCCACCGCGGCATGGCCGGCGTCGAGGAGGCCGTCTCCCTCCGCCTCTACGAACTCATCGGCCTCGCGTCTCCAAAATCCCACTACCTCCACTTCCGCGTCGTCGACGACGCATCCGAGGCCGGCTCCTCCCAGTTCCAGGGCGGCGACCCCGCCGGCGTCGCCGGAGACCTCTGGGGCCTCTACCTCGCCGTCGAGCACCCCGACGGCTCCTTCCTCGACGAACGCGGCCTCGCCGACGGCAACGTCTACAAGATCGAGTCCAGCCTCGGCGACATGAAGCACCACGGCGACGGCCAGCCCGACGACGGCTCCGACTGGAACGCCTTCCTCGCCTCCGCCAAGACCGCCCAGACCGAGGCCTGGTGGCGCGCCAACATGGACCTCCCCGCCTACTACAGCTTCCACGCCGGCAACCGCATCGTCGGCAACATCGACCTCCGCTACGGCTTCAACCACTGCTTCTACCACGCCCCCGACGGCCGCTGGCTCGTCATCCCGTGGGACGTCGACATGATGTTCATCCCCAAGACCCATTGGAGCGGCATCATCGACCAGCAAAACGCCCTCTCCCTGCCCGTCCTCCAGATCGAGTTCCAAAACCGCGCCCGCGAACTGCTCGACCTCGTCTGCGAAGACGCCACCCCCGCCGGCGGCCAGATCGGCCAGCTCGTCGACGAATACGCCCAACTGGTGAAGCCCGCCGGCGCCTCCCCCTCCTGGGCCGACCTCGACGCCGCCATGTGGAACCAAAACCCCCGCACCGCGAGCAACTCGAACGCCCAGACCAACCACCGCGGAAATTTCTTCGCCACGCCCTACGTCGACAGCCGCTTCGGCGGCACCTGGACCCGCACCCTCGCCACCGCCGACTTCGCCGGCTCCATGAAGTATCTCGTCGACTACGCCACCAACACCTTCCCCGCCGGCTCCACCTGGGCCGTCAACAACGGCGACCAGCGCGGCTACGGCTATCGTTACCTGCTCCAGGAATCGACCGACGCCTCCGCCCCCGCGCGCCCCGCCGCGACCTACCTCGGCGCCGCCTCCTTCCCGCTCGACGACCTCCGCTTCTCCTCCTCCGCCTACTCGGGCGCGAACGCCTTCTCCGCCGTCCAGTGGCGCGTCGGCGAAATCTCCGCCCCCGGCATCGCCCTCCACGATTCCACCCTTCCGCGCATCTACGAGGTCACCGACGTCTGGCGCTCCGCCGAGTTCGCCGCCAACACCGCCGTCACCGTCCCGGCCAACGCCCTCCTCCCCGGCCACACCTACCGCGCCCGCGTCCGCCACAAGGACGCCACCGGACGCTGGAGCCGCTGGTCGCCCGCCGTCCAATTCACCGCCACCCCCGCGCGCGCCACCGTCACCCCGGATCAGCTCGTCATCACCGAGCTCATGTATAACCCGCCCGCGCTCTCCGCCGCCGAATCCGGCGCCGGCTACACCGACAAACAGCTCTTCGAATACGCCGAGCTGATGAATATCTCCGCCGAGACGATCAACCTCGGCGGCGTCGCCTTCACCGCCGGCATCACCTACGCGTTCGCCGACGGCACCCTGCTCGCGTCCGGCGAACGCATCCTCGTGGTGAAAAACGCCGACGCCTTCGCCCTCCGCTACGGCGCCTCCGCCCGCGTGGCCGGCGTCTACACCGGCAGCCTCGACAACTCCGGCGAGCGCCTGACCCTCTCCTCGCTCGGCCAGACCGTGCATGATTTCGCCTACTCCGACGGCACCCACCCCGCCCTCGGCCAGACCGTCGACCCCTGGCCCGCGTCCCCCGACGGCACCGGCCCCAGCCTCGTGCTCATCAACCCGAGCCTCGCGCCCGACCACACCCTCGCGACCAACTGGCGTCCGAGCCTCGGCGCCGCACTCCCCGGCGCGCCCGACCCCATCCTCTACGGCGAATGGGCCGCGCGCCACCCCGGCCTCGGCGC
>CAMLQS010000314.1 GCA_946482165.1 uncultured Verrucomicrobiota bacterium | reverse complement strand
CGGGGGCGCGGGGGCGGCCCGCCGGGGGGCGTGGCGCGGGGGGGGTGCGTTTTCGCGTACGGGCGCTATGCAACCGCGCCCCCGGCCCAGGTCCCCCGCCCGGTCTATTTGGCGAAGGTGTCGGGCCGGAGTTGGCAGAGCATCGGCCCGGCCCTCTCTTCGCAGGCCGCAGCCCCGACCGGGATGGGAAAGCGACGGGGCTGCGGGAACGCGACGGGGACTGGGCGTTGTTTATTGATCCCCGTCCGGCCGATACGTATCCGAATATCGGATGCGCATTCGCCGCTAGCCGGATTTCAAGCCTCCGAAAAACGAAAAGTCCGCCCCGGCAACCAGCCGGAGCGGACGGACCAACCAAACCAAAATTCAGGAACGCGTCACTGCGGGGCCGACACCGGCGCAGTCGTGGCGATCCCGCCGGGCAGCTGGATTCCCGCCTCCACGGCCGCGGCGCGCGCATCCTCGAGCGACTTCGAGTAGGCCTCATAACGTTCGGCCACCTCCGAGCGACTTTCGTTCCAGCGGCTCTCGTTGGCGGAGCGCGCCCGCGAGATCGCCTTGGCGAGCTCCGTGCGAGCCTCGTTCGCGCGGGTCATGCTGTCGTTCACGCGAGAGCGGGCGGTCCCGGAAAGGCTTTCCGTGCCCTGCAAAATCGAGGAGCCCAGGGCCGTGCCGCTGGACAACTCGCCTTCGACCATCTGCATCGCCCGGTCGCGGTAGGCGAAACTGGTTTCGCCTATCATGCGCGCCGTGGTGCGCGAATCGCGTTGGACGGCGTTCGGGTCGGTCCCTCCGTTGGTCGTTATCGCACCGTTGGTCGTGGATGCGCCGTCCGAAGGCATCCCGCCAAGACCGGCGCCGGGACGAGATCCAGCCGAAGTGCCCGCGCCCGTCTGATCGGGGTCCGTGACGGCGGGACCGGGCTGCGCGACCGCGGGGCCACCCGGGCGCTGCGAGGGAGCGTCGCCTGGACGCGCGCCAGGAAGATTGCGCTGGCGGCTGCGGTCCACGGCATCGCCGGTGGCGTCGTTCGGACGCGCCCCGATGCCTGCGTCGGCGCCCGAGTTTCCCGAGGTGGAAGAATCGCCGCCCGCGGCTCGCCGCGCCGCGTCGAGATCCTGATCGGCCTGGCTGGTTCCGCTGGTGGCGGTGCCGCCGGCCCCGCTGGAGGCGCTTCCTCCGCTTGAGGTGGAGCCTCCGCTTTGCGCAAAAAGCGGGACGGACGAGATCACCAACAGTCCCATCAAGCTCCGCAGGTGACGGGAACGACCATGTAGTAAGGAAAACTTGTTCATGAGCAAAGGGGTTGGGGTGAAAAACAGAAAGGTGCGGCCGCGCCCACCGCCGCGCCGTCGCGGCGGCAATTCAAGAGGCCGCCGGGTGGGCGGACGCCCGGGCTGATCAAGTCCGGCGTCCTCCTCCAAACATGCCCGCGACGAGCGAGATGACCAGCAGGGCGAGGAAGATGTAGAAAATGATCTTCGCGATGCCGGCGGCGGCGCCGGCGATGCCGACGAAACCAAGGAGTCCGGCGATCAAGGCGACGACGAGGAATATGAGGGTCCAACGGAGCATGGGAAACAGGGATTGAGGTTGTCCGACTCGTGAAGAAAACGGCGGCCGACGGGCCCCCGGTGCGCGGGGCTCACGCCGCCACGCGCATGACTGTTCGGAGAATGGTAGCGCCCGTGCGGATACGCCGGCTCCAGCGCCCGATCTTTCCAGGCACCCAGGGCAGAAGCGCGGCGAGCACGGGCGGACTGAGCAGACCGGAACCAAAGGAACGCGGCGGAGACGGCGGCTTGGTCGGCATTCGCCAAAGCAGCCGCAGGCGCGCCCGGTCGACCGCGCAGAGCAGGAGAAGACGCTCGCGACGGGCGGCGCGGGCTTCGGCCGGGCCCGCGGCGCGCGCCGGCGCGTGGGTGGCGCCATTGCCATCATGGGGAGCGGACGGGGTGTTCATGGCACGGGATGTTTTTCTTCGTGAAGCAACGCACCGATGCAGAGCCGGTCATCGTTTAGCTGACGCGAAGTCTCGGGCAGAAAGGACAGGCGCTTCAGGCGCTTCGTCATCACCATCGCCAGCACGCCGGCGGTAATGAAGTAGACGAGCGTGAGAAGCCCGAGCCAGAGCCCCCGGTCTTCGCGGTGCCAGATCGCGGCGGCGATCGCGAAGGTCAGCGCGATGCCGCCGAGAAGCGAGAGCACCAGCGCCGCAAGCCCGAGCACGAGCGAGGACGCGATCTGATCGCGCAGCTCGGTGATTTCGAGCAACGCGAGCTGCGCGCGATGCCCGAGGCCGTCGAGCATCGCGCTCAGCGCCGGGCCGGCGCGTTTGAACAGGTGGATGGCGGACTCGGCGTTCATCGCAGCGGGTGGGCGGGCGCGCAAAGGGCGCGGTTAACGGGAATAGTGGCTGCGGCTGATCAGCGCGCCGACGAGAAGGCCGAAGCCGGCGGCTATGCCGATGGCGACGTAGGGATGCGTTTGAATCGCCTCGTCCGCCTGGGTGGCGCCGTCCTTGGCCATCTGCATGGCTTTTTGAGCGGTGTCGCGGCTGCGATCGAGGGCGGAGCGGAGGCGTTCCTTGAGAGAGGAGATTTCCTCGCTCGCCGCGTTGCCCGAGGCGGCGATCACGTTTTCGGCCTCGGCGAGGAGGGCCTTGATCTCATCGATGGTGCTGTCGGTCTGGGCGGAGGTCTCGGGTAGGGCGGACATGGTATGGGTGGGTTAGGGGGGAGAAAGTGGACGGGCGACGCGGGACTCAGTGGTCGTCGCGCCGGAAAATGATGCCGACGATGCCGTAGATGATGCAGATCACCCCGACGACGAAGGGGAGAAAGCCCGGCGCCATCGGCGCGCCCTCGAGCACGCTTTGAATGACTTGTCGGAACGAACCGGCGGCGTTTGAGGCGAGCACCAGGAACCCCGCGCCCGCGATGAGCACGGATATGGAGAGGAACAAACGAAGGAAGAAGGCGGGAGGCGTGGCGGAGTGACGGAGTTTCATTTCAAGTATCTGGGATTTGGGTTGGGCCGACCGATTCCGTTTTCGCGCTAGTCGCGCGCCGCGCGCCGATACCGAAAGCGGCCAAGGCTCGCGCAGATGAACGCCGCCACCAGAGGCACGTGAACGAAGCCGCCAAGGGCGTTGGCGGTCGTCAGACTCCACGACCAAAGGAGGACAAACAGCAGCGCGAGAAGGTAATGGTTGTTCATGGAGCGCGGGATTTTCCCACTACGCTCCGCACACCGCGGGCCATGCGCCGCTCGATCCCGCTACCCGTTTTCCATCAATCGTTTTTATTTCACGCCAACCGATGGCGGCGGGATTCCGGGTGCAAAACGCACCTGGGCGCCGCAAAGGCCGATGCAAAACGAGGCATCGACTCCCTGACTGTTCAGCTGGCGGAGCCCGCCGCCACGCGCGGGCGCAGGAAAGCCGCCAATCGACCCTCGTCGCGCAGCCACGCCAGGTCGTCGTCCACGAACCCGCACGCGCGCATCGCGGCGAAATCCTCTTCGATCATACGGAGGAGGTTCGCCAGCGCCGGACCCTCGTGCGGCCACACCTGCTCTTTCGACACCCGACGAAAATAGTCCGCCAGCGAGCGGTGAAAGGAATAACCCATCGCGGCGAACGATGCGCCGTAAAGCAGCTCGAAACGTTTGCGATCCCCGTCCGGCCCGCCCGCCTCGATCACGGCCGCGTCGGCCGCCGAAACCACCGTGCCGGAAGCGCGCCGCGACCAGGCGTCCACCATGGCCTGGCTCGCCGGCATCACGAGCGGATCGCCCGACGCCGCGCTTTGTTGCGCCCAAGGTCCGCCTTGGGCCGCGACCGGCTGGGGAACGGCCTCGCCGTGCTCCGCGGCACGGATTCGTTCGCGCCGAGCCTCCGAGGTTTTTCCCGCAAAAATCTCCTCGAGCGAGCGATTGTCGAACTCGGTCAGCTCCACCCACCCGTTTCGCAACGCGAGCCAACCCAGCGCCAGCCCGGCCGCCAGTCCGCCCAAGTGAGCCAGATGGGCGACCTCCCCCGTCTGCATTACCGCGCCGATGGTGTCCAAGATGGCCCAGACCAGCGCGCATACCCACAAGGGAACTTGAAAGGTGCCGAAGCGCATGAAGAACCACCAAGCCACGCTCACCCGATTCAAGGGATACATCGCCAGCGCCATGCCCACGATCCCGTAGATCGCGCCGCTCGCCCCGACCATCGCGCCGCCGTCGATCAGCATGTGGACCGCGCCGGCAGCGACGCCGAGACCGGCGAAGATCGGCCAGTAGAGCCAGTTGCTGGTATTCCCGCAGACCGCGTTACCGAAGACCCAAAGCACGACCATGTTTCCCGCCATGTGCATGAATCCCGCATGCAACAGCATATGACCCAACAGCCCCGAAAGGGACCAGTCCTGCAACACCATGGCCTCGATGGTTTCCTCGTCATACCACTCGGCCGGGGAAAAGAAAAAGAGGACGATCGCCGCGATCAACGCCCAGTTCGCCCAGGGGTAGTGTTTGAAAAGGGTTTCGATCCGAAACGGAAAGATCATGCCCGCAAGGGACTAGCACCGCGCCTCGCGCCAGCGCCAGCCCCGAAGCGCCGATTTCACCCCGCCAACCGTTTCCAATCAGCCAGTCGGCATTGGTCATTCCGTTCGCCGCCGCGGGGCGGCGGCGAACGGCCCCGCCTTCGCTCTTGCCTCCGCCTTGCGGCCCCGGCTTTTTCGTCCGTTTACCTTTTTCCTCCGCACTACCATGAAAGCCTCCGCCACGTCCGCCACGTTCCCGCAACCCGAGATCGGCCGCGCCATGAACGGCGCCGACACCGTCGTCGAGTGCCTCGTGCGCGAGGGCGTCGACGTCATCTTCGCCTATCCCGGCGGCGCCTCGCAGGAGCTTCACCAGGCTTTCGCCCGTCGCAGCGATGTCCGCGTCATCCTTCCCCGCCACGAGCAGGGCGGCGTCTTCGCGGCCGAGGCCTTCTCCCGCGCGTCCGGCAAAGTCGGCGTGTGCATGGCCACCTCCGGCCCCGGCGCCACCAACCTCGTTTCCGGCATCGCCGACGCCTACATGGATTCGATCCCGATGGTGTGCATCACCGGCCAGGTGTTCTCCAAGTTCATCGGCAAGTCCGCGTTCCAGGAGACCGATTTCTTCGGCATGACGCTGCCCATCGTTAAGCACAGCTATCTCGTGCTCAACGCCGCCGACCTGCCCCGCATCTTCAAGGAGGCCTTCTACCTCGCCCGCTCCGGCCGCCCCGGTCCCGTCATCATCGACATCCCGAAGGACGTCCAGCAGGCCAAGCTCACGCCCGTCTTCCCGGCCACGATCGAGTTCGCCAACAAGAGCCTCACCGAGTTCCCGCACGCCAGCGACGACCAGCTCAAGCACATCCTCGAGCTCATCTCGAAAGCCCAGCGTCCCATCCTCTACACCGGCGGCGGCCTCATTTCGGCCGAGGCTTCCGAGGATCTCCGCAAGTTTGCCATCGCGACCAACATCCCCGTCGCCACCACGCTGATGGGCGTCGGCGCCTTCCCCGAGGACCACCCGCTCTCGCTCCGCTGGTTCGGCATGCACGGCTCCGCCTACGGCAATTGGGCCGTCGACCAAGCCGACCTCCTCCTCTGCTTCGGCGCGCGTTTCGACGACCGCATCACCGGCGCCGTCGACAAGTTCGCCCCCGCCGCGACCATCGTCCACGTCGACATCGATCCCTCCGAGCACAACAAGAACAAACGGGTCCAATTCCCTGTCGCGTCGGATATCAAATACGCCCTCACGCGCCTCAACGAGCTCATCGCCGCGGTCAAGTTCGCCGCGCCCGACACCAAGGCGTGGCACACCCAGTGCGCCGCTTGGAAGCGCGACTATCCCTTCGCCTTCGAGGAGAGCCGCCACATCGTCCCGCAGGAGGCCGTCGCCACGCTCTTCGAACTCACCCAGGGCGACGCCATCATCACCACCGGCGTCGGCCAACACCAGATGTGGGCCGCCCAGTTCTATCCGTTCAAGGAACCCCGCCGCTACATCA
>CAMLQS010000313.1 GCA_946482165.1 uncultured Verrucomicrobiota bacterium | reverse complement strand
GCCTCGCCGTCGGCGAGGCGTTGACCAATCTCGCCGCCGCCCAGATCGGCGACCTTGGCAAGGTCAACCTCTCGGCCAACTGGATGGCCGCGCCCGCCATCCCCGGCGACGGCGCCGACCTCTACGCCGCCGTGCAAGCCGTCGGCATGGAACTCTGCCCGGCCCTTGGCATCACCATTCCCGTCGGCAAGGACTCGATGAGCATGTCCACGGTCTGGAAAGACCAGCAGACCGGCGCGCAGAAACGCGTCACCGCGCCGATGTCGCTCATCATCTCGGCCTTTGCTCCCGTCGTCGACATCCGCCAGTCGCTCACGCCGCAGCTGCAATACGACCAAACCGTTTCAACCACGGAGAACACGGAGAACCAAGCCGAGGTTCAGAAGAAAAACTCTTCCGCGTCCTCCGTGATCTCCGTGCCCTCCGTGGTTCAAAAAATCGGGGACACCGTCCTCCTCCTTGTCGACCTCGGCGGCGGCAAGAATCGCCTCGGCGGTTCCATCCTCGCCCAAGTCGTCAACCAGACCGGCCAGGCTCCCGCCGACGTGGACAGCCCCGCTCAGCTCAAGGGCTTTTGGAATGCGATCCAGCAGCTCGGCCGCGAGGGCAAAATCCTCGCCTACCACGATCGCTCCGACGGCGGCCTCTTCGCCACCGCGGTAGAGATGGCTTTTGCCGGCCACGTCGGCGTGACACTCGATTTGCCCACCACGGCCGACGCTTTCGCCGCGCTCTTCTCCGAGGAGCTCGGCGCCGTCATTCAGATCCGCTCCGACGATCTCGACGACGTCTCCGGCGTGCTCCGTGCCAACGGTCTCAAGACCTGCGTCTCGCAGATCGGCCAGCTCAACTCGCATCACGCGTTCATCGTCCGCCAAGGCGGCCGCGAGCTGCTCAACGAAAGCCTCTCCGGCCTGCGCGCCGTGTGGAGCGACGTCACCTTCCGCATGGCTTCGCTGCGCGACAACCCGAGGTGCGCCGACGAAGAGCAGCAACTCCGGCTCGACCGTGCGAATCCCGGCATAAATCCCAAGATCACCTTTGATTTTGGAACCACGGAGAACACGGAGAACCAAGCCGAGGTTCAGAAGAAGAACGCTTCCGACTCCTCTGTGCTCTCCGTGCCCTTCGTGGTTAAAAATCGTCCCTCGATGGCTATTCTCCGCGAGCAGGGCGTGAACGGCGAAGTCGAGATGGCGGCGGCCTTCACCCGCGCCGGCTTCAAGGCGGTCGACGTCCACATGACCGACGTCCTCAGCGGTCGCGTTTCGCTCAAGGATTTCCGCGGCCTCGTGGCCTGCGGCGGCTTCTCCTACGGCGACGTCCTCGGCGCCGGCGAAGGCTGGGCCAAGAGCGTTCTCTTCAACCCGCGCGGCCGCGACGAGTTCTCCGCCTTCTTCGCGCGACCCGACACCTTCGCGCTCGGCGTGTGCAACGGCTGCCAGATGATGAGCAACCTGCACTCGATCATTCCCGGCGCCGAGGGCTGGCCGCGCTTCGTGCAAAACCAGAGCGAGCGCTTCGAGGCCCGCGTGGCTTCGCTCCTCATCGAGAAGAGCCCCAGCGTGCTCTTCGCCGGCATGGAGGGCAGCGTGATCCCGATCGCCGTCGCGCACGGCGAGGGCTTCACCGAGTTCCCTTCGGCCGACGCCGCGCTCCGGTTCTCCAACTCCGGCCTCGTCGCCGCGCGCTACGTGGACAACCACCACCGCCCGACGGAGCACTACCCGCTCAACCCGAACGGCAGTCCTCACGGCACTACGGCGATCACGACCCGCGACGGCCGCGTGACGATCCTTATGCCGCACCCCGAGCGCGTCTTCCGCGTGGTGCAGCAGAGCCATGTCCCGCCTGCGTGGCGCGGCAAGGAGGACGCTCCCTGGATGCGCCTCTTCCGCAACGCCCGCGCCTGGGTGGGGTGAGCATCGATCCTCCCGCCGTTCCGGTTGCCGCGTTCTATGCTCTCTCGACTGGAGATCCGCGGCTACCGGTCCTTGGAGCGAGTGGTCCTGCCGCTTTCTCCGCTGACGGTGGTGGCGGGCGCGAACGGCTCGGGGAAATCAAACCTCTACCGTTCACTGGCGCTCTTGACTCGTGGTGCGCGAGGCGAACTCGCCCGCGCACTGGCCGAAGAAGGTGGCATGCCCTCCGTGCTTTGGTCCGGGCCCCGGCGTCGATTGGGGCACGGGCCGGAGCCGGTCGTCTTCTCCGTCACGGTGCAGGGCGATGATTACGGCTACGCGTTCACCTGCGGCTTGCCCGTGAAATCCGAGTCCATGTTCAAGCGTGATCCGGAGGTCAAAGAGGAGGCCGCTTGGCTCGGTCCGCTGCGCCGCCCGTCGGTGACGATCTTGGAGCGCGACCACGGCTCGCTGCATGCCCGGACGGCCGATGGCGAACGGGTTCATTATCCGCTCGTGCTCGAAGCGCAGGAAACCGCGCTCGCGCAGGTGATCGACGCGCGACGATTCCCGGATCTGGCGGGGCTTCGCGCGCGGCTCGGCAGCTGGCGCTTCTACCACCATTTTCGCTGCGATCCCGATTCTCCGCTGCGGCTGCCGCGTCCCTCCACGCGGACCACGGCGCTGGCGGGCGATGGGAGCGATCTGGCCGCCGCGCTTCAGACGATTCTGGAGGTAGGCGACGCGGACGCCTTGCACGAGGCGGTGGACGGGCTGCACCCCGGCGCGCGGCTGGAGATCGAGGATGTCGATGGTTTCGCGTCCCTCGAGCTGAGGCTGAATCTGCCGGGGCTTCTGCGTCCGTTGCGCGCCCGGGAACTCTCCGACGGGCAGATTCGCTATTTGGCGCTCGCGGCGGCCCTGTTGAGCCCGCGTCTGGGTGAGTTGCTCGCTTTCAACGAGCCCGAGGCGAGTTTGCATCCCGATCTTCTTCCCGGGCTGGCCACCTTGTTCGTGCGCGCGTCGCGCCAGAGCCAGATTTGGGTGACAACGCATTCGGACGCGTTGGCCGATGCTCTTGGCGCTGTGACCGGTGAACTTCCGCTCCGTCTCACGATGGAAAAGGGCGCCACGCGCGTGCTTGGATTGAATGGTTTGGGCCAGCGGCTGAGGGAGGACTGAACGTGGCGTGGGCGTCCCGGCCATGATCCGGAAGCGGACGGACAGGCGTCCCGCCTGTCCGCCAAGGGCAAGATGCCCGTGCCACGCGGGAGGCGAACGGTTGACATCACTTAGTGTTACACCCCCGCGATTCAGTCAGAATCGTCTTCGGCCGGCTCCTCGTCGCCGCGGTCCCTTACGACCGATGCGGTGGGCGCCGCCGCCGCTTGTGCGCCCGCCCACTCGGGCTCGACGCCGAGGGCGATTTCGCCGGCGAGGACGCGTTCGATCCAGCGTTTGATGCGGAGCAATCCCTCGTTCCGCTTGGGCGCGGCGGGAGGCATCGTGTTGAGCAGGTTGATGACGCTCGACGCGTAGTCGTGCGCGGTGACGGTCATGAGCTTGCGCAGCTCGAAGGGGTTCATGTCTCCGCGGTGCATCATCGAGCGCGCCTCGCGTTCGAGTTCGGCGTTGGTGCCGCCGGGGGCGCCGCCGTCGCCTTTGCCGGAGGGCTTGCCGCCACCGCCGCCACCGCCACCTTCGCCCTCTCCACCGCCGCCACCGCCGCGGTGGACCGCCTTGTCGTCGGTCTGTTCGGTCAGCTCGCGCTCGATCTCGGCGGGATACTCTTTGCCGTCGCGGCCGATGACGCGTTCCGGACGGGCGATCTTTCCGGCCTGCTCAAGCTCGCGGCGGCAGGTGCGGACGAGGTCCGTGGAGACGCGGCAGATGTCGGCGAGGACGGGGTTGGCCAGGCCGGGCCACTCCTCAAGGGCGATGGCGGCGGCGTTGCGCTTGTCGGCGTTGGTGCGGTAAACGCCGTTGGTGGCGTTGGAGCCGAGCGCGTGGCGAAGCGCGTCGACGCGGCCGCCGGCTTTCACTTCGGCCGTAATGGCCGGGACGCCGATGCGTTTGGCGGCGAGATAGCGGTGAAACCCGTCCGCGAGCCAGTAGGTGGCGCCGTCGAAAAAGAGGGTGATGGGCGGGAAGACCGTGCCGCCGTTCATCTCCTCGGCGTAGCTCTCGATCGCCTCCTCGTTGGTTTTCACGCGGGTCTGCGTGCCGCCGTGGATGTCGATTTGGTCGAGAGCGATTTTTTGAGTCTGAGGAGTCTGCATGAAAACGGGGCGCGGGTTCTCCGCTCCGGGTTTCCATGCGGCAAGGGCAAAAGGCCGCGTATTTCAGCCGCGCAGGCGGACGCGCTCGGCGCGGATCGGGGTGCCGAGGAGGCGTTCGCCGTGGCTTGAGAACCACGCGGCGTCGTCAGTCGTGAAATAACGACGTGTTCCGGTGCGGCTCAGGCGGCGCTCCTGCTCGGGGTGGCGGAGCATCCAGTCGAGGAGCCGGTCGGCAACGAGGTCGCCTTGGGCGAGAAACTCGACCTCGGGCGGAGCGACACGGCGCAATGAGGGCAGGAGGAGCGGGTAGTGGGTGCAGCCGAGCAGAATGCGTCTCGGCCACTCGCCGCTGGCGGAAGAGCGCATGCGTTCGAGACTCTGACGGAGGAAATATTCGGTGCCGGGGCCGGCGATCTCGCCGGTCTCGACGAGTGGCACCCAAAGCGGGCAGGCCTGCTGGACGAGGCGCAGATGGGGCGCGAGTTTGCGCAGTTCGATGCCGTAGGAATCGGAGGCGATGGTGGCCTCGGTGCCGAGCACGGCGACGAGACCGTCGACGTCGGAGGGCGGAGTCTGGTCGGGGATCGCGACGGTGCCGACGGGGATGCCGGCGAGGGCTTCGACCGA
This sequence comes from uncultured Verrucomicrobiota bacterium, assembly GCA_946482165.1. The sequence continues at coordinate 1,250 of CAMLQS010000313.1, read as the reverse complement.
AGGGCGCACGACGCCGAGCACGCGGCGGTCGGGGCGGTGTTTCGGCAGGTGGAGCTGCTGGATGTTGCGCAGGGCGCGGGCCGAGGCGGTGTTGCAGGCAAGGACGACAAGCGGGCAACCCTGATCGAAAAGCCACTCGACGGCTTCGAGCGTGAACTCGTTTACCACCTCGGCGCTGCGCGCGCCGTAGGGGGCGCGGGCGCTGTCTCCGAGGTAGAGGTAGTCGTAGACGGGCAGCGCCCGCAGCAGCGAGGACAGCACGGTGAGACCCCCAAACCCGGAATCGAAGACGCCGATCATCCCGGGTGGGGTAGTTCGCCGCCCGCCGGTTGCAAGCCGGTCGAGTCGCTATTTCGCCTGCGCGGCCGCGAGCAAGGCGCGCGCGGCCGCCTGCGCGTCCCGGGCCGGATCGGCCCGACGATGGATAAACGCGAGCACGGTCGCGCCCTCGATCAGTAAAGCGAGCTGGCGGGCCAGCTCGGCGGGGCGGGCGACATCGAGCGCGGCGCAGAGTTCGTTCAACAGATCGAGGCAGGCCGTCTTGAACGCGACGGCGGCGAGGCGCGGCAGCTCGTCCTTCCCGGGATATTCGCTCGCGGCCTTGATAAAGAGGCAGCCGTGAAAACCGGGCGACCGGAACCAGGTTTCCAGCCAGTCGAATACCGCAAGCACGCGGCCGGACGCGCCGCCGGGGGCGGACTCGACGCGCGCGGTGATCTCGGCGGCGATCTCCCGGGCGCGGCGTTCGAGCACGGCGGCGATGAGCTCCTCCTTCGATTTGAAATGGTTGTAGAGCGTCATTTTCGCCACGCCCGCCTCGGCGATCACGGTGTCGATGCCCACGGCGCGGTAGCCGTCGCGCGCGAAAAGCGCCTGCGCCGTGTCGATCAGGTGCTCGCGCTTCGCGGAGCCGCCGGCCGGGGTGGGTTTCATTGGGGAAAAACATGCGTCCGGTCCCGGAGTTCGGCAATGAAATAGACAGAACTGTCTATTTTGGCTTGCGGCGTGGTATACAGGTCTGTCTATTTGTGGGCGTCGGCTCGTTTCGCAGCCGTCATTCATCACCTATGAAAATTGCAGTCATCATCCTGTCCGATCCCAAGTCTGGCGAAGAGGCCCTTGGCCGCGCCTTCAATGCGCTGGCGCTGGCCCGCGAATCGCGCGAGGCGGGCGACGAGGTCGCCATCGAGTTTATCGGTGCCGGCACCCGCTGGCCGGCGGAGCTCTCGCGCCTCGCCCATCCGGCGCAC
>CAMLQS010000312.1 GCA_946482165.1 uncultured Verrucomicrobiota bacterium | reverse complement strand
CGAGTCCGCAGGGGAATGGAGCGCCGCCCTCCCCCCCGGCCCCCTCCGCGCCACCGCCGTCGAAGCCGTCGCCACGAACTGGGCCCGCAACGATCCCGCGGCCGCCGACCGGTGGCTGGCTCGACTCCCGCCCGACGGAGCCCGCGAACAGGCCGCCGCCGCCTTCGTCGGCGCCGCCTCCGCCCAACGCCCCGCCGACGCCGCCCGCTGGGCCGCCAGCATCAACCAACCCGAGCTGCGCCGCGCCGCCATCGAGACCGTCGCCATTTCCTGGATACAAACCGACCGCCTGGCCGCGGTCTCCTGGCTCCGCTCCATCGGCGCCCGGGATCTCATCCCCGTCCCTTTCAACTGATCCGACCGACCCTCTTTTCTCGTGCGACCTCCCGCCGCCTTCTGCTTGGCCTTGTCCGCCGCCTTCGCCGCCGGTTTCGCCCTCGACCGACTCGCCCTCCGCCCCTTCGCCGCCACCCCGGCCTCCGCCTCCGCCCCCTCGAACCGCGGCGAGGATAACCTCTCCGCCCCGCCCTCCGATGTGACCGGCTCCGCCGCCGCGCCGCTCCTCACGCTCGACCAGGTCATCGCACGCATCGCCGAGGAGTGCCGCAACGGCCCCTGGCTCCGCGACGCCGACTGGGACCTCCAGTTCTCCCGGCTCTCCCCCTCCGACTTCTCCCGCCTCGTCGCCGCCGTCCGCGAGCACGTCCTCGCCCCCGCCCAGGAAGAACTGCGCCGCACCCTCCTCGCCCGCTGGGCCGAGCGCGATCCCCGCGCCGCCCTCGATTTTGCGCGGAGTCTGCCGGCCTCCGCCCTGCGCGGCGAACTCATGCTCGACGCCTTCCACGGCTGGCTGCAGGCCGATGCCTTCGCGGCCGCCGACTGGTTGCGCGAACTCCCGCCCGGCGCCACGCGGACCGACGCCCTCCGCCTGGCCATTCCTCTTTTGGCCTCCCGTGATCCGCGCGCCGCCTTGGCCTTGGTGACGCTCCTTCCTCCCACCCGCCGCGGCGACGCCTATGGCAGTATCTTCGCCGCGTGGGGCGCGGCCGCCCCGTCCGCCGCCGCCGCCGCCCTCTCCACGCTTGCCCTCCATCCGCAAGAGCGACGCCTCGCCCTCGCCTCCGTCGCCCAAGCCTGGGCGATGAAAGACGCCGCCGCCGCCATCGCCTGGGCCGAGGGATTGCCCGCCGGCGCGGAGCGCACCGAGGTCCTCGCCACCGTCGTCCAAAACTGGGCCTCCCTTGCTCCCGCCGCGGCCGCCCGCTTCGTCCTCGAACTCGCCCCTGGCCCGGTCCGATCTCGGGCCCTCGTCCTCGCCGCCTCCGCCTGGCCGGCCGGGGACCCCGAAGGCGCCCTGGACTTTGTCGGCAAATTCCCGCCCGGCCGCGACCGCGAAGCGGCCGCCGGCCTCGTCCTCGGCAACCTCGCCAACATCGCCCCCGCCGACGCCTTCGCCCGCGCCTCTCTCCTGCCCGAGGGCGCGGGCCGGGCCAACGCGCTCAAGAACGTGATCCTCCTCTGGAGCAAGGCCGAGCCCGAAGCCGCCCTGGAGGCCGCCTCCGCGCTCCCCGCCGGCGAGGCGCGCCTTTCCACCCTCGGCACCACCCTCGCCCTCATCGCCCGCGAGGACCCCGAACTCGCCCTCGATTACCTGCTCGGGTCCCCCTCCGGCAGCGAACGCACCGAGCTCCTGCGCTCCGTCAGCACCGATCTCGCCGACACGGATCCCGCCATGGCATCCGTATTCGCCAAAGCATTACCCTCCGGCGGCGCCCGGCGCGATGCCGTGGGCGCCATCGCCGCGGCCTACACCCTTCTCGACCCGGCCGGGGCCCAGGAATGGTTGCTCACCTTGCCCGAAGGCGAACTGCGCAACCACGCCATCGGCTACCTCGGCGAGGCCCGCGCCTCCGTCGATCCCGAGGGCGCCGCCCGCTGGGCCGCCACCCTCGCCGATCCGGCCGAGCGCCGCCGCGCCCTCCGACACTCCATCGGCGCCTGGGCCTCCACCGACACCCCCGGCGCCCTCGCCTGGGCCCAGGCGCAAACCGCCGGTTCCGCACGCCAGGAAGCGCTCGCCGCCATCGTGGAGGCCCAGTCCTTCACCGACCCCGCGTCCGCCATGACCCTCCTGCCGCAGATAAACGACGAGCGGCTTCGGGAAATGGCCTTGGGCAGCCTCGCCATCGCTTGGGCTCGCGACGACGCACCCGCCGCAGTCGCGCGGATAAATACGCTCCCGGACAGCCCGCTGCGGACCGAACTGGCCAACGCCGTCGTCGCCGGCCTTGCCCAGTTCGCGCCCAGGGACGCCGCCGCCTTCGCCGCCAGTCTCCCTGCCGGAAGGCTCGATGCGGCCTCCATCAACAGCCTCGCCGACAACTGGGGACGCACCGATCCCGCCGCCGCCACCGCCTGGGCTCTCCGTCTACCCCCTTCGCCCGAACGCAGCGCCGCCCTCCAGCTCACCGTCGAAAACTGGGGCCGCTTCGACCCCGCCAAGGCGGCCCCTTACCTCGCCGCTCTCCCCAAAGGGCCCACCCGCGACCAGGCGCTGGCCACCCTCGTCTCCGCCCAATCGTTCAGCCACCCCAAGAATGCGGCCGAGTGGGTCCGATCCATCGACGATCCCATCACCCGCGCCAAAGCCGCCGACACGGTCGAGTCTTACTGGCGTCAACACGACCCTTCCGCCGCCGCCGAGTGGCGAGCCCGCCTCGACGCCCGCGGTTGAGATCGCGAAAAAACAATCCACTGTAGGCCGCCAGATCCGGATTCCACGATAGTCGGGGATGCATTTCGCGTTTCCTGCTTTCTGCCAGCCACCTCCGTGTCCGGACTGCACCGTCGCTAAGCCGCAGTTTCGAAGGGGAGCCGCGCTTGCGAACCGGCGATCAGAATATAATATCTTACTGTTCGAATCAGACGCACTCCTTCTTGGCGCCTGCCGCGACAACGATGGCCTCGTCGCCCCGACGCGCCCCGCTGCTTCCGCGTCTCACTCCGCCCATGAACCCGGTCCGTCTCTTTCTCTTTCTGATCGCCGCCGTCTGCGCCCAACCCGTCGCGCGCGCGCATCTCCCCGGCGAGAGCAGCCTCGTGATCACGGCGGACGCCGAGAGCGTTGAAATCCTCGTGTCCCTGTCCCTGCCCGCCGCGGCTTCGCTGCTGCCGGCCGATGCAGGACCGCTTTCCTCGACCACCCTGGATCAACATCGCGCGGCGCTTCTCGCGGCTGCTCCACGCGTTTGCACGCTGCTCGATTCCGCCGGCAAGGCCATGGAGGCGCAGCGCGTCCTCGTCTCCGTTTTTCAAGACCACGAGGTCCGCTTCCACTTCCTCTTCCCGCCCGCCGCCCGCCCTGCGCGCCTGCGCATGCCTTTGCTCGCGAATCAGCGCGGCGAGGCGTTCTGCGCAGTTTCCGATCTTCGCCAATCTCCCCCCGCCCGCGTCATCCTCACTCCGGAATCGCTCGAGCACACGTTCGCCCCCGCCGCCCCCTGAGCCCGCCCATGCAAGCCCGCCGTTACCGCCTCCTATTTGTCCTCGCTCTGCTCTGCACGTGGTGGCTCGCCCTGCCTGCGACGCTCCACGCCCAGCGCCAGATGGAGTCGCTCGGCCGCGGCGTGGTCGCCGTGCGCAGCAGCTCCACCCAGGCCTACGTCGGCTGGCGCCTGCTCGGCGACGAACCGACCGATATCGGTTTCCACGTCTACCGCTCGGTCGCCGGCGCCACGCCCGTCCGCATAACCTCCACCCCGATCACGACGTCGACCAACTACCTCGATACTCCCGGCTCGACCGCCCTCGCCGGCGCCATCGCCTACTCGGTCGCCCCCGTCGTCAACGGCGTGGAGCAGGCCCGCAGCGCCGCCTACACCCTGCCTGCCGGATCCACCGCCCCGAGCACCAACAATCGCACGCTGCCGTCCCTCGTCCTTCCCCTTGCCACCGCCTACCCCAATCCCGACGCCCCCGCCACGCCCTACGACGTGAAGTTCTGCTGGGTCGGCGACTTCGACGGCGACGGCGAATACGACTTCCTCGTCGACCGCGTCCCCACCGCCTCCTCCCTCAACCAATACCTCGAAGCCTACCGTCGCGACGGCACCTTCCTCTGGCGCATGGACATGGGCCCGAACTCCACCGCCCAGTCCAACGCCTACGAGCCCGGCTCCTCCGTCATCTCTATCGGCGACACCGACAACGTCACCGTCTACGACCTCGACGGAGACGGCCTCGCCGAGGTCGCCGTCCGCACCGCCAACGGCGTCACCGTCACCAACGCCGCCGGACAGACCGTCGCCTCCATCACCGCGGGCGACAACACCACCCAGTTCGTCTCCGTCATCGACGGCCTCTCCGGCGCCGAGCTCGGCCGCGTCACGCTTCCCAACCCCTGGGCCCAGCATGGCACCCTGACCAACAAGTGCGCCATCGCCTACCTGGACGGCCTCCGTCCCAGCGTAATTTTCTACGGATACAATCGCGCCGACTCCGGCGCCTTCTACCGCGTGTTCAGCGCCTTCGACTACCGCGGCGGCGCGCTCTCCCAGCGCTGGTCCACGCCCCAGACCTTCGACGGCGCCGAGGGCCACCAGATCCGCATCGTGGACGTAGACAACGACGGCAAGGACGAGATCGTCGACATCGGCCACGTCATCGACGACGACGGCACCCAGCTCTTCAATATTCCGGAGCTCTCCCACGGCGACCGCTTCCACGTCGCCGACATCAACCCGGATCGCCCCGGCCTGGAGAATTACATCATCCAGCAGAACAACCCGAGCTTCCTCGCCACCGCCTACTACGACGCCGGCACCGGGCAGATGCTCAAGAAGTGGTATGCCACCGACGTCGTCGACGTCGGCCGCGGCATCGCCCTCGACCTCAACTCCACCCACAAGGGCTACGAGATGTATTCTACCCAGGCCGGCATCTTCAACGCCAAGGGCGAGCAGATCTACGCCAACAACGTCTGGGCCCCCGAGGGCCTCTGGTGGGACGCCGATCTCCTCCGCGAATTCATCGACGGCCCCAACAGCGGGGCGACCAGCCCGGTCATCAACAAGTTCAGCCAAGCCGGCGGCACCACCGCCCGCCTCTGGGACCTCTACAGCTCGGGCGTCCACCAGGCCTACGGCGGCCGCCCCGCCTTCTGGGGAGACATCCTTGGCGACTGGCGCGAGGAGGTCGTCCTCGTCAACAGCGCCTACACCGCGCTCCGCATCTTCACCACGCACAACGTCGCCGCCAACCGCCTCTACACCCTCATGCACAACCCGGCCTACCGCACGCAGGCCACCACCAAGGGCTACGTGCAGGGCTCCAACGTCGACTACTACCTCGGCGTCGACATGACCGTTCCGCCCCCGCCCCCCATGGTCCGGGCCGCCCTCGCGTGGTCGCCCGGCGCCGGCGCCTCCGCCTGGGACACCGGGTCCACCGCCGCCTGGAAAAACACCTCGTCCGGCGCCTCCGCCACCTACGCCGCCGGCGACTCCGTCCGTTTCGACCTCTCATCCTCCAACGCGTCCCCGGTCGCCCTTTCCGGCGTGCTCCAGCCCGGCGACGTCACCGTGTATTCGCCCTTTGACTACACCTTCGACGGCTCCTCCGGATCCCTCGCCGGCGTCATGAAGCTGGTCAAGGCCGGCGCCGGCTCCCTCCGCGTCACCGGCTCGCACGCCTTCACCGGCGCGACGACCGTCTGGGACGGCGCCCTCCGCGTCGACGGCGCCCTCGCCGCCTCCGCCGTCACGGTCTGGGGCGGCACCTGGGGCGGCGCGCTCGCCAAGGGACTCTCCGGCGGACGTCTCGCCGGCTCCGGCACCATCTCCCAACCCGTCTCCCTCCAATACCGCGGCGCCCTCACGCCCGGCGCCGGCATGGGCTCCGCCGGCACGCTCACCCTCGGCGCCGGCCTCACCGCCGTCGACGGCTCCGTCCTCGCCTTCGATCTCTCCACCGACCCGAGCGGAACCACGCTCGCCAACGACCGACTCGCCATCACCGGCAACCTCGCCCTCTCCGGCACCGTGGCGCTCGTGATCAATCCTCTCTCCGGCCAGCTCGCGCC
>CAMLQS010000311.1 GCA_946482165.1 uncultured Verrucomicrobiota bacterium | reverse complement strand
ATGACCGGCGACGGCACCAACGACGCCCCCGCGCTCGCCCAGGCCGATGTCGGCGTCGCCATGAACACCGGCACCCAGGCCGCCCGCGAGGCCGGCAACATGGTCGATCTCGACAGCAACCCGACCAAGCTCATCGAGATCGTCGAAATCGGGAAACAGCTCCTCATGACGCGCGGCGCGCTCACCACCTTCTCGGTCGCGAACGATGTCGCCAAATACTTCGCCATCATCCCCGCGATGTTCGTCGGCCTCTACGCCGCCACCGGCGCTTCCGCCGGCCCGCTCGCCGCGCTCAATCTCATGGGCCTCGCCTCGCCGCGGAGCGCCATCCTCAGCTCGGTGATCTTCAACGCCCTGATCATCGTCGCGCTCGTGCCGCTCGCCCTGCGCGGCGTCGCCTATCGCGCCGAAAGCGCCGCCGTCCTCCTGCGCCGCAATCTTCTCCTCTACGGCGTCGGCGGCCTCGTCGCCCCCTTCGTCGGCATCAAACTCATCGACCTCGCCATCACGTCGCTCGGCCTTGTCTGAAACCAATTGAACCACGGAGGACACCGGAGGGTCACGGAGACCGGACAAGGTCTCGGAATCTCCTCTCCGCGCCCTCCGTGTTCTCCGTGGTTAACATTTCTTCCATGAAAACCGTCCTCTCCGCCGCCCGTCTCCTCGCCATCCTCACCCTCCTCCTCGGCGGCCTCTACCCCGCCCTCGTCTGGGCCGTCGGCCAGGCCTTTTTCCCCTCCGCCGCCAACGGCTCGCTCATCACCGACGCCAAGGGCCGCGTCGTCGGCTCCGCGCTCCTCGCCCAGGCCACCTCCGATCCTCGCCACGTCCACCCGCGCCCCTCCGCCGGCGACCACGCCACCGTCGCCTCCGGCGCGAGCAGCCTCCCCTGGACCAGCGCCAAGCTCCGCGACCGCGTCGCCGCCTCCATCGCCGCCGGCCAACCCGCCGCCCTCGCCACCACGAGCGGCAGCGGCCTCGATCCGCATCTCCCGCCGGAGGCCGTCCTCGCCCAGCTCGACCGCGTCGTCGCCGCCCGCGCCTGGGACGCCGCCGCCCGCGGCCGCGCCGAGGCTTGGATTGCCGAAAACACGGAAGGCGGCAGCATCGGCCCCGCCTACGTGAACGTTCTCCGTTTCAACCTCGCGCTCGACGCTCTCGACGCCACGCGCACCCGATGAGCGCATCCGCCTCCAATTCCCGGCCCGATCCCGACGCACTGCTCGCCGTGCTCCGCGATCAGGAGGCGCGTGCGCGACGCGGTCGCTTGAAGGTCTTCCTCGGCATGTGCCCCGGCGTCGGCAAAACCCACGCCATGCTCCGCGCCGCCCACCGCGCACGGGCCGAGGGCGTCTCCGTCCTGGTCGGCGTGGCGGAGACCCACGGGCGCGCCGAGACCGCCGCCCTCCTCGCCGGCCTGCCCGCGCAACCCCGCCGCGAGATCGCGCACCGCGGCGCGACGCTTTCCGAACTCGACCTCGCCGGCCTCCTGTCCGCCCGCCCGCAGCTCGCGCTTGTCGACGAACTCGCCCACACCAACGCCCCCGGCTCGCCCCATCCGAAACGCTGGCAGGACGTCATCGACCTGATCGAGGCCGGTATCGACGTCTTCACCACGCTCAACATCCAGCACGTCGAAAGCCGCGCCGATGCCGTCCGCCAGATCACCGGCGCGCCCGTGCACGAGACCGTGCCCGACTCGCTGCTCGATCTCGCCGACGAGGTGGAGCTGATCGACCTCACCGCCGAGGGCCTCCGCGAGCGCCTCCGCGAAGGAAAGGTCTACCTCGCCGAACGCGCCGCCGCCGCCGCGGAGAATTTCTTCCAGGAATCCAACCTCAACGCCCTGCGCGAGCTCGCGTTGCGCTACACCGCCGAGCGCGTGGATCGCCAGCTCCGCGGACTCCGCCGCGGCGCGATCAAGACCACCGTCTGGCGCAGCGGCGAGCGCCTGCTCGTCGCCGTCGGCCCCAGCCCCTTCTCCACCCAGCTGGTTCGATGGACGCGCCGCCTCGCCGCCGCCCAGGGCGCTCCCTGGCTCGCCGTCCATATCGCCTCGGCCCAGCCCTTGCGCGCCGAAGCCCAGGCCCTCCTCGACAAAAACCTCGCCCTCGCCCGCGAACTCGGCGCGGAGCTCGTGCTCACGCGCGGCGAGGACGTGCCCGCCGCCCTCGTGCGCGTCGCCCTGGAGCACAACGCCACCCAGATCGTCGTCGGCAAGCCCCGCCGCTCGCGCTGGCTGGACTGGATATCCGGCGGCAGCCTGGTCGACCGTCTCGTCCGCCTCGGCGGCAACATCGACATCTACGTCGTGCCCGCCGAGCCCGGGGCGCGCCGCGCCCGCTGGGCCGACTTGGAGCCCGTGCTGCGCAGCTCCCCCCGCGAGTATGCGCTCGCCGTCGGCGTCGTCGCCGCGATCAGCGCGGCCGGCCTGCTCCTGCCCGCGCGCTACTACCTCGCGGTCGGCCTCGTGCAGCTGCTCGGCGTGCTCCTTCTCAGCCTGCGCGTGGGCCGCTGGCCCGTGCTGCTCGGCGGGGTCGCCGGCGCGCTCGCCTGGAATTTTCTCTTCATCCCGCCGCGCTTCACCTTCGCGATCAACCAGGTCGAGGACGCGTTGCTCTTCCTCACCTATTTCGTGGTCGCGCTCGTCTCCGGCCAGCTCACCGCGCGCATCCGCGCCCAGGCCTCCGACGAACGCGCCCGCGAGCAACGCGCCACCGCGCTCCTCCATCTCACCCGCGCCCTCGCCGAGGCGCGCACCCTCGACGACGGCGCTTTCTCCGCGCTCCGCCAGATCGACGAAATCTTTTCGGCCCGCTCGACCCTGCTGCTGAACACCGGGAACGGACAGCACCCCGAGCCTCATTTCGCCGCCTCCTTCACGCTCGACGACAAGGAACTGGGCGTGGCGCGCTGGGTTCATGCGCACGGCCGGCCCGCCGGACGCTTTACCGACACCCTTCCCGGCTGCGCGGGTTTCTATCTGCCGCTGGTTCGCGAGGAGCGGGTGGTCGGCGTGCTTGGCGTGGCGGCGGCGCCGGAACGCTCCCTCACGCTGGAACAACGCGATCTGCTCGAAGCCTTCGCCCGCCAAATCGCCCTGATCGTCGAGCGCGACCAACTGCGCGCGGCCCAGGAACGCGAGCGCCTCCTCGCCGAGTCGGAAAAACTCCATCGCACCCTGCTCGACAGCGTCTCGCACGAGTTGCGCACCCCGCTCGCCGTCATCACCGGAGCCGTGGAGAATCTGGCTCATGCGAGCGAAGAATGCCTTCGCGCCGATTTGCTCCGCGAAGCTCGCATCGCAGCCGCCCGGCTCAACCGTCTCGTCGGAAACCTGCTCGACCAGACCCGCCTCGAATCCGGATCGCTTCGGGCGCGATTGGACTGGTGCGATCCGCGGGACCTGGTGAACGCCGCCCTCGAGGCCGCGCGCGATTCGCTCGAAGGCCATCCGGTCGAGGTCGCCCTGCCCGAGGATCTGCCTCCAGTCCGCGCGGACTTCGCCCTCACCGAACAAGCGCTCGTCAACCTCCTGGTGAACGCGGCGCTGCACACTCCGCCGGCCACGCCCATTTTCGTGACCGCCGGCATCGAGCGCGGCGGGACGCGCGCCTTCTTCACCGTCGCGGACCGGGGCCCGGGCTTTCCTCCTGCGATGAAGGAACGCCTGTTCAAGAAATTCGCCCGCGGCGACGCCGCCCGCGCCGGAGGCCTCGGGCTCGGGCTTTCCATCGTGCGCGGATTTGTCGCCGCGCAGGGCGGCGAGGTCGTGGTCGGAGAGAACCCCGGAGGCGCCGGCGCCGTCTTCACGCTTTACCTGCCACATGCCGCGCCGGAGCGTGCAAACACCGCATGAGCAACGCCGCGCCCGCGATCCAATCCACCCTCCTCGTCATCGACGACGAGCGACAGATTCGTCGCCTTCTGCGCGTCACGCTCGAAGCGGCGGGATACCGCGTTCGCGAAGCCGAAACCGGAAACCTCGGACTGCAGGAGATTGCGGCCGCCGCGCCCGACGGCGTCATCCTCGACCTCGGCCTGCCCGACCTCGATGGGGTGGAAGTCGTCCGCCGCCTCCGCGAATGGACCAGCCTGCCCGTGCTCGTGCTCTCGGTGCGCGAGACCGAGGAGGCTAAAATAGCCGCCCTTGACGCGGGCGCCGATGACTACCTCACCAAGCCCTTCGGGGGCGGCGAACTGCTTGCGCGGGTGCGGGCGATCCTGCGCCGCGCCGCCGCCAGCCCGGAGCCCGCCATCCTGCGCTTCGGCGACATCGAGCTCGACCGCGCCGCGCGCGTCGTGCGCCGCACCGGCGCGGAAGTTCGCCTCACCGCCAAGGAATACGCGCTCTTCGCCCTTCTCGCGCAACACCACGGCAAGGTCGTGACCCATCGCCAGATCCTGCGCGAGCTATGGGGCCCGAACGCCGAGGACAACACGCACTACCTGCGCGTTCACATGGCGCACCTGCGTCAAAAACTGGAATCCGAACCCGCCCGCCCCCGGATACTCCGCACCGAATCCGGAATCGGCTATCGGCTGATGGATTAGGCGCTGTCTTCCGGTGAAACAGAAGGCGATGCCGGCCGCGTGGATGGGCTTGGACATCCCGCCCGACTCGCGCCTCCGCTTGCCAAGCGAGCGGCCCTGCCTTCGTTTGCCTTGGTCGTTACGACATATGTTAGCCTCCCTCGCACTTTCCGGCCTTTCGGCCCGCCTCGACAAACTGGTCTACCACCACGGCGGGAAGTGCCTGCCCGCGGACCAGCCGCACGCCTTCGTGTATTTCATCACGATCCACAACGGCTCCGAACACACCGTCACCCTCCTCGGCCGAAAATGGGTGCTCACCCACGGCGACGGCACCCGCCAGATTATCGAGGGCGACAAGATCGTCGGGGAAACGCCCCGCCTCGAACCCGGCGAAAGCTTCTCCTACAACAGCTACCATGTCGCCGGCTGCGACTCACGGGCGCAAGGCAGCTTCCACGGCGTCGACGACCTTGGCCGCCCCGTGCACGTCGTCCTTCCCGTATTCGAGATGCGCGTCCCCGAGACGCCCGCCGCCTAAAACCGCGGCACGGGCGGGACGCCCGTGATTCACCGGCGCCGGGCCCCCCGCTCCGCCGGGCCGTGCGGCCCGCGCTTCCGTTCTTGCTCCCCCGCGCGTTCTTGCGGCCAATCTCCGCCGCCCATGCGCCAGCCCCCTCTCGTCGAGCAACTCCCCGCGTCCCCCGCGCTCGACCCTGCCCGACTCTGGCCCGCCTTCGCCGCCCGCCCCGGTTGCGCCTTTCTCGACACCGCCCTACCCGGCCCGCGCGCCCGCTTCAGCATTCTCGCCTGCGAGCCCGGCCTCGTGGTCCACGCCCCATCGGACAGCGCCGAGGCTCTCGATTTCCTCCGCGACCACCTCGCCGCCCACGCCTGCGCGCCCGTCCCCGGCCTGCCCTTCGTCGGCGGCGCCATCGGCTGGCTCGGCTACGAGGCCGGCGCCGCGCAAGACCGCGTGTGTTCGCGAAATCCCGGCGCCGCGCCGCGCCTGCCCGCCCTCGCCTTCGGCATCTACGACGAGGCGCTGATCTTCGACCACGCCACCGGCCTCGCCACCCTCGTCGCCGCCGATTCAGCCGGCCTCTCCCGCCTTCGCTCCCTGCTCCCTGCTCCAGGCTCCTCGCTCCCTGCTCCTCTTCCCGCCTGCACGGTCGGTCCTCTGCGTCCCGATCTCGACCGCGCCGCCTACGCCGACGCCATCGCGCGCATCCGCGACTACATCGCCGCGGGCGATGTCTATCAGGTGAACTTCACCCAACGCTTCACCGCGCCCTTTTCCGGCTCCGCCGCCGCGCTCCACGCCCGCCTCCGCGCGCTCAGCCCCGCGCCGCACGCCGCCTATCTCGATTTCGGCGACCACCAGATCGTCTCCAGCACGCCCGAGCGCCTTCTTCGCATCTCCGGCCGCCGCCTCGAAACCCGCCCGATCAAAGGCACCATCGCGCGTCTCGCCGACCCGGCCGCCGACGCGGCCAATCGCGCCCGCCTCCTCGCCAGCGCCAAGGACCACGCCGAGTTGCTCATGATCGTC
>CAMLQS010000310.1 GCA_946482165.1 uncultured Verrucomicrobiota bacterium | reverse complement strand
GTGACGAAAAACCGCGAGGAGTTCGCCCGCCTCCGCAACGACGTCCACGCCATCCGCGCGATGTCCCGCAACTACGTCGCCAAGACCGACGCCGCCATGGCGGTATTGCGTTTCGGATACAGCAAGGACCTCGCCGACATGGAGCGCGCCGAAGCCCTCCTCGCTTCCAGTCTCGAGCACTTCCGCACCCTCGCCGCGTTGACGAAGGACACCTACAAGGCCGCCAACTCCATGCAGACCGCCCAGCGCCGCATCCCCGTCCCCGGCGGGAAAAACGGCCAGGCCGCGAACTATCACTGGACCCAGCTCCTGCCGATCTACGAGCAGGAGCTCGCCGACTTACGCGCCCAGGTCGCCGCACTCAAAAACCCCGCCGCCGCCAAGGGCCGCACCCACTCCCCGCTCACCCCGGCGAAGTGGCGCGTGCTCACGCCGGGCCTCGGCACCTACACCGTGCAAGTCGGCAACACCGCCTTCCCCGACTCGCCCGCCACCTTCACCGCCGTCGCGCCGGAGCTGGAGGGATTGCAAGGCATCGGAATCAAGCTCGGCGCGTCCGACGCGCCGGTGGAGATCCTCTGCGAGGAGCCGGTGCGGGTGATGATCGGCTATTTCAACGCGAGCGGCGCCGAATGGCGGCAGCCTCCGACGCTCGAGACCGACGCCAGCGCCGGCGAGCGCGGCGGCGCCGAGCCCTTCATCGTGGACGCCGTGAAGCTCGACGGCCTGCCCCCGGCCAACGTCCACGCCTTCGAGTATCCCGCCGGCCGCCATGTCCTGGAGGTCCGCGGCACTGGAACCTATCTCATCCTCGGGGTGGTGCGTCCGTGACTATGGAGTGCGGCGACATGTCGCCGCACTCCATAATCAAACCGCGCTCACTGAAACACCCGCTTCAGATACGCCGCGTTGGCGCCATAGTTGTATTTCACATCGGCGGCGCCCGTGCGTGTGGCGTCCCGAGAACGTTCGATCAGCAACCACCCGCTCCAGCCTAGCTCGTCCAGCGTCGCCTTGATTCCCGGCAGATTCACCTTCGGATCGTTCTCCAACCAGACCCCATCGGTGTTGGTCGCGTGGATTTGCGCGATGCGCTCCTTGCCCAGGATCTTCAACTCGGCGCACACGTCGCGTCCGTCTTGGATCGGGCTGGCAAAATTGAAGGAGATCTTCACCGCCCGAGAACCGATGTCCTCGAGTAACGCGACCTCGCCCGCCGCGTTCAGCGAGGTCTCGACGGCGATGACGACGCCCGCCGCTTCCGCCTGTTTTCCGGCGGCGCGGAGACGCTCGATGATCGCCCCGCGCACCTCGGGACGTTTCACGAGGTCGCCCGGCACGCCGAGCGGCAGATAGACCACCTGGACGCCCATCGCCTTCGCGGTCGCGATCGCGTCGCGGACCAAGACGTCCACGCCCTCGCGCTCGCCAAAGGACTGGGCATAGAAGCCCGACATCGCTATCGAGCTGATGCCGAGTCCAAGCTCGCGCGCTTTCGCAAGAAACTGCTCCCGCGCCGCCGGATCCCAGAGTTTGCTGTCGAAGGTCGGGCGGTTGCCCAGGCTGCCCATGTCGACCTCGACGCCGTCCGCCCCGATATCCTTCGCGAGTTGAAAGGCGCCCAGCTTTTGGCGCTTCAGGATCATCCAGTCGCAAACGCCGACACGGTAGCGCGGCGCCTCGGCTGCGACGGCCGCGACGATAAGCCCGACAAAGCACGCGAACAGGGCGGGGATCTTCATTTCACGAGGAGAGACTCGATTTCGGCGGCGCCCTTTTCAGGCATCTCCAGGATGACGGTGTAATCACCGGCGTTCATGCCGACATCGGCAAGCGTCGCGCTCGCGCCCGGCGTCAGCGCCAGCTCGAGCGATGCGGAACCCATGGGTGTGCCGTCCGCCGCGAAGACACTCAGACGCGCCTCCAGTGGCTCGGGGCCGGGATTGGCGTAGCGAATCGAAAAGTCATGCCCGCCGCCGAGACCGACCTGCACCGCCCAAACCAGCTTCTTTCCTTCCCGACGCGCCTTCACCGCCGGATATACGGTCTCACCCAGCGAGAATACCGAGCCGGGTGTCGCCTGCGCGTCCGCCTTCGCCGCGACCACGGCCGTCTCCGCAGGTGGCCGCGCGCTCGCGTCCGCCGACGCGACCGCGATGGCCGAGATCACGGCCTGATAGGAGGCGACTCTCGGAAACGAAATCTCCAGCCAGCCGCCGCGCACCTTCGCGTTCACCACTTTCTTCAACGCTCCGGTGAAGCCGGCCTCGCGCCACAGATCCAAGTCGCGAATGACCGTGCTTCCGTCGATCGCCACATCAAAGAGCCGCCAGCCCGCGCAATCGCCTCCGCCGGCGCCATACCACGGCTCCGCGAAATACAGCTCCACACGGTAGTTTCCGTCGGGCACGGCGAAACGGTAGCGCAGCTTGTGCCGACCATAGCGGTAGGTCTGGAAAAGCGCCTGGTCGTCGGTGCCTCTAATCACCTCAAAGCTTTCCCGTTGGCTTCCAAATCGCGGCGGCAAGCCCGCATGCTCCGCCGCCCACGAAAGCGAACCATGGTTCAGTCCCGACACGAAATCGCGATCCGCCGTCCAGCGCACGCCGTTGATGTCCGTGTAGTCGGGGCCGCCACAGTTGACCCGGTAAAGGTAGTTCCAACCCGGCTCGGCCGCGGTGAGATTTTTCACCTCGCCGCGCAACTCCTCCGCATGTGGCGCCACGGGCAGGTTCTTCAGGATGATCGCATCCCGGGCGACGGTCTTACCTCCGACGCGCCCTTCGGCGTAGAGCACGTTCCGACGGATGTCCGCGCCGTCCCAGCGAAAGGGCTCGCCCGGCCCGCCTTGGCGGCGCACCCCGAGAGACTCGCGCCCGCCGGCGTCGTTGAACAGCTCCACCTCCTCGCAATTCGAGTAGACGAGGATGCCATCCATTTTCCCCGGATAGCGCCAACGCTCCGGCCAGGTGTGCGAGACGATGTAAGCCATCGGATCCTTCGCGGCCGGCGCGTAGCTGGCGCGATAGAGATAAAACGCGTCCGTCGGCTCGCCCCAAAGCGTGAGCAAGCCCTTGTTGTTCGCCGGCCCGAGACGATCGAGCTCGGCCCAGCCGTCGGTGCCTTGCTGCCCCTTCGAGCCGATGCTGCGTCCGGGATTTTCGTGCGTGGCGAGCAACCAGTGGAAATGCCCCGGCACCTGATCGCGGACCGACTCGGCGAGCCGGATCTTCGTCGCAAAAATGGCGTCTGCCCGGCTCTCGCTGCGCACGCCGTCGGCGAGGTAGCCGCCCTCGCTGTGCAGGCCGAGACTGCGCCAGGCCCCGTATTCGCCGATGAGCTGCTGCCGCTTCAAGTCGTCCGCATAAGTCGCGGGATCGCCGCCATAGGTCCCCGTCCAGTTCTGCGGCACGTTCCAGTCCGTTCCCTTGCCCGCGTTGCAGGTCGTCACGAGCCGCATCGACGGCGACGTCGGATCGAGTTCGCGGATCAACTCCACGCACTCTCGCGCAAAGTCCTCCGGCAGTTTGCTCTCGTTGGCGAGACCCCAGAGCACGTTCGACGGGCTGTTGCGACGCTCGCGCACCCAATCGCGGAGCAGCGCCTTGAAGTTCGCCCGGAATTCCGGGGTATCGAACCAGATTTGGGAAGCCATCTGCGGCCACCAGAGGATGCCGTCGCGGTCCCAGTAATCCTGATACCTCAGATTGTGCGGCTGATGCGCGTCGCGAAACGCGTTGTATCCCGTCGCCTTCACCTGCGCCACGCGCGCCGCAATCTGCTCGGGGCCGAACGCATGGCTCGCGCCGAGCAAGTGCTCGTATTCGCAGGTGCCGTTGAGGAAGACCGGCTTTCCGTTGAGATAAAAGGGGCCGCCTTCGGGATCCCCCGGCTTCGGCCAGCGGACCGTGCGCACGCCGATAGATGTCTCCACGCGATCAAGCACGCGACCGTCGTCCCACGAGGGCTTGCCTTCGCGATCCACCGCCTCGCGCACAATGGTCTCCAGTCGGTAGAGGTGGGGCGACTCCAAGGACCAGAGCTTCACGTCGAGCAGGACGAGCGAATCGCTCACGCGGAACACGCCCTCGCGACGCTCGCCGAGCGAGACATTCCGCGACACCATTCCACCCTGCGCGTTCAAGACGCTCGTTTGCACCACGAGCGGCCGGGGCGCGCCATGGTTGCGCAGCTCGACCGTGAAATGGATTTTCGCTTCCTTGTCGGCATGGGCGTCCGCGTCGTTCCAAACATGGACGCCAAAGGGCTCCACGCGCACCTGCTCGGTCGTGACGAGCGTGACCGGCCGAAAAATCCCCATCGGCTGGCTGCCCTCGGAAAAACCCGGCGCGCTTGAACATCCTCCGCAAACCCAGGGCAGGTCGGTGATGCCCGCCGGATGATCCGCACGAACCGCGAGCACGTTTGTCCCGCCAACGTTCACGAGCTCGGTGACATCGAGCGTGAAGGTCGTGCGCCCGCCGGCATGAGAACCCGCCGCGCGGCCGTTGACCCATACCGTCGCGTAGGAACCGACGCCCTCGAAAAAGAGATAAACACGCCGCCCGCGCTCCGCCGCATCGACGACGAATTCGCGCCGATACCACGCGGTGCCGTGGCGGTTGCCATGAACGACCCGCGTGAGCCCGGCGTAATCGTCCCAGTTGTGCGGCACGTCGACCACGGACCATGCGGAATCGTCGAAATCCGGCCGCTCGAAACCCTCGTGGCGCTTCCGGTCGCCATCGTCCGCGACGGAACGCCAGCCCGCGTCGAGGCTCGTCTCACGCCGGGGCCCCTCGCCCGCGGCCGCAACGGCCGACGCCAGGCAGGCCATCGCGACGCCGACAAGGCGGAATAAATGATGAACCGTCATGGCTGATCCAGAAGCCGGATAACAACCGATCCGCGCACCTCGCCAGTCACTTCGCGCGGCTGCCCCTGCGGACCGAGATTGGACGGCTCCGACTGCTTCGTGCCGATGGCGGGAATCACCTGATACACGCCCAGTCCGAGGCGCGGCAGCACGAGCACGGGATTGTTTTTCCCGTCACGCGGCGCATAAACTCCGACGTAGGGCTGGCCGCCGTCGTTGAGCAGCGCGAAGCGGCCTTCGGTCGTCGTGAAGGCCATCCACTCCCAGCGCGAGAACCAGCCCTTGAACTCGGGGAAGGTCCAGGTGAAGCCCGGGATGTTGTCGTTGTATTCGGTGTCCCAACGATTGAGCGAGCCTCCCTTCAAACGGTTCGCCCACACGCGGTAAGGCCCCGCACCGAACCACTCCTTCGATTTCACTTTCTCCTCGGGATAATCGAAATCCACGCCGAGCAGATCCACGACTCCGGGACCGGGGAACGCGTAATCGAGACGCACGTCGCCATCGGGCGAGATCGTCCAACGGGTTTCGCGCACGCCGGCATCGTGCCTGGCGACGATCACGGCGGATTCGCCGTCCATGCCCGCGGTGAAGCTCAACAGCTTGCCTTGGCTCGCGGCGACGGGTTCGAGCACGCGTTTCTCACGACGGTAGGCGGCGAGCCGCGGGCCGCCGCCGAGCGAGACGCGCCGCCCGTCTCGCTCGAGCGAGGCGAGCCGTCCGGTGGATCGGTCGAAGCGCACGGTGTTCCGCCCCGCGCTCACGACGGTCTCGTCCCCGGCCTCGCCCAGCGTGACGGCGGACTTTCCGGGAAACGCGTTTCCGATCGCGGCGGCGCCGCTCTTCCAACGCCAGGACCAGGTCCAGAGCTCTCGCGCCTGCGGGTCTATCGCGGTCAACAAAAGCGCGTCGGCCTCGCGCCAATCGGCCGGCAGCGGAAGATTCAGCTCGCCCTCGGCGCGCGCCGCGATGGCGGGCGCCGCCACGCGACCGTGCGCAAGCAGGCTGCGGTGAAACATCAGGGCTCCCGGCGGGGCGTAGCGCATGAGGCGCCACTCGAAGGTGACTCCGGACAAATCGACGAAATCGTAGCGATTGCGCACCGGCAGCCGGCCCGAAAAATCCGCCGGAAGCGTCGCGAGCGAGATCTGCACCGGGCTCCAGATCTCGCGCACCGTGAAAAAGCTGCCCTCCTTCTCGTGACGAGGCCCGAGC
>CAMLQS010000309.1 GCA_946482165.1 uncultured Verrucomicrobiota bacterium | reverse complement strand
GGTTCACGGCGTCCAAACCGCCGCACTGGGCGTGGCGACGGGGCCGAGGTTCACGATGACGCCGTTCGGGCGGGTGATTTTGACCCAATACCAGTAGGTCTGGTCGTCGGGAACCTTGTCGTGGAAGACGGTAACGTCGGCGCGGATCGCTCCCGCGCGACCACGGCCTTTCACGTCGCTATTAGTATTGCGATAGATCTCCAAGGCGCGGGCTTCGCCCGCCGGCAGGGTCCAGGTGAGAATCACTTCGTTTCCGGAGCGGGCCACCTCAAGCGTGCCATTCACGGCCGCTTCAGGCGTGCCGGGCTTGGCCGGCGCGACGTAGGTTGTCTGCGCGTAGAGCGAAGACGCAAAAAATCCTAGAAACGCAAGTAGCCGCAGGGACAGCATGGGGAGGGGGTAACTTTACGTTAAGGCAGAATTTAGTTTCTCAGGCCACTTCGCGGGAATTTGACAGTAAGAAGCAGCGGGGTTCCTCCGGGGCTCCCGGGAAATCATCCGCCGGCCGGGGCGGGCCCGATGGAAGCGAGGACGCGGGAGCTCCGGGCGGCATCCGAGATGACGATGTATTTAGCGGCCACCCTTTAGAAAATGGATGCGAGGATTGTCCGTTTCGCGGCGGGCATTTTCGGGCGAGAGATGACTGTCATAGTTTCCCCCGTTTGCGGCTTGGAGCCGCCGGGAGTTCTTTGGTGTCCGCTCGTTCTCCAACCCCGCCCCTTTCGTTGATGTTCTTCCCGGTTTTCCGCTTCATCCTCCCACCTCGCCTGCTGTGCCTGTTTGTCTTTGGCGCGGCCTTGCTTTCGGGGCAGCCGCGGATGGAGACGCTGGGGCGCGGCGTGGTGGCGGTGCGCACGAGTTCCACGCAAGCCTACGTCGGCTGGCGTATGCTGGCGACGGATACGGACGCGGCGGCGTTCAATCTCTATCGCTCGATCGGCGGGGCTGCGGCGGTGAAGCTTAATCCTTCGCCGCTCCTTTCCACCACCGACTACCGCGACACGCCGGGATCGGCCGCCTTCTCCTCCTCGATCTCCTACTTCGTCCGGCCGGTCGTGGGCGGAGTCGAGCAGGCAAGTTCGGCTTCGTTCACGCTGCCGGCGAACGTCGCGACGCAGCAGTTTCTCAGTGTTCCTCTGCAAATCCCGGCCGGCGGCACGACGCCCGACGGCGTGGCCTACACCTATTCGGCGAACGACGCCGCGCCCGCCGATCTCGATGGCGACGGCGAATACGAGCTCATCCTCAAGTGGGATCCGTCGAACGCGAAGGACAATTCGCAGGCCGGCTACACCGGTAACGTCTACCTCGATGCCTACAAGCTAAACGGCACGCGTCTTTGGCGCATCGAGCTGGGTCGAAACATCCGCGCCGGCGCGCACTACACGCAGTTCATCGCCTATGACCTCGACGGCGACGGGCGCGCGGAGGTGGCGTGCAAGACCGCGCCAGGCACGCTCGACGGAGCGGGGCAGCCGGTGTTGCTCACGGGGGACAATGTCGATGCGGACTATCGTAATGGCTCGGGTTACATCCTGACCGGTCCCGAGTATCTGACGGTGTTCGACGGGGCGTCGGGCGCGGAACTCGCCACGACAGCCTACCTCCCCGGCCGGGGCACGGTGTCGAGCTGGGGCGACAGCTACGGTAATCGCGTGGATCGCTTTATCGCGGGAGTGGCTTATCTCGACGGCAACCTGCCCTCGCTCGTGATGTGCCGCGGCTACTACACGCAGACGCATCTGGTGGCCTGGGACTGGCGGGGCGGCGCGCTGACGCGGCGTTGGACCTTTTCGGCGGCGAACAACACCCCCTACGCGGGGCAGGGCAATCATCAGCTGTCGGTGGCGGACGTCGACGACGACGGGCGGCAGGAGATCGTTTACGGCGCGATGGTGGTGAACGACGACGGCACCGGACTGCACACCACGGGCCTGGGTCACGCGGACGCCCTGCACGTCTCGGACTTCCGTCCATCGCGGCCCGGCCAGGAGGTGTTCACGCCGCACGAGTCGGCGGCCTCGAACGGCAACGTCGGAACCTCTTTTCGGGATGGTCGCACGGGCGAGCTGATTTGGACCACCTATGGAACCGGCGACATCGGCCGCGCGGTGATGATGGACCTCAATCCGCGTTATCCGGGTGGCGAGGCCTGGGCGACCAACAACGGCAACATCTACTCGGCCTACGGCGCGATCGTGGCCGCCAAGCCCTCGAACATGTTCCACAACTTCGCGGTGTGGTGGGACGCCGATCCGCAG
The DNA here is from genome assembly GCA_946482165.1 of uncultured Verrucomicrobiota bacterium. The sequence continues at coordinate 3,836 of CAMLQS010000309.1, read as the reverse complement.
CGCGAGCTTTTGGACGGAACGACTGTATCGAAATATAACTACACAAGCGGGGGGCGGTCGAACTACCTTGTCGCCTCCGGCGTGTCGTCGAACAACAGCACGAAATCCACGCCGGCGCTGTCCGGCGACCTCCTCGGCGACTGGCGCGAGGAGGTGGTCTGGCGCACCACGGACAGCAGCGCGTTGCGAATTTATACGACGACGATCTCGGCGACGGATCGGCGGACAACCTTTCTCCACGACCCGCAATACCGGGTGGCCCTGGCCTGGCAGAACGTCGCCTACAACCAGCCGCCGCACCCGAGCTTCGACGTGGCCTCGGTGCCCGCGTTTTGGACCGGCGCCTCGCCGGCCACCTGGTCGGGGAGCGGCGCGAACTGGAGCCGTTCGACGCCTTCGGCCGCGCCGGCGGCATTGCGCGCGGGCGACACGGCGGTGCTCCGCCCTTCCTCGGCGCTGTCGCTATCGCTCTCCGGCACGGTCGCCGCGACGAATCTGATCGTGGAGTCCGCCGCGGAGGTGACCGTCTCCGGCCCCGGCGCGTTGAGCGGATCCGGCACTTGGAACCACGCGGGGCCGGGCCTGTTGCGCTGGGAGGCGAGCGGCAGCTTTTCGACCTGGGCCAATATCTTCGACGGGGGAAGCGTGTTTTCGTCCACCGGCTTGCTGACGACGCCGCGTCTCCAGGTGCATGCGGGGGCGGCGGTCGGAGGTTCCGGGCGCGTCGCGGGCACGCTGGAGCTGGCGGACGGCTCGGGGCTGCTTCTCGACCCGGCCGGCGCCTTCCGCGTGAGCGGCGCCGTGGTCGCGGCCGGCACGGTCACGGTGGCGGCCGCGCCCGGGCGGACGCTCGCGCCGGGCACGTATCCGGTGCTTACCTACACCGGCACGCTCACGGGCGCGCCGACCTTTGCCTGGTCGGGCGCCGGGCTCTCGGCGGTTTTCGACACTTCGGCGGCGGGTGAGGTGCGAGTCACGCTGACGGAGTCGGCGGTCGTCGGCGCGGATGTCTTGAGCTGGACCGGCTCGGCGAGCGCGGCGTGGGATTTCGCGGCGAACAACTGGCTCGGGCTCGGCGGCGTGACCGTCTATGAAGACGGCGACACGGTGCGTTTCGAGGGATCGCCCTCCACCCGCTCGATCACGCTGGCGGCGCAGGTCGCCCCGGCGTCGGTGGTTTTCGATTCTTCGGCGAACTGGACGCTCTCCGGAGCCGGCTCGATCACCGGGGAGACGACCATTCTGAAACAGGCCTCGGGCACCGCATCGATCGGCACCTCGAACAGCTACGCCGGCGGCACGCGGATCGAGGAGGGGACGCTCGCGGCGTCGCACTCGGGGGCCTTTGGAACAGGGCCGGTGACGATTGCCGGCGGAACACTCGCCACCGGGACATTGACAATTCCGAACGCGATCATCGTGGAAGGCGCGGCGCGCGTCACTGGCGGTGATGGCGGCGGCGCGCACGGCATCAAGGCGGTTTCCGGTTCGGGGGTGCTCACGCTTGAGGCGAGCAACGTCTTCGACCTCGAGGGCTCCTTTGCCGCGTTTACGGGGCGGGTGGCGTTTGCCGGTTCGAGCTCTTTTCGCTTTTTCGGCGGAGCGGGCTCCTCGTTCGCGGATTTTGATCTTGGCACGCGTCCCCTGAGTGCGCGCTCGGGCACCGCGTTCGCGCTGGGCTCGCTTTCGGGGCAGGCCGGCTCGTCGCTGAATGGCGCGGGCGGGTCGAACAACAATGTCGCGGTGACCTATACGATCGGCGCGAACAACCACGACACGGTTTTCTCCGGCGCGATCAACAATGGCAACGCGGCGACTTTGGTCGTTAAGACAGGAAGCGGTCGTCTGACCCTTGCCGGCGTCAACACCTACACGGGGAACACCACCGTGTCGGCGGGCGCCTTGGCGGTGACGGGATCGCTGGGCGCGACGGCGGTAAGCGTTTCGTCGGGGGCCACGCTGACCGGGGCAGGGTCGCTCGGCGGGTCGTTGACGCTGGCCGCGGGGGCACGCCTGGCGGCGCCCCCCGGCGAAGATGCGCTGACGGTGGCGGGTGCGGTGACATTGAACGGGCCTGTGACGGTCGAGCCCGAGGGCGGTGAGTTTGAAATCGGGACGCATCTCGTGCTGCGGCATCAGGGCGCGCTCACGGGCGGAAACCACTGGGTCTGGACGGCCCCGGCGGATTCGAATCTGCAAGGCGCGTTCGACCTATCGACGCCGAACGAAGTGCGCTTGGTCGTGACGCGAGTTCTGACCGTATTGGAACAATGGCGTCTGGCGCAGCTGGGCACGGCGGATTCGGTTGGGCTGGCCTCCGATACAGCCGATCCGGACGAAGACGGGTTAAGCAACCTGCTCGAATATGCGCTCGGAGGTGATCCGCTTTTGGCCGACACCGCGGTCGTTATGCCGCGGCCGGAAGTTGCGGCGGGCAAGCTGACGCTGGCCTTCACGCGCGTGGCGGACCCCGCCTTGGTCTACGAAGTCGAGGCAACGAGCGATCTGCAGGCGGTGGAGTGGCCGGTGGTTTGGAGCAGCACCGGAGCGGCGAATGTGGCGGGGCCCGTTACGGCCGTGGATACGGCCGAACTCGCGAGCGAGCCGCGGCGCTTCTTGAGGCTGCGGGTGAGGTAAGGCCGAGTTCCCCGGTTCGCAGGTAGGGCGCGACTGCCGATGGGCGCGCCGCGTCGGAGTGGCGATTCCCCTCTGAAATCCGTGACGGGCCCGGCGAGATCGCCCTACCTAAAAATCGGGGTCAGCGGCGGACGGGCAGACCTTGGGCGGCCAGGTGGTCTTTCACCTGCGAGACGGTGAGCGAGCCGAAATGGAACAGGCTGGCGGCGAGGACGGCGCTGGCGTGGCCGTCGCGAATCACGTCCGAAAAATGGGAGAGTTTACCGGCGCCGCCGCTGGCGATCACGGGAACGCCGACGGCGTCGGAGACGGCGCGGGTGAGTGGGCAATCAAAGCCGGCCAAGGTGCCGTCCGCGTCCATTGACGTGAGGAGAATCTCGCCTGCGCCGAGGCGCACGGCTTCCTCGGCCCACTGCACGACGTCGAGCTCGGTGCGGTTGCGGCCGCCGTGCGTATAGACGCGCCAGGATTTGCCGTCCGGCTCGCGCTTGGCGTCGATCGCGAGAACGATGCATTGCGCGCCGAATCGGTCGGAGGCGGCGCGGATGAGCTGCGGGTCCTTGATCGCGGCGGTGTTGAGCGAGACTTTGTCGGCGCCGCTTTTCAGCATCGCCTCGATGTCGGCCACGGTCCGGAGGCCGCCCCCGACCGTAAGCGGCATGAAGCACTGCTCGGCGGTGCGGGCGACGACATCGTGCATGATGCCGCGGCCGTCGGAGGACGCGGTGATGTCGAGGAAAACGAGCTCGTCCGCGCCCTGGGCGTCGTAGGCTTTCGCAGATTCGACGGGGTCGCCGGCGTCGCGGAGTTCGAGGAACTTGATGCCCTTGACCACGCGGCCCGCGTGGACGTCCAAGCACGGGATTACTCGACGAGAGAGCATCGGAGTTTTTAACGCAGAGGCGCTGAGACGCAGAGAACGGAGACGGAAAACAAGACCGGGGATTTTTTCTCCGCGCCTCCGCGTCTCTGCGTTAATTTCCGTTTAGCCGTCCAGCTGGGCGACTTCGGGTTCGAAGTTGACCACGAAGCGATACACTTGGCCGGGGCGCATGATGAGCGGATGATCGCGCAGGAGCGTCTGGATGTAGTGGATCTTGCCGAAGTTGGTGCGGTGCTGGGGATCGTCGGTGACCACCTCGGTTTCCTGCCAGACGCCTTGGAAGTCGTCTTTCTGGACGGTGCAGCGATGGCCGTTT
>CAMLQS010000308.1 GCA_946482165.1 uncultured Verrucomicrobiota bacterium | reverse complement strand
CGAGGAGCTCGGGAGCGGGCGGGTTGTGCGAGGTGCGGATGGAGTTCACGCCCATGTCGCGGAGGATGCGGAGCTGGCGCTCGAGGGCGGGGACGTGGACGGCGGCGCCGAGGGCGCCGAGGTCGTGGTGTTGGCAGACTCCGTTCAGTTTGATGACGCGGCCGTTGAGGACGAGTCCGCGGTCGGGATCGACGGAGAGGGAACGAACGCCGAAGGGCGTTTCGGTGCGGTCGAGCGGCTGGCCGGCGCGGGAGAGCGTGGCGACGGCGACGTAGCGGAAGGGCGTATCGATGTCCCAGATACGCGGGGAGACGATCTCGATAGGGAAGGAGGTGAGGCGCGGCCGGCCGGGTTTGACCTCGAAGGTTTGCGGCTCGGCGATGGCGGCGGGCTCGGCGGCGGGGGCGCCGGAGTCGTCGAGGGCGTGGAGCGCGACGCGGAGTTCGACGGCGGCGGGCGTGGGCTCGTGGTTTTCGACCTCGAGGCGGACGTCGACGAGGGCGCGCTCGGCGGAGACGACGGGCGTGGTGACGAAGGTGCTCCAGGGGGCGAGGCGGACGGCGTTGGTTTTGACGAGGCGGACGCTTCGATAGAGGCCGGCGCCAGGATACCAGCGGGAGGACTCTGGCGGGTTAAAGAGGCGGATGGCGAGGACGTTGTCCGCGCCGGGCTTGGCGTAGGGCGTGAGATCCAGGCGGAAGGAGGTGTAGCCGTAGGGCCAGCCGCCGACGAAGCGACCGTTGAGCCAGACGGCGGAGTGGGACATGGCGCCGTCGATCTCGAGCGAAAGATGCCGGCCGGCGTCGGAAGCGGGGAGCGAGAAGGTCCTTCGATACCAGCCGGCGCCGATCCAAGGGAGTTTGCCGGTTTCGCCTGGGAGCGATTGGTCAAAGGGGCCCTCGATGGCCCAATCGTGCGGGAGCGAGAGCGCGCGCCAAGCGGAGTCGTCATAAGCGGGCTGGACGACGGCGAGGGCGGAGCCGGGCTCGGTGCCGGACGGACGGACGTGGGGCGCGGGCGAGTAGTTGGAGAACTCGTTCGTCTGCGGGAGCAGCCACGGGCGGAGCGCGTCGCGGGCGAGATCGGGGCCGACGGGCTCGGGGTCGTGGCGGTGGAAGAGCCAGCCGGCGTTGAAGGGGAGGGTTTCGCGGGCGGGGCGAGGAACGGCGGCGGGAGCCGGATGGGGATTAACCACGGAGGACGCGGAGGGCACGGAGTGGAGGTAGCGTGGAAACGAGAACGTAGAGCGGGCGCGGACGCCGGGGACGGCGTCCCTCCAAAACTAGACGCCGGAGAAGGCGCCGAAGCCGCCGTCGACGACGAGGGTGGTGCCGGTGACGAACTTCGACGCGTCGGCGACGAGGTAGTGGATGGCGCCGTGGAGCTCGTCGGGCGTGCCGAAGCGTCCGTAGGGCGTCATGCCGCAGATGGACTGGCCGCGGGCGGTGAGGGAGCCGTCCTCGTTGGTGAGGAGGCGGCGGTTTTGCTCGCCGAGGAAGAAGCCCGGGACGAGGGCGTTGACGCGCACGCCGCCCTTGGTGCGGCGGCCGAGGTCGACGGCGAGCCAGCGGGTGAAGTTGTCCACGGCCGCCTTGGCGGCGGAGTAGCCGACGACGCGGGTGACGGCGCGGGCGACGGAGGCGGAGGAGTAGTTGACGACGCTGGCCGATCCGGAGGCGAGTAGGGCCGGCGTGAATACGAGGGTGGGGAGGACGGTTCCGTGGAGGTTGAGGTTAACGACCTGCTCGAAGGCGGAGAAATCGAGGTCGGCGAAAGTCTTGTCGGGCGTGATGGTGGCGCCGGGCTGGTTGCCGCCTGCGCCGTTGAGCAGGGCGTCGACGCGTCCCCACTTGGCGACGATGGCGTCGCGGGCGCGCTCGAGGGCGGGGCGGTCGTTGACGTCGGCGGCGAGCCCGAGGACCTCGGCGTCGGGCGACGCGGCGCGGATTTTGGCGAGGGCGGCGTCGAGCTTGGACTGGGTGCGGCCGAGGTAGACGACGCGGGCGCCCTGGGCGGCGAGATAATCGGCGGCGGAGCCGGTGAGGGTGCCGGTGGCGCCGGTGACGACGACGACTTTGCCGGAGACGTTGAAGAGGGACGGAGTAGACATGAAGGGGGAGCGGGAAGGAAGGGAGAGGAGGACGAGAACGATTAGGGGAACGAGAGCGATGCGGAGGGGGCTTTGATCCAGGCCGCGAGAGGGAGTTCGAGACGGTGGATCTCGGCGGCGGCGAGGGCGGCGACGCGGCGGGCGCCGAGCTCGGAGTAATGGGTGTCGTCCTGGACGCCTTTGGGGACGGCGGGGAGCTCGCCGGGGGCGAACCAGAGGTGAAACTTTTTAGAGCCCTCGACGCCGGCCTCCTCCTCCATGCGGGCGGTGAGGTGGTTCAGGTCGAGGAGCGGGACATTCTCCTCCGCGGCGATTTCGCGAACGACGACGGGATATTCGCCGTGGGTGTCGACGAGTTTGGCGCCGGTCTCGTCCCAGCGGCGGCGAACGACGGAGGTGGCGAGGACGGGGTGGGCGTTTTTCTCGCGGACCTCGCGGATGAAGCGAAGGAGATTGTCGCGGTAGGCGCCGCGGGCGGGGGCTCCGACGGCGGGTTTGTCGAGCTTCTCGTCGTTGTGGCCGAATTGGATGATGACCCAGTCGCCCGGGCGGAGGTCGGCGACGAGTGTTTCCCAGCGTTTCTCGTCGATGAAGGACTTGGTGCTGCGGCCGTTCTGGGCCCGGTTGTCGACGCGTGCCGGCGGGATGACGAACTCGGGGAGGAGTTGGCCCCAGCCGCGTTCCGGGTGCGCAGGCTTGGATTTGTTGGCGGCGGTGGAGTCGCCGGCGATGTAGAGGATGGGCGCTGGAGCGGAGGGGGTGGGCACGCTGTCGGCGTGAAGGAAGGCCGGCGCGGGCAGGATGGAGATGAGAACGAGCAGGATACGGGGGAGGATCATGGCGCAGGGGAGAGGCGGCGGTGCAGGGGGCGGCTTACTTCGAGAACCGGGCCTCGAGCCGGGTTTTTCCGGGCGGGATGGCGACGCGGAGATAATGTTCGTCTTCCGCGACGGGGCGCAGGGACGAGTCGGCGAGCGTGATTTTCAATCCAGGGCGTTTCGGAATCCCCAAGGTGCCTGCGCAGTCGGGCGGGCTCGCGACCTCGGCGGTGAAACCTTCGTCGTTTTGGGAAAGCGCGACCTCGATTTCGCCACGGACGGTGGGAACCACGGCCCGGATACTTCCGAGGGAACCCATCTGCGGCAGCACGGCGTAGGATTCGTAGCCGGGGGCGGTGGGCGCGATGCCCGCGGCGTATTGAGAAAGAAGGGTGAGCGGGCCGCCGCTCCATGCGTGGTTGTAGGTGCCGCCGCCGAAGCCTTTCGCGCCGACGCCCCAGCCTTCCCAGAGCGTGGTGAGCGGGCTGTCGAGCTGCTCGCGGTAGCGCGTCTTCATGCGGGCCATCGCCAAGTCGGGTTGATGCATCTGATACAGCGCCTCGAGAACGTATTTCTCCATGTAGGGGCTGGCGTTGCGGTGCTTGGTCAGAACCTTGATCAGCGCGGGGTGCTGCGCCGGAGAGGCGAGCCCGGCGACGACGGCGAGTCCGTTGGCGCGATCATCGGTGTCGCCCCGGTAGCCGGGAGAACGGTATTCGGCGCCCGTCCACAGCACGCGGTTGAAATTCTCGGCGATGCGGGTCCGGCGAGCCTGCCACTCGGGGATATCGGCCGTGTCGCCCGTGAGTTTGGCCATGTCGACGGCCGCCTCCATGCAGAGGTAATACCAGCCGTTGTCGATGACCCGGGCGTCGATGTTTTCGCCCCAGTCGGACCAGTCCCAGCCTCCGCGTCGGTGGGCGACGAGGCCGTCCAGATCGAAGCTCCACAGGTTCAGGTATTCCTTAACCGCAGGGTAGACGCGGCGGATAGTTTCGGCGTCGCCGCTGTGGACATAGTAGGTCCAGAAACCGTATTTGCCGATGCTGGCGAGCATCTGGACGGGGAGCTCGGCCGCCCAGGTTCCGTCGCGAACCTCGCCGTTGCCCTTTGCCGGAACGCCGGCGGGAACGGGCGAATAGAGCGTGCCGTCGGCGCGCCGCCAGTTCACGAGCTCGTGGATCGCCTTTCTGGTGAGCAAGGATCCGCGAGGATCGAAGGTGTAGAAGACTTCGCCGAGTTCGTTGACCACGTCGCCCCACCACTGGGCGCGTTCCCGATCCGGGCAGTCCATGTAGGTGTCCCGCATGGTGATATAGAGGGTGCGGGCGGCCTTCTTCCACAGGAGATCCAAGTCGGGGTCGCCGGATTGAAAGGAGCCCCTGAAGTCGGCGTTGTAACCGGTTTCTCGATACTTGAGCCCGAGCACCTTCACGCCGGCCGGAACGGTGTAGAAAACCTCGTGCCCGTTCATCCAGCCGAGGGCCTCGAACTCCTGCACGCCGTCGCGAGTGATGTATTTCGCGTGGATGTTGGGGGCGCCGCCGCCCATGAAGTTGTCGGTGCGGATATCGATCTCCCGGCCGGCCGCGCCCTCCACCTTCAGCCACGGCGTTATCTGGGCGTTGTAGGGCAGTTTCACTCGGATGACGGATCCGTCGCCCTCGATGGGAAAGGCGGGCGGGGCGACGTAATCGAGCAAGCCGTGGTCTTTCCACTGCGGGATCGGCCGCTCGACAAGATCGCCCCAAGGGGCGCAGGGCGGCCGGCCGAAGACGGAAGGCGTTTCCCAGTTGTTTGCCGCGCGTGCGGCTTGGGTCCAGTCGGGCTCGTCGAGGCGTGCGTCGAATCGAAGGCTGGATTCGGGGAGGCGGCCATTGGGCGGCGTGTCCGGCGAGGTCGAGATGGCCGGATGGGGCGAGATCTTCCACCCGTCGTCGCTGAGGATGGAGCGTCCGCCGAGATCGAGACTGAAGCAGAGGCCTGATTTACCGCTGTTGTGGTGGGAGAAACCGTGCTTGCCGAAGTGCCAGACGAGAACGGCGAGGGTGTTTTCGCCCGGTTTCAAGTGAGGCGCGAGGTCGACGCGGTCGAAGTAGCCGCCCTGAGGCGATGGACCCCGTTTCAGTCCGCCCTCGCGGACGACCAAGGTGCCGTTGAGCCAAAGCCAGTATTTGGTGTCGGCGGCGATCTGCGCCTCGGCCGAAATCGGGACCGCATCGATGGTGAAGGTCTTGATGTAGCGGGTCCACTGGTTGACCTCGGTGTGGTCCGGACCGATCCAAGCTGCTGCGGGTTGCGCCGCCATAAGCGGGGATAAGAAGGCCATCGAAATCACGGCATGAAGAACGATCAGGGGCTTCAGCATGGGGTGAAAGCGTTTGTGAGAAGTCGTGGGCCTTGGCCGTGACAATGCGGTCGAGCAGGACGCATCAAGGTGATCTGGCGACACCTTTCAGTGGCGCGCGCCCAGCGAGATACCCTTTGGGTATTCCCCGGTCGCCGGCATTTGAAGTGTGCTCGCCATCTCATCGCGCCGCTCCGTTTTCGGCTGAATTGCCACGGGTTAGGGCAGCCGCGTCTCGGCGGGGCCGTCGTAGGAGGGGCGGAGGCCGCCGAGATCGAGGACGATCTTGTCGACCACGACACCGGCATCGACGGCGACGAGGTGGAGCGTGTGCCAGCCGGGCGTCAGCGGGGCGGGGAGCTTGAGCGTGGCCTCGGTGGCGTTGGAGAGGACGCGTTGCTTCCATGCTTCGGATTTGGGGTCGAAGCCGGAGGTGACGGCGAGCGGGAGTGGCGCGCCATCGTCGAACGCGAGCGCGAGGCGCAGGCCCTTGCCGGATACGATGGGGTGGGTGGGGACAAGACGGACGCGGACGGTGGCTTGCGCGTCGGAGGTGGAGACGTGGAAACGATAGCTTAGGCGCGGCGCGGAGTTGGCGGCGATCTCGGCGGTGGAGGGCAGGACGGTGACGGCGGTGCCGCCGCGACCGAGGCCGGCGATCGAGCGCCAGCCGGCTCCGGAGGCGAGGTCTTGTTGTCCGGCGAAATGGCCGGCGAGGATCGAGACGACGCCGTCGCGCTCGACAAAATCTCCCGGGCGCGCGTCGGGGGGCGCGACGAGCGGGGACGGCGCGGAGAGGGAAGGGACGGAGCTCGGAGATTGGCCGGCG
>CAMLQS010000307.1 GCA_946482165.1 uncultured Verrucomicrobiota bacterium | reverse complement strand
CGTTGAAATTCTCGCAGAGCGAGGCGGGCGATTATCGCGCGGCCGTGGCGCGCGGGCTCGAGCGGATCGCGGCGGGGGAGTTTCAAAAAATCGTGCTCGCGCGGGCCATCGATCTCACGGCCAACCGCGAGCTGCATCCGCTTGAGGTGTTGAACGGGCTGCGCGAGCGGTTTCCGGATTGCTATGCGTTTTCGGCGGCGACCGGCGCCGGGCCGAGCTTCATCGGCGCCTCGCCGGAGCGGTTGGTGCGCGTGAGCCAGGGCGTGATGGAAACCGAGGCGCTGGCCGGGTCGGCGCGGCGCGGCGCGGGCGCGAGCGAGGACGCGGCGCTCGCGGCGGGTTTGCTGCGCAGCGAAAAAGACCTGCGCGAGCATCGGCATGTGATCGCGTCGATCACGCGGCGGCTGGATCCTCTCGGGGTAAGGCTCGATCACACGCCGGCGCCGGCCTTGCGAAAGCTGGCCAACGTGCAGCACCTGCACACGCCCATGCGCGGCAAGCTGCCGGAGGGCGTGCGTCTGCTCGATCTGGTGTCGGTGCTGCATCCGACCCCGGCGGTGGGCGGGACGCCTCGCGAGACCGCGGTGGCGGCGATCCGGGGGCTGGAAGGCTTTCCGCGCGGACTCTACGCGGGCGCGCTGGGCTGGATCAACGCGCGCGGCGGCGGCGAGTTTTTCGTCGGGCTGCGGTCGGCCTTGGTCGAGGGCGCGAAGGCGCGGGTCTACGCGGGCGCGGGCATCGTGGCGGGCTCGGAGCCGGAGCGTGAGTTCGCCGAGACCGAGCTGAAGTTTCAGGCGCTTTTGGCGGCGCTAAGAGGATGATTTTAACCGCGGATTTCGCGGATGGGAGCGGATAAGGATGACTTGGATATTTCTTCTATCCGCGTTCATCTGCGTGATCCGCGGTTAATCCCTCTTCATGAACCTCGATTTTCGGAACACGAATGCGTTGTGGTGCTCGGTGGCGGCGGAGACGCTGTGGCGGGCCGGCGTGCGGCACGCGGTGATTTCGCCGGGTTCGCGCAACACCTCGCTCACGATGGCGCTGGTCGCGCATCCGGGCATCGAGACCACGCCTGTCCTTGATGAGCGGTCGGCGGCGTTTTTTGGGCTGGGGATCGCGAAGCGCACGGGCGCGCCGGTGCTGCTGCTTTGCACGAGCGGCACGGCGGGGGCGAACTACCTGCCGGCGGTGATCGAGGCGAAGGAGAGCGGCACGCCGCTGATCGTGATCACGGCGGACCGACCGCCGGAGCTGCGGGATTGCTCGTCGGGGCAGACGATCGACCAGCAGAAGCTCTTCGGGGGCTTCGCGACTTTTTATCATGAGCTCGCGGTGTCGGAGCCGCGCGCGGAGCTGCTCCAGTATCTGCGTCAGATGCTGCGTCATGCGGTGGCGCGGGCGCAAGAGGGCGGGCCGGTGCATCTGAACGCGCCGTTCCGCGATCCGCTGCCGCCGATCGAGAACGGTTCGGCGGAGCCGTTGGCCCGCGCGGTGATGTGGGAGGAGTTTTTTTCGATTCCGGCCGCGGCCGGGGTGGAGACGGAGCGCAGGCTGGCTCTGCCGATGGAGTATATCACGAAGCGCGGCGTCATCGTGGCGGGAGTGGGGTTCGACCGCGGCGAGTGCGCGCTGGCGCACGGGGCGGCCTACAACTGGCCGGTGCTGGCGGATGCGATCTCGGGAGCGCGCCTGCAGGTGTCGACGCGCGCGACGGTGGTCGCGGCGTATGACGCGATCCTCCGCGATGAGCGCGCGGCGGAGAAGCTGCGCCCGGAGGCGGTGGTGATCTTTGGCGACCTGCCGACGAGCAAGGTGCTGCGCGCCTGGCTCTCGAAAATCGACGCGCCGATCATGCAGTTTACGCCGCATCCGGAGAATCGCGATGGCGTGCATGCGCGGACAAGGCATGTGCGTGCGCGGGCGGAAACGCTGAACCGGCCGCCGCTGGTATTCGAGGGCGCGCCCCCGGAGTGGGAAAAAAGTTGGGCCAAGGCGGAGTCGGCCGCGCAGAAGGTGCTGGCCGGCGCGGAGACGGAGCCCGGCTTCGAGGGCGCTTGCACGCGCGCGGTGGCGGCCGTGCTCAAGCGCGGACAAACGCTTTTTGTGTCGAGCAGCATGCCGGTGCGGGATCTCGAGTATCTGGCGCCGGCGCGCACGGACGGTCCGCGCGTGATTGCGAACCGCGGCGCGAACGGGATCGACGGGACATTGTCGACCGCGCTCGGCGTGGCGCACGGAGGGGAGCCGACGGCCCTCCTCACGGGCGATCTGGCGTTTTTGCACGACACCAACGGGCTGCTTCTGGCGGCGAAGTTGAAAGGCTCGCTGACGGTGGTCGTGATCAACAACGACGGAGGCGGGATTTTCGGGCACCTGCCGGTGGCGAAGTTCGATCCGCCCTTCGAGGAGTATTGGGCGACGCCGCAGGCCGTGGATTTGGCGAAACTCTGCGCGGCTTACGGCGTGCCGCACCGGGGAGTCGGATCCGCCTCGGGGTTGCGGACTTTGCTGCGCGTGGAGCTTGGCGAGCCGGGGCTGCGGGTGATCGAGGTGAAGACGGATCGAAAGAAAGACGTGGAGACGCGCCGGCGCTTGTTTGCGGAGGCGGCGAAGGCGGCGGGCGCCGTGTTATGATTTTAACCGCGGAGAGCGCGGAGAGCGCGGTTAAAACCGGAGAAAGCCAATGAGCCAAGGCGTGCTTGTGCGTCGGGTCGAAGCGACGCCGTTGAATATCGGGCTACATGTGCCGTTTGGAATTTCGGGCGGCGCGCAGGACGTGGCTCGGAATGTTTTGGTGACGGTGGAATTGTCCGACGGCACTCGCGGGATCGGCGAAGCCGCGCCGTTTCCGGCCTACAACGGCGAGACGCAGGAGCAGGCTTTGGCGGTGTTGGCGGCGGGGCGCGGTTTGGTGGAGGGACGCGAGGCGAGTCTTGAAAATTGGCGCGAGGTCGCGTCGGTGTTTCGAGCGGCCGGCGGCGGCCTATCGGGTTCCGCGCAGTGCGGATTTGAAATGGCTCTTCTCGATGCGCTGACGCGGCGAGCGAAGACGCCCTTGTGGAAGTTTTTCGGCGGCGCGGGCAAGGAGTTGGAGACCGACATGACGGTGACGACGGGTTCTCCGGCGGAGTCGGCCGCGGCGGCGCGGGATATCCGCGCGCGCGGCATTCGCACGATCAAGGTGAAGGTGGGCGGCAAGGCGGGGCCGGAACATGATTTGGCGCGGCTGAGGGCGATCCACGCGGTGGCGCGGGATTCGCCCCTGGTTTTGGATGGCAACGCGGGCGTGTCGCGCGAGGCGGCGAGGGCGCTGGTGAACGGGCTGAAGGCGGCGGGAATCGCGCCCGCGCTGCTGGAGCAGTGGCTGGCCAAAGACGATTACGCCGGCGCGCGCGAGCTGGCGGAGTTTTCCGGCTGGCGCTTGGCGGCGGACGAGGCGGCATGCACGGCGGCGGACGCAGAGCGTCTGGCGGACGAGCGCGCGGCTCACGTGGTGAACATCAAGCTGATGAAATCGGGCGTGGCGGACGCGCTCGATTTGGCGCTCGCCGCGAAGGCGAGAGGGCTCGGGCTGATGATCGGCGGGAACGTGGAATCGCGGCTGGCGATGACCTTTTCGGCGTGTTTCGCGGCGGGCTTGGGGAGATTCGAATACGTCGATCTCGATACGCCTCTGTTTCTGGCGGCGGACCCCTTCGTCGGCGGGATGCGTTACGAGGGTGCGCGCATCCGACTGGATGGCATCTCGGCGGGACTCGGCATGGCTTTGGCTTGAGCGGCCTGGGCGGCGAGGCCCGCGAAGAGCGCGAGGCCCGTCGCACAAAGCGAGGCGCCGAGCAGGGCGGGCATGCCGGAGAATGTGTGGCGGGGGGTGATCGCGATGAGTTGTCCCGCGGCCAGGGCTCCTAGTCCGAAGCCAAGGTGCTGCGCGAGCTGCGTGTGCAGTTGGTGGGATGCGGAGCGATCCGGCGCGACGCCGGACCGAACGAGGCCGGCGAGAGCGAGGTGGCGGGTCGAGTTGACGACGAGAAACAGGGCGATGGCGCCCACGGCGATCGGGGCGGGGAGAGTGGCGCGCAACGCGAGAAGGCCGCATAGGGCGAGCATGGAGGCGGCGAGCGTGACCAGGTAAAAAGCAAAGGGGCCGGCGCGGGCGCGGATGCGTCCGACGAGCGGCGGCGCGGCGAGGCCGAGCAGGGCGGTGGCGAGCAGGACGACGGGTATATGGAATTCGGTGTGGCCGGCGTTGAAGACAAGGAATCCGGAGAGAATCGTGAGGTAGGCGGCGGTGACGGAAGCGAGTGCCGTGGTGGCGAGGAGGCTCCATGGGGACGGCTCGCCCAAGGGGAGCGGTTTCGGCGGGACGCCCGCGGAGGATCGAGGAGAGAGCGCGAACACCGCGAGAAGGCCGAGCAGGATAGGCAGAAAGCCGAAGCGCCAATCGAGCGCGGTGGAAAGCAGGAGGCAGATGGGCATGCCGAAGGCGACGAGCCGTGGCGAGACGCGGGCCACGAGCGGACTGGCGGAGGGGGGAAGGGCGCGGTGGATCGCGGCGTAGGAGAGTCCGGTGGCCATCCCGGCGAGGAGCCGGGCGGCGACGAGCGAGGGATAGTCGAAAGAGAGCGCGCAGGGCAGCGTGGAGAGGAACCCGATCGCGGCGAGGGTTCGAGAGCAGCCCGGAAGGCGCGGAGCCCTGCGTGCGAGTAGGCCGCCGAGGACGGCCGCGAGGGGAAAGGCCGCGGCGAGGGCGGCCACGCCGGAGACGCCGGGGTGCCAGAGACGGGATTCCTGCGGGCCAAGCGGGAAGACAACCATCAAGGCGAGGCCGTGGAGCCCAAGAAGAACCGCGAGGGCGCGATCGCGAGAGAATGACGTGGCGGAAAACACCGCAGAGCTCAGAGCACGAAACTTGCCGCGGAAGCGTGCGAGTTATTCAACGAAACGAACGAGGCCGTTCATGGGCGGGCGAAGGATCGGACGCCGGGGACGACGTCCTTCCGCCGCCTATCCGACTCCTATCCCAAGCTAGAGCTGAACCGGCAGGCCGATCTCGATGATCTGCGTGGGCAGGATGCGGTAGTAGTCCTTGATCGGGGAGGCGTTGCGGCTGAGGAAGGCGTAGAGGGACTTTTGCCACTCGAACATGCGCGCGGAGCCGCCGGTGATGATCATCTCGCGGTTGAAGTAGAAGGTGGTGGCGCCGAGGTTAAGCGGCACGCCTTGGCCTTTGATGCGCTCGACCATTTTGGCGACGTCGGGGGACTCCATGTAGCCGTAGCGGACGACGGCGCGCCAGACGCCTTCGCCGAGGGACTCGAGGGTCATGCGCTCCTCGTCGTCGATCTGCGGCACGCTTTCGGTGAGGATGGTGAGGAGGACGACGTGAGTCTGAAGGCATTTGTTCGCCTTGAGGTGGTGGAGAAGCGCAAGCGGGGTGCCCTTGGGCGTGGCGACCATGAAGACGGCGGAGCCGGGGACGCGGACGATGTTTTTGCTGCGCGCGATGCTGGCGAGCTCGAGCTCGGCGACGGCCGAACCATAGACTTTTTCCTGGATCTCGTTTCGACCGCTTTTCCACGTGTGCATGAGGGCGATCAGGCCGACGGCGATAACGACGGGCAGCCAGCCGCCGTCGCCGAATTTGTGGAGGTTGGCGCCGAAGAAGGCGAGGTCGACGGCGAGGAAGAGGATCGTGAGGGTCGCGACCGGCACGAAGCCCCATTTCCAGCGGCGGCGCATGACGTTGAAGAGCGCGAAGCTGGTGACGGCCATGGTGCCGGTGACGGCGATGCCGTAGGCGGCGGCGAGGGCGGTGGAGGAGCCGAAGCCGACGACGACGGCGATGGAACCGGCGGCGAGGAAGAAGTTCACCAGAGGGAGGTAGATCTGGCCCTCCTGATGGGCGTTCGTGTGGAGGATCTTCAGGCGCGGAAAGTAGCCGAGCTGCACGGCCTGGCGGGTGAGCGAGAAGGTGCCGGTGATGAGCGCTTGGCTGGCGATGATCGCGGCGAGGATGGAGAGCAGCACAAGGCCCACGCGAAGGGGGCCGTCGGGGGCGAGGGCGAAGAGGGCGGCGCTGAGGCCGCTGAGGGCGCCGAGGGCGAGGCG
>CAMLQS010000306.1 GCA_946482165.1 uncultured Verrucomicrobiota bacterium | reverse complement strand
CGAGGCTCGCCGTCATGCCGAAGCCACTCTCAGCACCTCGCTCGAACGCAATAACACCTGCTTCCGCGAGGAGCGCGACAAACTCGAGAAGTGGGCTGACGACGCACTCGCCGGTGCCGAGCGCGCCTTGTCCGACACCAAGGAGCAGATCAAGGCCCTCGCCCGCCAGGCCCGCACCGCTCCCACATTGGAGGAGCAACAGGCCATCCAGCAAAAGATCGCCGATCTGGAGAAAAAGAAGCGCCGCCAGCGCCAGCAGATTTTCGACGTCGAAGACGAGATCATCGGCCGACGCGACCGCATGATTGGTGACCTCGAAAAACGCCTTTCCCAAAAAACCGCGGCCAACCACCTCTTCATTTTGCGATGGTCGGTGGTATGATCGTTTGCCCCATGGACTTCATCTTCAGCTCTCGTCTCGAAAACGGCCGTCTCCGCACTCGCCTTCAGGCCGCGCATAGCGCCGCAATGCAGGTCACAAAACATGTTCAAGTCGCGGCCGCCTACGCCTCCGGCATCGATCACCCGGTCCTCGTCGATTGCACCCGTCCGGGGTCCGATATTCGTTGCGAGGTCTGGTCGCGTCACGATCACACTTTGGCCACCGCTGTTCCCGTTTTGGAGTGGGCGTTCAAACGCCAACGCGCCAACGGCAACCTCACTTGGCGCCTGCTCGGGTCCTTCTACCACCCGAAAGTCATTTGGTGGCACGGATACGGCGTCTATATCGGCTCCGCCAACTTGACCGACGCCGCCTGGAATTCCAACTGCGAGGCCGGCGTTCTCCTTTTGGAGGCTGATCTCGACGCGGCGGGTCTACGCCAGCCCCTCATCGACTTTTTCGCCGATGTGAACGCCCAGTCGAAGGCGATCACCAAGCAACTCATTGAAGATGCCAATGCCTTACTCCAGCACGAGATCGAGATGGAAGCGCTTCGTCAGCGCATGAAGCAGCACTTCAGGAATTCCGTCTCGGGCGCCCAGTTCACCCAAGACGGGCTCGCCGCCGTGCAGGCCCGCACCTCCGCCCGTGACCGGCGCAAGGCCGCGTTTTTGGAGGAATGGGCCACCACGCTCGGCTACCTTCATATCGTCGGCGACCGCCTCCGCTCCGCCGGCCTGCCCGACTGGGCGCCGCGCGATGTCTCCACCGGCCTTCACACCGACCAATTTCTCCACGCCTACTACTACGAACAGGTCCGGCAAAACCGTAGCTATCCCGTCGAAGAGTTCCATCTTCGCAACCGCGCCAACCCCGAGGCCGCGCTTGCTCAGGCTATCTCGTGGTGGCGTGCCACGCCGCATGCCCCCGGAATGGAAGACACGGTTTTTGAGGAATGGGCGCCCATTCATAGGGAGCTACTCACCCCGGATCGTCTCGGCGAACATATGCCGACAAAAGACTTCGTTCGCGTCGCCCGCTGCGTCCACGCCATCAATAACCACACCAAGCACCAGCGGCGGGAGGACTATTTGGACGACGACGATCTGCCGAGCGCCAGCACCGATGCGAAACTCGACGCCTTCTGCGAAGACCTCTGCTTTCGCCGTAACGGCAAAAACTGGGGCGCACCCCGTCTCCTGAAGTATCTCCTGTTCGACGGTGCCCCCGAGCAGGTTCCCGACCGGCTTTTCGACTGCTTGGAGGCGCCCTACCACATCCCGGGGCTAAACATCAGCTCTCTCGGCGAACTCATCGGATGCGGCCTGCCCGACCTCTATCCGCCCCGCAACGACCGCACCAACAAAGCTCTTCGCGCCCTCGGCTGGAACGTCCATGTCCGTAGCCCCAACCAAGAATAGACTTAGCTCGCGCCCTTCCACCCCACCCGTTTTTCTCCGTCTCAAATGCCCGTTTTCGACGATCTCAAAGCCAAGCTGGAAGAACTCTTCATGTTCGACCGTGCCGACTTGGACTTCGGCATGTATCGCATCCTCAACGCCAAACGCGCCGAGGTCACCCGCTTCCTTGAGACCGAACTGCTCCCCTCCGCCCGCGCCGCCCTCGGCACCGTCACCGCCGAGGACCAGACCCGCCTGAAAGCCGCCGTGGATTCCGCTCGCGAGCAGGCCCGCAAGTTCGGCGCGCCCGACCCCGACGCCACCGACGCCGTCCAAGAAGCCCAGGCCGCCTACCGGGCCGCCGCCGACACCGCCGTCTTGGAGGAGGAGATTTACTCCCACCTCCTCACCTTCTTCTCCCGCTACTACCACGAAGGCGATTTCATCCCTCAGCGGCGCTACTCCGCCGCCGGCCGCGAGCGCTACATGATCCCCTACGACGGGGAGGAGGTGAAACTCGTGTGGGCCAACATGGAGCAGTATTACATCAAGAGCGGCGAGTCGCTCACCGACTACGCCTTCACCTTTGCCGATCCGGTCGGTGGAGCGCAGCCCTTCCGCGTCGAGTTCCGCCTCGTCGCCGCCACCGAGGAGACCGCCAACAACAAATCCCAGACCGGCGAACGCCGCTTCGCCCTCGCCGATCTTGCGGTCCACCCGCCAGCCGTCTCCACCGACGAGGCCGCGCTCAGCCTCGCCTTCACCTACGTCGAGCACCCCAAGGGCACCAAACAGGCCGAACTGCTCGACGCCGCCGAGACCGCCCTCGAAAAAGCCGGTCTGCCCGCGCCCTTTGCCGCCCAACTGACCGCCGCCGATCCCACCTTCACCGGCAAGGGCACGCGCACCGTGCTGCGAAAGCACCTGGAAGTTTACGCCGCCAAAAACACCTACGACTACTTCATCCACAAAGACCTCGGCGGCTTCCTCCGCCGGGAGCTGGATTATTTTATCAAGACGGAGGTCCTCCGCCTCGACGATCTCCTACCAGAAGACCCCGTCGCCGCTCGCCGCCAGCTGCAAAAAATCCACGCCCTCAAAAAGCTGGCCGGGCAAATCATCGCCTTTTTGGAGCAGATAGAGAATTTCCAGAAGAAGCTCTGGCTGAAAAAGAAATTCGTCACCGAGGTGCGCTACTGCCTCACCCTCGACCGCATCCCCGAGGAATTCTATCCCGAGATCGCCGCCAACGCCGACCAGCGCGAGGAGTGGAAGGCCCTGTATCATATTCAGGCCATCGAGGCCGACACCGCCGGCCAGCCCGGCTACCCGGGCGACAAAAAGCCGCTCACCGTCGAGTTCCTAAAGGCCAACCCGTTTTTGATGGTGGATACCGAGCATTATTCAGCGGAGTTCACCGCTCGCTTGGTCGCGGCGATCCCCAAGCTGGATGAATCGCTAAGCGGCACCTGTTTCCATTCGGAAAATTTCCAGGCGCTGGAATTACTCGATACGAAATATGACAAAAGCGTTTCTGGGATTTACATAGATCCACCTTACAACACTGGCGTGGATGAGTTCAGGTATAGAGACAATTACCAGCATTCCTCATGGCTGAGTCTGATTGGTAATCGATTGGCGGCATGCCATCCCCTCCTAACTAAAGACGGTTACATTGCTGCCAACATAGACTTCGTGGAAGTGTCTCGTCTGCGACTCTTGATGGATGCGATATTCGGTGCTGATAATTTCATGGCGGATGTCGCGTGGGAAAAACGCTACACGCGAAGCAATAATGCTAAGCGCTTTTACAGCCTGAAGGACACCGTCTTATTCTATCGCTCATCCGATGAACTTGAGACCCTAAAAGAAGCCCGCACTGATAAATCCCGGGAGAATTACACCAATCCTGATAGTGACAAACGAGGGCCTTGGATTAGTTCGTCGTATGTCAATCCTGCCACCAAAGAGGAACGTCCTAATCTTTCGTATCCGATAATTCGGCCGCTAGATGGTAAGCGTATCGAGCATGAAACGCATGCGTGGAAGTATGACCCTGAGACACACGCGGAACATGTTGCGTCTGGCCGTCTATACTGGGGACTCAAAGAAGATTATGAACTACCTCGCTTGAAGAGTTTCTTATCAGAGGCGTCTGATGGCATGGTTCCAGTAGATTTATGGAGCCATAAAGAAACGGGCACCACCGACGATGGCGGAAAGGCGCTAAAGGAATTATTTGGTGTTGTTGAATTTAATAATCCCAAGCCACCCAGTCTAGTCGAGCGGACGTTTCGCTTGGGGTCGAAATACGAAGGCACACCTAATTATTTGGATTTCTTCGCCGGCTCCGGCACCACCGGCCATGCGGTCATCAACCTCAACCGCGAAGACAAAGGTCGGCGTCGTTATATCCTCGTCGAGATGGGCGAGTATTTCGAGACCGTCCTTGTGCCCCGTCTCAAGAAGGTGATTTACAGCACCGAGTGGAAAGACGGCAAACCCACCCGCCGCGACACCGGCGTTTCCCACGCTTTCAAAATCGTAAAATTGGAGAGCTACGAGGACACGCTAAACAACCTACGCCTACCCGCACGCACCGCCGAACAAACCCTCGCGCTGGAGAACGCCACACCTGCCGCCCGTGCCGACTACCTGCTGCGCTACAGCCTCGAACTTGAAACCAAAGGCAGCCCCTCGCTCCTCGATCTCCAAAAATTCTCCGCCCCGTGGAGCTATCAGCTCTCCATCCACCGCCAAGGCGAGACGCGGCCGGTCACGGTGGATTTGGTGGAAACCTTCAATTGGCTGCTTGGCCTGCGCGTCGAACATCAAGACGCCCCAGTCACCCTCACTGCCGACTTCGAGACTGCCTCCGCCGGACGGACCTCCGTCAAAAAGGCCAGCCTCCGCAAGGCCGCCACGGGGTGGACATTCCAAACCGTCACAGGCCGTGATCGCGCAGGCCGCCAGCACCTCGTCCTCTGGCGCTCGCTTACCGGCGACGCGGTCCAGGATAACGCGGTGCTGGATGCCTTTTTCCAAAAACAAGGCTACAATGCCCGCGACACGGAGTTCGACACGATCTACGTGAACGGCGACAACAACCTCGCGAACCTCGCCATCGCCGCCGACACCCCCGACGCGCCCAGCGCCTACAAAGTAAAACTCATCGAAACCGAGTTCCACCGCCTGATGTGGGACGTCCGGGACGTATAAGTCCCCTCGGCCATGTCGAAACTCGATTACATCTCCATCCACGGGTTCAAGAGCATCAAAGCCCTTGAGAAGCTCACCCTCGGCCCGATCAACGTCATCATCGGTGCGAATGGCAGCGGCAAATCCAATCTGATCGGAGCCTTCGCCTTTTTGCATGCTCTTCGCGAAGGCAATTTATCTAACTACGTCTCTAAATCCGGTGGCGCAGGCAATATCCTGCACTTCGGACCGAAAGCGACGCCTAGCATGCGTTTCCATGTCTCGTTCGACGATGAGATGAATCAATACTCCATATCGTTAGATGCCACCAACGACGACCGCTTGTTTGTGTCTGCGGAGTCGAGCTACTTTTGGGGAAATAGAAGTTATCCACGCCCCTATGCAAATTCATTCCCTCGATTGGTAAATGGAGAAGCGGGAATCAGCAGCAGTGGTCTGACTAGGACCCCGGCACACGTTCAGTCAAAGTTGGCGACATGGCGCATTTATCATTTCCACGATACTGGCAGCGGATCTGCACTGAAAGTCACGTCGAAACTAAACGACAATTGGGTATTCAAGGCCAATGGAGAAAATCTGCCTGCATTTCTATACCTGCTAAAAATGCGATTCCCGGAATCCTATCGTGGAATTATCCAAGCAGTTTCTAAAATCGCTCCGTTTTTCTCAGACTTTATTTTGGAGCCGTCTCAACTAGACCCCACGTCCATTCGGCTCGAATGGAAACATGTGGGCACCGACCGCTATTTTGATGTTTCGTCTCTGTCGGACGGCACCTTGCGATTTATCGCTCTAGCCACACTTTTTCTTCAACCTAAGGAACTTCGCCCTTCGGTGATTTTGGTCGATGAACCTGAACTGGGTCTGCACCCCAAAGCGATCACCTTGCTCGCTTCAATGGTGGATGCGGTGTCGACCCATACCCAAGTTATCATCACCACCCAATCGCCCCTGTTGCTGGATCATTTCGCACCGGAAAGCGTCTTGGTCGCGGATCGGGTGAATGAGGCGACCACCTTCACCCGCCTTAAGACCGAAGACCTTGCACGCTGGCTCGAAACCTATAGCCTTGGACAACTCTGGGAGAAAAATGAGATCGGCGGTCGACCGGGCAGTGGTCCGATGACGG
>CAMLQS010000305.1 GCA_946482165.1 uncultured Verrucomicrobiota bacterium | reverse complement strand
GCGCCGGGTGCGTTTGCTGCGGGTCGGGCGCGGTTGCCAGCTGGCGTTCGGCGAGCCGCAGCGCGTTCTCGCGCAGACCCCACGAGTCACTCTCGAGCGCAGCCAGCACCTCGGCGGAGCGCAGCTCGCCGAGCCCGTCGAGCGACTGGAGCTCGGGGGTCATGAGGTGGTCGTGGTCGTCGAAAACGGGCTCGCCCTGCCAGGCGGGTGAATACGCGAGCAGGGCCGCGACCACGAACAGCAGGCCGATCAGCCACCCCCTCGCGGGCGGGGTGGCGTCAGAGCTTGGCCGCCACATCGTCGTATCCGAGATCCTTTAGCCATCCAAGGGCGGCGGAGCGATCCTTGGCCAGCCACTGCCGGGCCACCTCCTCGGCCGAGCTTTTGCGGACGCCTGAATCCTGGATGGATTCGACCCAGCGGGCGGCGAGGTCGGGACGCCGGGTGGCGACCTGCCCGGTGTAGGAGGCGAAGGCGGTGTCGCGGGCCCGGTCCGCCGGGAGCGTTTTCAGCCAGTTGGCGGCGCTCGTGGGGTCCATGGTGGACCATTGCCAGGCGACGCTGCGCAAGGCGGATTCGCGCAGCGGACCGGGCCCGAAGCCGGCCACCCAGGCGGCGGATTCGGCGGGATCGAGGCGCGTCCAGTTTAGCACGGCGGCATTCAGGGCCTCGTCCCTAACCTCGCCGCTGGCGAAGCGCTCCGCCGCATAGGCGGCGGCGGAGTCCGGTGCCGATTCGGACAGCGCGGTGATGATGCCGCTCACGAACTCCGCGCGGGCCGTTCCCGGCGGCAGCTCGGCGGCGCGAAGCTTCGCCTGTTCCGGGTCCGCAAGGGCCCACTCGCGGGCCGCTTCGCGGACCAACTGGCCCTGACGGTGGCTTTCGGGCTGCGTGAGCAGGGCGAGTTCCAGACTGGTGGCGGGATCATCGGGAGCGAGTGATCGGGCGATCTGGGCGATGACGGTTTCCCGTTGCGGCCCCTTGGGCAGATCGAGGGCGAAAAGGGCGGCGGATTCGGGGTCTTCGAGCGTCCATCGGCTGATGACGTTGTGCAAAATCTGATCGTTCCCCTCCTGGCTAGCGAGTTCCAGTGCCCAGGTCGTCGCGGCGAGGGGATCCACCTTGGCGATCTCGAACGCGCTCATCGCCAGCGCCCGCTGCTTGGCCGCGCCCTCGGGCAGAGTCTGGGCCCACGCGAGGGCGGCGCGCGGATCCTGGTTGGCAAAGCCGTTCACGATCGCGTCAACCGCGTCGCGTTGCTCCGTGCCGACGGGCAGGAGGGCGGCGAACGAGGCCGCCTTGGCGGGATTGGCGTTGGCCAAGGAGGAGCACAAGGCGCCAAGGACGTGATCTCGCTCGGCGCCGGCGGGCAGCTTGCCGACGAATGCCTCGACGGCGGGCAGGTCCTGTTGCGCGAGCTGGTTCATCACCACGTCCAGAGTCTCTTCGCGAACGCGTCCCGAAGGCAGTTCCTTGAGAGCGTCGAGCGCGGCTTTGGGATCTTGAAGCGCCCATGCCTGGAGGATGTCGCCGAGCAGGGCGTTTTTGACCAGCGAGTCGGGCAGCTTCATGCCGAAGGCGAAGGCTTTTTCCGGATCGAGGTCGCTCCACTGCCCGGCAAAATCCCGCCAGGCGTTGGCGCGGGCGGTGCCGTCCGGCAGATAGTCCAGCAGGCGTGCCGCGCCCTCGGGATCGTCGCCCGGCCAGTTTTGCGCCACGGTTCGGATGGCCGCGTTGCGTTCCAAGCCCGCAGGCAGCGAGATCGCGTAAAAGGAAGCGGCGCGCGGATCCCAGCGCGCCCAACCGACAAAGATGTGGGTGAACACCGCCGCTTGTTCCAGGCCCGCCGGCAGGCTCCGCGCCCAGCCGAGGGCCGCGTGGGGATCCACCCGCGCCCAGTTGGCGCCGGCGGCCTCGAGCACGGCGAGCCGCTCGTCGGCGCGGAGCTTGAGCGCGGCGAGGCCTTGGAGCGCGGCCGACGAATCGGAAACGATCCAGAGGCCAAACACGGTGGCGTAGGCGGTGGAGCGGAAATTCGCCGGCAACAAGGCCACGAGCTCGAGAGCCGAGCGGGGGCTTCGCGAGCCGAGGCGGGGGAGTGCGAGATGCACGGCCTCGTTTCGGACCGCCCCGGCGGGTTGGGCGCGAATCCAAGCCGCGGCCTGATCGGGGCTCGCGTCGAGCCAGCTCTCCAGCGCCACGCGCGTGGCGCCGTCGCGCATCGTAACATCGACGATGCGGCCGGCCACCGCGAGGGCGGCTTCGGGGGCGACGCCGGCCCAGCGGGCGAAAAGCACGCGGCGCAGCTCTTCCTGCGCCGGAGCGAGGGCGAGGACGTAGGTCCGCTGAACAAGGCGCGCCGTGTCGTCGGGCGCGAGGGCGTCGAGCTCGGCTTTCCAGTCCGGAGTCAGATGCCAGATCCCCGCTTCGCATTCCGCCGCGAGCCTGGCGGCCAGACGCTCGATCACCCCGCTCGAATGAGTGGCGCCACGGAACGAGTCGATCATCGGGCCCGGCCGCCCCGAAGCCGAGTCTCGTGCGTCTTTCCGCAGGCCGACGGCGAGGCCGAGGGCAAAGGCCAAAGCGATCCAAATCAGGGGGGACGAGGCGCTTTTCATGGGGGTATCGAGGAGCGGCGGAGGCGTTTCAGAACCGCCTGATGAGATCGGCCGCGCCCATGCTGCCTAGCCAGGCCGAGGCCTTTTCCTCGTCGCGCTCCAGCCAGGATTTGCCCACCGCCTTGATCGCGAGGGCGCGAAGATCGGGATCCTCGATGCGATCCACCCACCGGGAGGCCGCGGCGGGAGTGGCCAGGGAGAGCTGCTGGACGTAGGCCGAGACCGCGCCGTCGCGCGCCGGCCCCTTGGGCAGCGAAGAGGCCCATTGGCCGGCCTTGGCGGGCTCGACCATCGTGAGGTGCTTGACCACGGTGCTCAACGCCTCGCCGCCCGAGGCGATGAGGGCGCCACCCCGGGACTTCATCCAAGTGGCCGCGCTCACGGGATCGATGCGGCCCCAGTTTTCCAGCATCGTGGTCATGGCGAAGCCCGGGACCTCGGCGGGAGGGAGCGTGGCCAAAAAATCCGCGGCGGCGGCGGGGGCCGTTTCGGAAAGGGTCATAACCAGGGTGCCCACAAACTCGGCCTTGCCTGAGCCCGGGGGCAGCGAGAGGGCGCGCGCCATGGCGGCTTCGGAGTCTTGGCGGACCCAGAAGCTGGCGACCTGGTTCATCACTCGACGTTGGCCGTCGGGGTCCTGGAGGCTCAAGGCGAGCGCGAGGCCGGCCTGGGGATCGGAGCTTGCCAACGACGCGCCCAGGACGCCCAGCGCCTTGGTCTTGGCCGCGCCCTCCGGCAGCCGCGAAATCCACTCCCGGGCGGCGGAGCTGTCATCGGACGCCCAGCGGCCGACCACGTAGTCGAGAGTCACTTCGGCGCCATCCGCCTCGGGCAGACTCAGGGCCCAGGCGGCGGCGCCGGCCGGATCGGTCCGGGCATATTCAAGGCCGAAATACGCGAAGGCGTCGGCGCGCGTCTTGCCGGCCGGCAGGGTGGCGATCCAGGCCCGGGCCTCCGCGGAGTCCTTGCGGGCCAGCGCGCCCACGACGGCGTTCACCGCGTCGCGTTGCAACTCGCCCGGGACCTGGAGGGCTTGAAGCGCGGCGAGAGCCGGATCGATCTCGGCCAGCGACATGGTGAGGGATTGGAGCATCACGTCCCGTTCCGCGCCGGGAGGGGCGGCTTGCACGGCGGACAAGGCCGCCTCCGGATCCAGTCGGGCGAGCTGGCCGACGATCTGTTGCATGGTGACATTTCGGGACGCGCCCGGAGGCATCTCCACGGCCTTGATCAAGGCTTCCTCCGGATCGTCGAGCGACCACAGCATGCCGATGTTGGACAGCAAGGCGGCCTTCAGCGGGCCCTCGGGGAGGGACTCGGCGTAGGTTGAGGCGGCCGCGGGATTCACGTTCGCCCAGTTGCCGGCCACCTGGGCCAGCATGCGGTGGCGCGTTTCCCCCGGGGGTAGCTCCTGCGCGAAGGCGAGCGCCCCCTCGGCATCCGAGACCGGCCAACACTGAGCCAGAGTGGCGAGCGCATCGTTGCGACCAAAGCCCGGCGGGAGTTCTGTCGCGTAGCGGGCGGCGGACCGGGGATCGGTGGCGGACCATTCCGACATGATGCCGAACCTCACCCCAATCTTGTCTCCACCCGGTGGCAGCGAATCGGCCCAGGCGATCGCGGCTCTGGGGTCGCGCATCGCCCAGGCGCGACCGATGCTTTCGAGGGCCGCGTGGCGATCGGCCGGGCGGAGGGCCAGGCGGACCGCCGCAGTCGAGGCCGCGACGGGATCCATGGCCGACCACAGTTTGAAAATGAGGGCGTAGGCGGCGGACCGCCGTGAGGGCGAAAGCATCCCTGCCAGGTCCAGGGCGGTGGATCGGTCGCGGTGGGCGATGGCCGTGATGGCGAGATCCAAGGCCTCGTTGCGCACGGCCCCGCGCGGCAAGGCGCGTATCCAGGCGATGGCGGAGACGGAATCGCGGAACAGCCACCCCTTCACGACCGCGAGCGTCAACTCCTCGCGCATGATCGAGGCCGGCATGCCGTCGAGAAACTCCAGCGCGGCGGCGGGGGATTGCAGCGCCCGGCGGGTGACCAGGATCCGGCGCAGCTCGTCTTGACCGGGGGACAACACACGCTTTCGCAGGCGGTCCATGAGCAGCGCCAGTTGTTCGGCGGACAGGGAGTCGAAAATCGATTCCCATTCCGGAGTGCCGCGCCAGATTCCGCGGGAACATTCCTCGTCCAGCCGGGCGATCAGATTCTCCAAATCTTTCGCCGTGAGCTGGGCGCGTCCAACGGAGGCGCGGGCCTCGGCCGGAGAAGACGCCGCCGGGCTCGTGCGCGGTGCATCCTGGCTCGTCGACGCCGGCCGCGCCAAACGCGACACCCCGAAGCCGAAGAGGGCGGCGAAAAGGACCAGGACGAAGAGGCGGCGTTTTTTTGCCACGAAGGATTTTGGAGTGCGGCGATTCTTGACCGCGCCGGGCCGTTTTTATGCGAGCCCCGCGCGGTCGGGTTTTGGGATTTGTCCGATTTCGAACGATCGTCTCGGATTCCCCGGAAACCGCGTGCTTTACAGGATGTTGCCCGAGCTCGTGCTGCCTGGCTGCACGGTGAGTCCGCTGCCGTTGAGCACGTTGTTTTTGAACGTGTTGGCGGTGCAGCCGCCGTTTTCCCGGATGCCATCGTTGGTATCCACGCCCTGGACCAGACAACCACGGGTCTGGGTCGAATCGGTGTTCAAGCTCACGCCGATGTTCCAGTTCCCGCGAATCGTGCCGTCGAGCAGGCGGTTGTTGGGCGAGCTGTAGATCAGGAAGCCATACTCCGTGTTCCAGGTGTTGTTGGCAAAGTTGACCGTGACCTGGCGGGAGTTCGCGTGATAGGTCGTGCCGCGGCCGCACTCGTTGGCGTTCACGCGGGTGACGGTCGTGGCGCCGCTCGCGCCCGCGTTGGTGGTGCGGAAACCCGCGTAACTGCCTCGATAGCTCATGCGCGAAGCGTTGATCGTGCCGTAGGTGGCGCTGTTGGTCGTGTTGCTGCCGACACCGCAACCGGCCATGTTGGAGGAAGTGATGGTGCCGGCGGAGAGGCCCACGCAGTCGTTGATCTCAAAGCCGAAGGATTGGCCTCCGCTGCCGCCCGTCGAGTTGGAGGAAATGGTGGTGACGGTGCAGTTGTTGTTGGTGCCGCCCGCGTTCTTATCCGCGCGCTGGGCGACGGCCACCATGTAGCTGGCGTTGACCGACACGTTTTCGAAGCGGGTGGTGTTACAGCTGTTGTAGAGCACGCCGTAACGGAGACGCCCCGCTAGTTTCAGGTTCCGCGTCGTAACGCCGGTTTTACGATCACCCTTGATCGGCAGGATGTTGTCGTTGCCGCTGTTGCCGGTGATGGTGTTGTTGTTGCCGTTGAAGGCGATGTTGTTGCCGAGGAAAATCTGCTTGATGGCGGAGGCCGCGCCGGAGTTGCCGGAGTTGCGCAGATTGATCGTGCCGGACGACATGTTGTTGTTCACCGCCTGCACGCAGGCGAATAGGTCGGTGCCGGTGTATTTGGTGGCTCCGTCAACTTTGCC
>CAMLQS010000304.1 GCA_946482165.1 uncultured Verrucomicrobiota bacterium | reverse complement strand
TGGAGCATCATGACGCCGCTGGCGGTGCCGCTCGGGGCGCTGTTGCTGCAACAAGGCGCTTTCGCGACTTTGAAGGTGCGCGAAGAGCAGGCGAAACGAGACCGCATCCGCGGCATGTTCGCCACCTATGTGGCGCCCGCGCTCGTTGCGCGGATGGTGGAGTCGGGCGAGGAGCCGCGCCTCGGCGGGGTCGAGGAGGAGATCACGGCCTACTTCTCGGACATCGAGTCTTTCTCCAGTTTCTCCGAGAAGCTCTCGCCGACCCAGCTCGTCGAGCTGATGAACGAATATCTCTCCGCCTGCACCGACATCGTGCAGGCGGAAGGCGGCACGCTAGACAAATACATCGGCGATGCGCTGGTGGCGATGTATGGGGCTCCGCTCGTGTTGCCGAATCACGGCCATCGCGCGGTGGTGGCGGCCTTGCGCGTGCATCGGCGCTGCAACGAACTCCGCGCGAAATGGAAGGCGGAGCAGGCGGAGAAAGGCTGGCCGGACATCGTGGCGAATTTGCAGACGCGAATCGGGCTCAACGTCGGGCGCGCCGTCGTCGGCAACATGGGGAGCCACACGCGATTCAACTACACGATGATGGGCGACACGGTGAATCTGGCCGCCCGCATGGAATCCGGCGCGAAGGCCTACGGCGTCTACACGCTGGTGACCGAAAGCGTGGTCGAGGCGAGCAGGCGCGCCGAGCCGGACGCGGTGCTGTTTCGGCCGCTCGACCGGATCGTGGTGAAGGGGCGCACCAAGCCCGTGGCGGTGTTCGAGGCGATGGCGCTGGCCGCGGACGCCGATGCGGGGGGCGGACGGATGCGGGAATGCGCGCGAATCTTCGCCGAGGGCCTGGAACGCTACTACGCGCAGGACTGGGACGGGGCGCGGGAGCGCTTCGAGCGCAGTCTCGGGCTTGAGGCCCACGAGAAAAACAACCCCTCGAAGGTCATGCTCAAGCGGGTGGAGTCGATGCGCGCCAAGCCGCCGGGACCGGGCTGGGACGGCGTGTGGACGATGGAGTCGAAGTGAGTGCCGGCCCCTCCGCGCCGGACGACGAAACACTCGCGATAGGGTAATTTAAATGAACTACATGGCTCGGCGGATACTTTTGGCGGGCATTGTGCTGATGGCCTCGCTGTGCCGCGGGGAAACCCCCGCGGCGGGTCTGGTCGCGGGCGAAGCCTCCGGGCGCGTTTTGGTGCGCGAGGGCGGGGCCGGCGCGTATCGCGGGCGGGCGGCGGCGGGCATGGAGTTGCGCGCGGGCGACGCGGTGCTGACGGGGCCGGGTGCGCGGGTGGAATGGCGTGTTGGCGAACGCGGGCGCTGGCGAGTCGGCGAGCGGGCTGTGTGGATCGCGGGCGCAAGGCCGGATGAGGTCGAACTTCGAGCCGGGACGGCGCTCGCCGCCGTGCCGGAGGGTGGGCGATGGGCGGTAGGCGCGGCGCGCGCGCGGGTGGCGCTGGGCGAAGGAGTGTGGCTGCTGAGCGCGGTCGAGAACGAAGGCCTGAAAGTGGTGGCGCTGGACGACGGCGTGGTGGAAGCCGGAAGCATGGAGGCGGGCGCGGACGCCGGGGACGGCGTCCCACCAAAGCTGAAGATGCGGGCGGGCGAAGTGGTTTTCGTTCAGCCCGAGGGGCGCGGCTTCGGGCCGGTCGTGACCATCTTCCTGGACGAGTTGCTGGGCTCGAGCCGCTTGATCACGCGGTTCAAGGAGCCGCTTCCACAGATGGAGAGGCTGCGGCAGCAGGGCCAGGCGCAGCGCGAGCGTCTGCGATTGGTGAGCAACGTGCATGTTGGCGGCGCGAAGGATACGGCGGGATTTCAACTCCTCGTGCCGGGCAAGCCCGCGGACCGCGCGCCGGAGGGGAAGTAGAGCGAGGCCTTGTCAAGGCGGGCGGGGCGGGCTTGGGTGGCGAAATGGCCGACGCTAAACTGCTCGAGACTTTTCCGAATCCCGCTCCGAAGCGCGACTACGTGATCGCGCACACGCACCACGAGTTCACGTCGTTGTGCCCGATGACGGGGCACCCGGATTTCGCGCACATCACGGTGCGCTACACGCCGGACAAGACCTGCGTGGAGCTGAAGTCGCTGAAACTGTATTTCCACGCCTTTCGCAACGAGGGCATCTTCTTTGAAGCGGTGACGAACAAGATCTGCGACGACCTGGGCGGGGCGCTAAAACCGCGCTCGCTCGAGATCGTGGCGGATTGGAAGGCGCGCGGCGGGTTCACCTCGGTGGTGACGGCTCGCTGGGAGCCGAAGGCGGCAAAGCGCGGGAAGAAGCGCTGAGCGGGAGGAGGGCGGGTTGCGGGGTAAATCCGCCGACGTTCGATTTTCAGGCATCAGAAGGCCACTCGCCAGCCGACCGTGAGACTGCGCTCGGCGCCGACGCGCGCGATTTTTTCGAGGAGGTCGGTGTCGAACAGGTTGCCGACCGAGGCGCTGAGCGTGTGCGTGACGGCGCCGGCTTTCCACGTGTAGGACGTGTCGAGGCCGGCGACGGTGTAGGCCGGATAGTCCAGCCGTTCGCGTCCCGGGCGCCGGTAGCTTTGCACGGTCGAACCGACGTGGGTGATGTTTCCGCCGATGGAAAATCCCTTGAGCGCGCCGTCCGAAAAATTGCGACGGAGGCCGGTGGCTGCGGAGAAGCGCGGAAGGTTAGCGAGCGGCAGGCCTTCCTCCTCGGGCAAGTCGGGCGACGAGATGGTGGTGGCGTCGGTCCAGGCGGCGCGGCCGGTCCACGTCCAGTCCTTGCTCGGTTTCCAACCGAGCTGCGCAGTGAGGCCGCGGAACTCCTCTTCGCCGCTCGTGACGAGTTGGGGCTGGGTATGGTCCGCGTCGGCGACGGGGTCGTTGTAGAGCGGATTGCGGCGGACGATGTTGGAGTTGTTGTAGGCGAAGGCCATGGCGCCGGCGGTGAGGCGGCGCTCGAGGAAGTGAGTGCGAAAGCCGAGGTCGACGCCGTCGGTCGCGGCGTTGTCCTGGATTTCGCCGGTGCGGGAGTCGACGCGCGTCGAGGGTTGCACGGCGGAACTGGCGGTGGCGAACACCAGGAGGCGGCGTCCGATGCGCTGGTTCACGCCGGCGTGGAGGGAGGTGTTGGCGAGGCGCTTTTCGGAGTGCGCCGCGGCCGGCGGGGCGGAAGGGCGGCGATCCTCGACCTCGACTTCGGTGAAGTCGCGGCGGATGCCGGCGGTGAGGACGGTCCGGCCTCGGGCGAAGGCGGAGCGGAGCGAGAGGACCCCCGCGGCGGAGTCGAGCAACACGGCGCGGTCCGAGATCAGCCGGCGGTAGAGTTCGGGCGAATAGGCGGGACGGTAGTAATCGGGTGAATACGGGTCGAAGCGGCGAACGCTCAACGGCAGCGCGTCGCGGTCGGCTCGCTCGAGGCCTCGATTTTCGTCGGTGGCCTCGGAGCTGGAGAGCTCTATCCCGGCGAGCAGTTTGTGCTCGGCGTCGAACAGCTGAACGCGCCGGGTAAGATCGCTCTGGTGGGCGAGGCCGACGTGGGATTCGTCGCGGTGGGTGGGCTCGCGGACGCCGGAGAAATAGCCGGTGTCGACCACGTATTGGCCGGTCGTGAAGCGGTCCTGCTCGGAGTGGCGGCCGTAGATCTGGGTGCCCGAGCTGAGCGAGAGATCGGGGGTGAGCTGGCTTTCGAGTTGAAAGCCGGCCGAACCCGCCTGGCGGCGCACGGAGGCCTCGGGGCCGTAGGTGTGGAACTCCGCGAGCGGCCGGTATGGCCCGACGACGGGCCCTCCCGAGGTGCGGCGGTATTCGGGCACGCCGGGCGCGGGGTTGCCGTGAAAATCGACGGCATCGAAGGTCCAGAGGGTGCTCGTGCGCCGCGAGTGGCGGATGGCGATGGCGGCGCCGACGTTGAGTTGGTCGGTTTTGGCGAACTGCTGCGGGCCGTCGCGTCCGGACCAGGCGGCGGAGAGGAGATACCAGCTTTTCTTCGGAACGACGTCGCCCGCGGCCGTGGCCTTGGCGCGGGCGTTGCCCTGGGTGCCGAGGGAGCTTTCGAGCTGACGGGTGGTTTGGCCGCGCGGCCGCAAGACCTGGTGGTTGCGGATGCCGCCGGGCGCGGCGCGTCCGACCACGGGGACGAGAGCGCCGATGACGAGTTCGGAGCCGCCTGGATTGATAACCTCGGGGATGCCGGCCTGCGTGAACCCGTTGCGCCGGGAAGGCGCGGGGAAACCGCGAAGGTCTACGGTCTCCGAGCCGGCGGCGACCGCGGCGGCGTCGGCGCGCGAGGCGGCAAGGGCATCGAGCTCCGCGTCGAGTTCGCCAAGGGGCACTTCGGCGAAGGCCGGGTCCGAAAGAAATTCGTTGGAGAAAGGCGGTTCCTTGCGGCCGGCCTCGTCGCCATCGAGGCCGGTGGGGTCGTAGTCGGCGGCGGAGGCGTCGTCTCCGTCGACGACGAGCGGATCCAGCATCACGACGGGATCGTCCGCCGCCGGCTCATCCTGCGCGATGACGCAGGTCGCCGCGAAAAGCGACGCGAGCCAGGCGGCGACGCGACGCAAACGGGAGCGGCGATGGAGGCGGGGCGGGGGCATGGGGCGCGTTCAGGGAGACGCGGAACAAACGCGGGATACCCATGCTTGAAAGCCCCCGGAGGTCAGCCGGAAAACGGGTGATCGGCGGTCATTAGCGAGGTCTCCCGCCTTGGTAAGCGCGACGAATGCCTAACGCAGGTGAGACGGGAAGAAGGCCCTGCGCGCTCGCCGGAGCATGGCCGTTCTAGCCGAGGCGGTTGCGGATTTCGGCGATGAGGGCGTCGTGGGCGAGGGGGCCTTTTTGCACGACGTTTTCGACGCAGGCGCGGAGGTAGTCGCGTTCGTCGGAGGTGAGCTCCTTGGCGGTCACGACAACAACGGGAACGTCGCGGCCGTCCTCGCGGGCCCGGAGGGCGCGGAGGAATTCGAAGCCGTCCATGACGGGCATCATGAGGTCGAGGAGGACGAGGGCGGGCTTCTGCGTGGCGAAGGCGTCGAGCGCGGCGCGGCCGTCCTCGGCCTCGGCGACTTCCCAGCCTTCGCGTTCGAGCGTGGCGCGGAGGACGGCGCGGTTGTCGCGGAGGTCGTCGACGACGAGGGCGAGGCGCCGGGTGTCGTGCGGGACCTGGCGGGAGAGGATGTCGGCGAGGCGGGCGCGGTCGACGGGTTTGGTGAGGTAGTCGGCGGCGCCGAGGGCGAAGCCGAGCTGCCGGTCGTCGATGATGGAGACCATGACGACGGGGATGTCGCGCGTCACGGGATCGGCCTTGAGGGCGGTGAGCACCGACCAGCCGTCCATGCTGGGCATCATGACGTCGAGGGTGATGAGGCGAGGCTTGAGTTCCTTGGCGAGGGTGAGGGCGTCGCGGCCGTTGGTGGCGGTGCGCACGGAGTAGCCCTCGCGGTTTAGGTTGCGCGAGAGGAGGTCGAGCACGGCGGGGTCGTCGTCGACGGCGAGGATCAACGGTCCCGCGGCGACGGCGGAGGCGGCAAGGCGGGATGGATCATCGGCCGGGAGCAGGATGCTCCCGCCACTTTGCCGAGCGGACGCCGACGGCGTCCCTCCAAACGGGGGGCGGGACCTGGACGGGTCCTCGACGCGCAGGGGTATCGAGGCGGTGAATACCGTGCCTTTGCCGGGCTGGCTCTCGACGACGATGTCGCCGCCCATGAGCTGGCAGAATTTCTTGGAGATCGCGAGGCCGAGGCCGGTGCCGCCGTATTTGCGGGTGGTGGAGGCGTCGGCCTGGACGAAGGCCTGGAAGAGCTTGCCGAGCTGCTCCTTGGTCATGCCGATGCCGGTGTCGGCGACCCGGAAGTGGACGAAGGGGCGGCCGTCGCGCGGGGAGACCGCGACGTGGAGCGTGATGCGGCCGTCGTGCGTGAACTTGGCGGCGTTGCTGAGGAGATTGAAGAGCGTCTGGCGAACCTTGGTGACGTCGGCGTGGAGGATGCCGAGCTCGGGGGCGGGTTCGAGCACGAGGGTGTTGTTGTTCTTGGCGACGAGCGGGCGGATGGTGGCGGCGACCTCGTCGACGAGGGCGGGGAGAGGGGCGTCCTCGAGGTAGAGGGTCATCTTGCCCGCCTCGATCTTGGAGATGTCGAGGACGTCGTTGATGAGGCCGAGGAGGTG
>CAMLQS010000303.1 GCA_946482165.1 uncultured Verrucomicrobiota bacterium | reverse complement strand
CCGGCGACGAGGGCCGCGCCGAGGGCGAGGCGGGAAACGGTGGATCGGGTGGTCATGGCTGGTGGGAGGTTTGCGGGTGTCGTGCGGGAAGCGGCGTGAGCGGCGTCGAACGACCGTAACAATCTCCACCATGAATGTTACGAACCCATGACCGTTGTGTTACGACGGGGTGATTCCGACACAATCGGGCGCCCGGCGGGGCGCGCCCTA
Organism: uncultured Verrucomicrobiota bacterium; assembly: GCA_946482165.1. The sequence goes on along the minus strand of CAMLQS010000303.1, from coordinate 5,950 downwards.
CCTGCCAATCTCAGGGGATGGCGGTGACGGCGCCCAGCGTGGTGCCGGCTTTGCGGGCGGTCATTTCGACGAGGCGTTGGATCTCCAGCTCCGCGCTTCGCTTCTGAACGCGCGCGTCCTCAAGGGCCTTGGCCGCGTCGAACACGGATTGGTTCCGCGAGTCTCTCTCCACGCGGAGCGCGGCCAGCTCGGTTTCCATGCGCTGCATCTCCTCGGCGTATTTCGCGGCCTGCGCCTGGTAGCCGGCGGTGTCGGCGGCGATCTGTTTGCCCGCTGCGGCCCATGCGGCGGCCTTCTCCTCTTCCTTGCGGGTTTCCTCGGCGAGGCGTTCGGCGGCGCGTTTGTCGGCGTCCGCCTTGGCCTGGCGCTCGGCGTCGGCTTTTTTCGCCGCCTCGGCGTCGGCGGCCTTGGCCGCCTCGGATGCGGCGAGGGCTTGTCGAGCGGCCGAGTCTTTGGAGTGCATCACGTAGACGCCGCCGAAGGCGAGGGTGAGAATCAGGGGGACGATGACGTAGAGCTTGTTCATGGAGCGGTGCGTGGCGGCTTGGCGCGGGCCGGGTTATTTGGCGGCGACGGTGGCGGACGCGGGGGCCTCGAGTTTGGAGAGCAGGCCTTGGAGGGCGCGGACGTTGACTTGTGCCTTGGCGACGAAGTCCTGGAGGAAGGCCTGCTCGGCTTCGGCGGATTTTTTCTCGGCGGCGAGTTTGGCGATGGCGGCGCGCTCCGCCTCGATCTCTTTTTTCACGCGCTCGATCTGCCTGGCCAATTTTTCCTGTTCGCGGAACGCCTTGTCGCGGGCGTCGAGGGCGAGCTGGCGAGCCTCCTTGTCGGCCTTGTCCTTGGCCTCCTTGGCGGCCTTCTCGATTTTGCGTTGCTCGGCGGCCTTGATCGCGTCGGCCATCGCGGCTTTGCGGGCGATTTGCTCGGACTCGAACTTGGCTTGGAGCGCGGCTTCGGAGGCGGCGGCCTTGGCGGCCTCGCGTTCCTTCATCCCACCGCGATGGGTGGTGTAGAGACCGACGAAGACGAGAAGGGCGGCGAGCGGGCCGAGGAAGTAGGCTTTGTTCATGTGCGGACTTGAAATCGAAGGTGCGTGGGCCGGCGGATTCAGCCGGCGGTGCGGTTGGCGGCCTGACGGAGGGCGAGGGCGTCGCTGATGGCGCGATCGAGCGCGTCGATGTTTCCGGCGGGGACCTCGCCGGTCGCCCGGGCGGCGGCGATCCATTTCGCGGCCTCGTCGTAGCGCTGAAGTTCGTAGGCGAGGTAGGCGAGGAGGACATGGGCCTGCCCGCGTTTCTCGAAGCCTTTTTCGAGGGCGGAACTCGCGTGCCGGTAGGCGGGTTCGATACGGCCCGCGCCGTAGTGGGACTGCGCGAGGCCGAATTCGAGGGCGGGGTCTTCGGGGAAGCGGGCCACGGCTCTTTGCAAGGCGTCCAGCGCCTCCTTTTCGCGGTTGGTCTGCTGGTAGGCGGAGGCGAGGAGTTCCCAGTTGCGCCGGGTGTTTTCGATCAACCCGTCGGCAAGGCCCTTTTCGAGGAGCGCGGCGGCCCTGGTGTATTGCTGGAGGTTAAACAGGATGGCGACGCGCGTGTAGTGGTCCTTGGGGGTGTCGAGGCGGCCGAGGGCCTGGGCGCGGTCGAGGACGGAGAGGGCGCGGAGATTTTGCGCGCGGGATTCCTCGGGCTTTCCGGCGTCGGCGGCGCGGGCGAGGTAGATCGATTGCAACTGCGACCAAGTGGAGGCGCTGTCGGGGTCGCGGAGGGCGAGGGTTTCCAGGAGCTCGGCGGCGGGGCCGTGTTCCCCGAGCTGAAGGTGGCAGCCGACAAGAACGAGCGTGAGCTGGGCGGGCGGGTTGACCGCGAGGAGCAGACCTTCCCGTGCCTGGCTCATGGCCTCGCGCAAGCGGGCGGCGTCGATGTCGGCGGAATCGAGGGTGCCCAGTTGATAGAGGAGCGACGCGGCGAAGAGGCGGGACTCCGCGGTGATGCGGGGGCTCCGCTCGAACCAGCGTTTGATGTGGGCGAGAGCCTTTTCGTAGCCGGCTTTTTGGAGCGCGGGGCCGGAAGCCTCCGCGCCTTGCTGGTAGGATATCTGCGCAAGCAGGTAGAGTTGCTCCAAATAGGTCGCTGCTTCGTGGAAGGCGGGATTTTCCTCCGCGAGACGCAGGGTGGTTTCGAGCGGGGCGACCGCCGCGGCCAGTTTTCCCTGGGTGAGGAGAATCTGCGCCTGGACCTGCGAAAGCAGGTAGCGGTCGAAACTGGCGGCGCCGGCCCGCGAGAGGAGACCGTCGATGAGGGCGACGGCCCCGTCGTAGTCCTTCGCGTCGATGAGCGGGCGGAGTTTGCCGAACCCTTCGGAGGCGGCTTCGGTGAGTTCCTTTTTTGCCGGCGCCGGAGCGTCGGGCTTGGCGCGCAGCGCAGGCGCGAGGACTGCGGAAACGAGGATGCCGAAGACCAGGGAGGAGAGGATGTTTTTGCTCATCGATCGGTCTTGAGGGTGAATGGAATCACGATCTGGACGTTGCGGGTGTTGACCTTGGCGCCGCCTTTTTCGCCGGGGCGGAACTTCCATTTGGCCAGGGCGGCGAAGACGGCCTCGTCGAAAGCCGGGTTTGAAGAGCGAACGATGGTGGGTTCGCGGACGTTCCCTTGGGCGTCGACGATGAAGCGCACGTGGACCTCGCCTTCGATTCCGGCGCGCTTCAGCTCGACCGGATGCTGCGGCATGGCCTGGAAAGTGGGGACCGGTTTTTTGTCCAGCGCGGCCAGGTCGAAGAGATTGGCCATGGGCTTGGCCGCGACGACGGGGCGGGTGTTGGTCGGGATGATGATTCCCGCGGCGGATCGGTTCAGATCGGGGGGCGGCGGGGCTTGGATCTGCTGGACGAAGGCCGAGTCGATGACCGCCGAGGGCAGGTCGTTCTGCATGGGCGGGGCGAGTTCCGCGACCTCGGCGGGCGCGTCGGAGACCACGTTGTCCAGCAGCTCGGGTTCCTCGGGTTCGGTAGGCGGAGGGAGGTCGAGGGCGATGGTCGGCGTCTCGTCCGCCTCGATCACGACGGCATCTTCCTCGGGCATGAGATAGCCGCTGAAGGCGACGCCGGCGTGGAGCAGCAGGGAAAGGAAAATGGCGATGAAGGCGTTCCGGCTCATGTTGCGTGGGTGGATCAGCGTCCGGACGCGCGGTAGGCGGTCTCGATCGTGACGGTGGCGATGCCGGCGAGACGGACCTCGTCGAGGACGCGAACAACCGCGCCGTAGCGGGCGCGGTCGTCGCCGGAGACGAGCACGCGCGGGCTGGGCGTGGACGACTTGTAGTTCGCGAGGCGCGGGGCGACTTCGGCGAGGGAGATGGGCTCCTTGTTCCAGAAGGCGGTGTCCCCTTCGGAAAGTTGGATGATGACCGAGGTGTCCTCCTGGTCCTTGGGCGCGGTTGCGCTGGCCTGCGGCAGGTCGACGGGGACGGATTGGATTTTGTTCAGCGAAAGCGTGAACAGGACGAAGGTCGCGAGCAGGAAGAAGATCACGTCGATCAGCGGGATGATTTCGACGCGGGCCTTTTTCGCGGGCGCGAGCTGGATGGGACTGAACAAAGACATGGAAGATGGGCGATGGCAGATGGATGATGTGAGATGGCTGCTGGACGGGAGCGGAGGAGAGCGGCGTGTTTGAACGGCCGTTCCATCGCCCATCATCCATCAAACATCGGACATGGCGTTAGCTCGCGGGGCGGATGCGGGTCTCGATCAGGACCTTGGTGAGGCCGGCCTTGCGGACCTCGTCGACCACGTAGCGCACCTGCGAGAACAGCGCGTTTTCGTCGCCGTTGATGAGCACCTTTCCTTCGGGCTGGGTCTGTTTGTAGGCCTGCAGACGAATGAGGAACTGGTCGAGGGTGATGAGCTCCTTGTCCCACCCCAGGGTGCCGTCCTCCCGGATCGAGAGCGTGACGGAGCTTCCGGGGTCGCGGGCCTGGCTGGTCTGGGTGGATGGGAGCGAGACCGGGAGGCCGCCGCTTTTGTTGAGGGAGAGCGTGAAGAGAACGAAGGTCGCGAGCAGAAAGAAGATCACATCGATCAGGGGGATGATCTCGATGCGCGCTTTTTTCGGGCCGCCGCCTCCACGATTACCGCCGCCGCCTGCCATGGTGGGATAGGGTCAATGATTACGAGGTGAGAGAACGGGCGCGGAGCCGGGCTCAGAGCCGGCCGGCGGCTTCCTTCTTCATCGTGAGCTCGAGGGCGTTGGCGGCGTCGGTGATGTTGTGACGCGCCTCCTCCACGCGGGCGTTGAGGATGTTGTAGGGAAGGAGGCCGATGATGGCGATGAGGAGGCCGGCCGCGGTGGCGATGAGCGCCTCGCCGACGCCGCCCGTGATCTTTCCGGCGTTGGCCGCGATGTCGCCGTCGCCGAGGGCGCCGAAGGTGTTCATCATGCCGAGGACGGTGCCGAGGAGGCCGAGGAGCGGGGAGATCGTGATGCAGGTATCCAGGACGGCGATACCGCGCTGGAAGCGGTTGAGCTCCTGGTTGGCCGCGCGGGTGAAGGCGTTGGTCAGCGAGTGGTCCCGGTGGGTGATGGCGTAGACGAGGACCTTGGCGACGTAGTCCTTGCTGTTAGAGCCGACGGAGACGGCGGCCTCGGGGTCGCCGTTTTCGACCTGTTCCAGCATTTGCTCGACGACCGCGGGCTGACGGTTGGCCGCCTCCGTCGCCATGAAGATCACGCGTTCGATGACGGCCGTGACGGCGACGAAGGAGACGAGCAGGATGGGCCACATGATCCAGCCGCCGTGGACGAAGAGTTCCATCGGGGACTGACCCATGACGAAGGCGAGGGGAGGGACGATTTGCATGTGAAGAAGAAGTAAGGTTGGGAAAGGAGAATGCGCCTTGGCGGGCGACGGAGGCCGGACCGCCAACGCGGGGCGCGTGGGCTCAGGGGGCGGTGGCGAGAGCGGGGGAGATCGGGAGATCGAGGGCGGGCGAATTCGCGGACGCGGCTCGTTTCCACAGCCAGGTTCCGCTCGATTCTTCGTCCGCAAAGTATCCGGCCGGGGATGATTCCAACTGGAGCTCGCCGGTCACAAAGCCCGTTCCCTTTTTATAGGGACTCAACAACAGGGCATAGGCGCCGGAGACGGAGCTCTGCGCGCTATAGGTGACGCGGGAGCCATCCGCCATGCGGCCGGTCAGGTTGAGGGCGCCCTTGGCGCCAATCACGGCCTTGAGCGCGGTCGCGGGGGGCGGCGTATCCGCGTCGGGCTCCGGCTTGGGCGTGAGGGTGAGCGCGTAGCGTCCCGCCCACGCGGCGTTTGACGCGAGGCGGCGATCCGCCGGGCCGGCGGCAAGCGACGCCTCGCCGCCGACGATTTCACAGACGACCGCGGAGAGTTTGGCGTCGAGGGTGAGCGCGAGGGTGAGGGCGGGCAGATTGCGGCGAGGGACGACCACGGAGGCGACGCCGAGATCCGGCCGGTCGGGGAAGGCGAAGGATCCGCGGAAAGCCAGGGAGTCGCCTTCCAGTCGTTGGAAATTCCCGGTGAACGCGCCGTTGCGGGCGACCGAAAGGCGAACGATGCCGGCGGGCGCTTCGGATCCGGACGCACGAAGGAAGAGGTCGTAGCCGTTGGCGACGGAGATGTTGATCCGTGCGACCAGTTGGGTGGCGAGGAACCGGCCTTTGGAGTTATAAATTCGGACCGAGTATTCGCCGCTGTCTCCGAACGTGGTTTCGGGCAGGGAAAGGACGGGGCCGGTGACGCCGGGAATGCGTTTTCCGTTCCGGAACCACTCGAAACGCAACTCGCTGTTGCCAGAGGTCGCGGTGCCGATCTGGAGCGTGCTGCCCGGTGCGAAAGTCTGCGTGCGTCCGGGGCGCGAGCGGTCGACGGTCTGGGCCACGCGAAGCAAGGCGGGCGCAGTCAGTTCGGTGGCGAACGAGTTCGCGAC
>CAMLQS010000302.1 GCA_946482165.1 uncultured Verrucomicrobiota bacterium | reverse complement strand
ACGACGAACCTCGGCTCGTCGCACCCGTCTTCCCCCGCCCCTCGGCGCAGCATCCGCCTCAACCGCCCGTCTGCGTGACGCGCAGGCGCCAAAAAGCCCGCCCGGCGAGTTCGCCCGCCGCCAGATTCGCGCGCATCCGCCATCGCGTCGCATCCTCGCCGTCCACGACGGCCGACTCCGCCAAGCTCGTGTCGGCCCATGTCTCCAAATCCGCCGAGGCCTCGATCCGGTAGCTCACGCCGCTCGCCGCCTTTGCGCGCTCGAAGCGCAACACCCACGCATCCGGCTCCCCGCGCTCGACCCTCAGCGCCGCGCGCGCATCCGCCGCGGCGGGGTCGGTCCCGACGAAATACTCCAACAGATTCGCCAAACCGTCGCCGTCCGGATCCGACGCGGCCGCGAGCACCCCGTCGTCCTCCACGCCGGGAAAAAACGAACGTATCCAACTCGCCACCGGCCCGCGCGGCGTCGCCGAAACCACGGCGGAGGCCGCGCTCGCGCCGAAGCGATTCGAGGCCGATACGACATAGTGGTAACGCGTGCCGTTCGCCACGCCGTCATCCGTGCAAGCGGCGACCGCCAACCCGGCGGCGACAATCGCGAAGGGCCCCTCCGCGCTCGTCGCGCGCGCCACGGAATAGGTCATCTCGCCGGGCAGCGCCGTCCAACTCAACGCCACCGAAGCGTCGCCGCCCGTCGCGGCGAGTCCGCTCGGAGCGGGGATGAAGGCGTTCTCGAAACATCCGAGATCGGGCGCGGCGAGATTGTGGGCGAAGCCGTCGAGCGGCAGCCCCTGGTCGATCAAGTCGCTGCCGTCGGCGAGGCGGAGCAGGTTGATCGCGGGCAGCGCCCCGTCCGCCTGACGCGGAGCGGCGATCATCTGCATCAACTGCGAGGTGTTGGTCGTCGTCTCCACGAAATCGGCCGCCGTCACCGCCACCGGCAGCGTGAAGAAGTTGTGGCTCGCGTCGCAGGCCGCCTGGTCGAGGTTCGAGACCGAGGTCGAGCGCGGCGAAAACCCGAGATTGTTTTTCAGGTAGTGGTCGTAGCCCGGGACGTCGGTGAGGTTGTCCGCGAGCACGTTGAGCAGGTTGAAATTCGTCCCGTTGCGATAGGCGGTGTTGTGGACGAAATCGAGGCCGCCGCCGTGGTGGTTCGCGTAAAAGCCGGAGGCGCGGTTGTGCACCGCGAGACTGAAACGCACCGCATGGCGCGGCATCGGCGAAGGCATCGCGGACCCGTTTCGCCCGTAGCCGCCGGCCTTGAACCCGTTGCCGTCCGCGCCGGTGGCGAGCGTGGCGCCGACGTAACCGTTGAAGGCGGCCCAGCAGTTTTCGATCACGGCGGGCGCGCGGCAGTTGATGAGGTCGAAGCCGTCGTCGCTGTTGAGCCAGGCGCGACACCCGCGAAAGACGTTGCCCGTGCCGGTCGCGCCGGTGTGCGAGCCAAAGCCGTCCACATTGCCGGTCGAGAGACTGTCGAGGCCGCTGTTGTTGTAGGCGTCGCAATTCAGCACGAGATTGTTCGCGCTGCCGCCGATGATGTAGACGCCGATGCCCATGCCGTCGCGCAGCACGAGGCGCTCGAGGACGTTGTCGCTCCCGTTATGGATGCGGACGCACTCAGACTGCGTGTTGGTCGCGACGCCGCCGGCCGCAATTGTCACCTGCACGCCCGCGACATGAAAACCGCGCAGGTGCAGGCCGCTCGTGCGAATGTAGAACGCGGTGACGCGGAGCCCGGCGGGCTTCACCGCGCCGAAGTCGAAAACCGGCGTCTCGCCCGGATAGGCGAGATAGCGGACCCCCGCCTTGGTGAAGTCGTTCACGTAGGCGTAGATCGTGTCCGTCCGCGTGATGTGGCCGTCGTCGAGCGTGTAGGTGCCACCGCGCAGCCACACGGTGTCGCCCGCGGCCGCGGCGGTCTGCGCCCGCATGATCGTGGCAAAGGGCGCCGTCTCCGACCCGGCGCCCGCGTCGCTCCCGTCGGGAGCGACATACAAGTCGGCCGCCGCGACACGCAGCGCGCAGCAAAGAAGGAGGATCAGGGGACGGAGCCTCATGGGGCGGGGGTCGCCCCACCCTGCTCCGCCCCGCCCGCCCGGCAACGCCGATGTCCGTCGCTTCGGCAACTACGCAATCCGCGCTCCCTCACCGCCAAACCAAGCGTGGCACGCGGCCTCCGCAAAGCCCATGCTGCGTCGATGTGGACCTGGGCCGAATTCATCGCCGACCTTCTCGTCGTCCGCCTCGGCGGCCTTGACGCCTCCCGGGGCGCGGGCGCCGCGCTGCATTTCTTCGTCTACGACCTGCTCAAGATCGTCGTCCTCATTCTCGCGATCTCCTTCGTCATGCGCCTCGTCCGCCAGGCCCTCCCGATGGAGAAACTGCGCGCCTGGCTGGACCGTCCCGGCGCCCGCGCCTTCGGTTATCCCGCCGCCGCGCTCTTCGGCGCGCTCACGCCCTTCTGCTCCTGCTCCTCGGTGCCGATCTTTCTCGGCTTCGTGCAGGCGCGTTTCCCCATCGGCGTCGCCTTCGCCTTTCTCATCACCTCGCCCTTGGTCAACGAGATCGCGGTCGTGCTCATGGGCGTGGCCTTCGGCTGGAAACTCGCCCTCGCCTACACCGCGGCCGGCGTCGCGCTCGGCGTGGTCGGCGGCGGCGTGCTGTCGCTCCTTCGCGCCGAGCGCTGGCTCGTGCCCGGCGCCACCGCCCCGGCCGACGACGACGAGGACGAGCCACCGCCCCGCGGCTGGCGCGCCCGCTGCGCCGACGCGGCCGACACCAGCGTCTACATCCTGCGGAAGATCGCACCGTGGCTGCTCGGCGCGCTCGCCCTCGGCGCGGCGCTCCACGGCTTCGTGCCCGAAGGCTTTTTCGAACGCTGGCTCGCCGGCACCGGCGCCTGGAGCGTGCCCCTCGCCGCGCTCGCCGGCCTCCCGCTCTACGTCAGCGCCAACGCCACCGTGCCGCTCCTCGAGGCCTTCGTCGCGAAAGGCGTTCCGCTCGGCACCGCCCTCGCCTTTCTCCTCTCCGCCGTCGGCGTCTCCGTGCCCGAGCTCGTCATGCTGCGCGCGGTGATGACGCCACGCCTGCTCGCCGCCTTCGCCGGCGTCGTGCTTGTCGGCACCACGCTCATCGGCTGGCTCTTCAACGCCCTGCGCTAAAGGCGTAACCCGCCGCCAGCTCGCGAAACGCGCTCGCCTGCGCCGCCGCCCACGCCGCGCCGCGACCGAGTTCCTCGGCTAGGATCTCCGCCGCGCGCGGCGCGCACTCCGCCGCCGCGGCCGCGTCGAGAAACAGGGCCCGCGTCCGCCGCGCCAACAGATCCTCGAGCGTCTCCGCCATCTCCTCGCGCACCGCCCAGCGCAACTCCGCCTCCACGTAGGGCAACCGCGCGTGCAAACGCGCCGCCGTCCCGCTCGCCATCACCGCCGCGTGGTCGGCGCCATAGACGGAACTCGCGCGTCCCATCGCCCCAAGCAGCGCCAATTCCGCCGTCCCGCAAGGACGCGGCGCCAATCCGCCCAGCGCGATCACGCGGTCCACCACCTGCTCCGCCATCTCGCGATACGTGGTCCATTTCCCGCCGGTGACGCTCAACACGCCGCCCGGCCCGACCACCATCGCGTGCTCGCGCGAAAGGCTCGCGGTGGCCGCGCCCGCCTTCCCGCGCACCAAGGGCCGCTGCCCGGCGAAGACGCTCAACACGTCCCCCTCCTTCGGTTTCTCCGCCAGATAACGCCGCGCATGCTCCATCAGAAAGGCGAGCTCCTCCGGCAAGGCCCGCGGCTCCGCCTCCGGCTCCGGCCGCGGCGTGTCCGTCGTGCCCACCACCACGCGCCCCTGCCACGGAATCGCGAAGAGCACGCGCCCGTCATCGGTCTTCGGCACCATGAGCGCCGCGTCGCCGGGCAAAAACCGTCGTGGCAACACCAGATGGACGCCCTGGCTCACCGCCACCAGCGGCTCCGCCGCCGCGTCCTCGCTCCTTCGTAACCGATCCACGAATACACCGGTCGCGTTTACCACCACCTTCGCCCGAACCGTGAATTCGCCCCCCTTGATCGCGTCGCGCAGCTCCGCGCCCGCGATCCGTCCGTTCTCCCGAACGAAGCCCCGCGCCTCGACATGATTTATCAAGACTGCGCCTCGCCCGGCCGCGCTCCGCGCGAGCGTGATCGCCAGCCGCGCGTCGTCGAACTGCGCATCATGATAGAGCACGCCGCCGCGCATGCCCGCCGGCTCCACGCCCGGCAGACGCTCCAACGCCTCCGCGCGATCAAGCGCCCGCGACGCACCGAGCGACAACTTCCCGGCCAACATCTCGTAGAGCGCAAGCCCCGCGCCGTAGAAAAGCCGGTCGGTCGCCCCGTAGGCCGGGATCACGAAGGCCAGATCGCGCACGAGATGGGGCGCGTTTCGTGCGAGGCGCCCTCTTTCGCGCAAGGCCGAGCGCACGAGCCCGATGTTTCCCTGCCGCAGATAACGCACGCCGCCGTGCACCAGCTTCGTCGAGCGGCTCGAGGTGCCGCAGGCGAAGTCTCCGCGCTCCACCAGCGCCACCGAGTAGCCGCGCACCGCCGCATCCACCGCCACGCCGAGCCCCGTGGCGCCGCCGCCGATGACGAGCAGGTCAAACCGCTCGCCGGCACGCAGACGGGACAACATGTCGACGCGGTTCATGGCGTCATGGCCTCGCCCAGTCGCGACTCCGTTCCACCGCCCGCGCCCACTGGCCCAAACGCGCCGCCCGCGCCCCTTCGTCGAGGCGGCACTCGACCCGCAGATCCGGCGTCCAGTTGGCGGAAAACTCTTCCGGCGCGAGCACGCCCGCGCCCACTCCGGCGAGCGCCGCCGCGCCGAGCGCGGTCGTCTCGCTCACGCGCGGCCGCACGACCGGACGCCCCAGCAGATCGGCCTGGATCTGAAGCAAGGGCGCGCTGCGGCTCACGCCGCCGTCCACGCGCAACTCCGCCAGTCCGCAACCCGCGTCTCGATCCATCGCCTCCAACAGTTCCGTCGTCTGAAACGCGATCGCCTCCAGCGCGGCCCGGCAAAGATGCGCGCGGTTCACGCCGCGGGTGAGCCCGACTATCGCGCCCCGCGCGTAAGGGTCCCAATGCGGTGCGCCCAAACCCGCGAAGGCCGGCACCAAAAACGCCCCCCCCGCATCCGGCACCGAGGCGGCGAGCGCATCCAGCTCCGCCGCGCTCGACACGAGTTTCAACTCGTCCCGCAGCCATTGCACCGCCGCGCCCGCGACGAAGACCGCGCCCTCCAGCGCGTAGGTCGTTTTCCCACCGATCCGCCAAGCCACCGTGCCGAGGAGCGAGTTGCGGGAGCGCACCGGCGCGCCGCCCGTGTTGAGCAACAAAAACGTGCCCGTGCCGTAGGTCGCCTTCGCCATGCCGGGCCGCAAACAGGCCTGCCCAAACAAGGCCGCCTGCTGGTCGCCGACCAAGGCCGAGATCGAAACGCCCGCCGCCGGCAAACCGTCCGCGATCACGCCAAAGTCGCCGGCAGTGTCGCGCACCTCGGGCAACACCGCCGCCGGTATCCGAAAGAGCCGCAGCAACTCCTCGTCCCAGGTCCCGGTGTGCAGGTTGAACAGCAAGGTGCGCGAAGCGTTCGAGGGATCGGTGGCATGCACGCGACCGCCGGTGAGATTCCACAGCAGCCACGTGTCCACCGTGCCAAAGGCCAGCTCCCCGCGCTCCGACGCCGCACGCGCGCCGGGCACGTTGTCGAGCAACCACGCGAGCTTCGTCGCCGAGAAATAGGGATCGAGCCGCAGACCCGTTTTTTCCGCGACCAGCGGTTCCAGGCCGTCCGCCTTCAAACGCGCGCACGAGTCCGAAGTCCGGCGATCCTGCCACACGATCGCGCGATGAACGGGACGCCCGCTTCGCCGATCCCAGAGCAGCGTCGTCTCGCGCTGATTCGCGACGCCCACGCCCGCCAGATCCGCCGTGCCGGCGCCCGCGCGGGCCAGCGCCTCGGCCGCGCATTCGCGCTGCGTGTTCCAGATGTCCTCCGGCTCGTGCTCCACCCAGCCGGGTTGCGGATAATGTTGGGGAAACTCGCGCTGCGCGACGGCGACCGGATGACCGGTGAGATCAAAGACGATGGCGCGCGACGAGGTCGTGCCTTGATCGAGCGCCAAAAGGTAACGGCGGGGCATGCCCTTACCTT
>CAMLQS010000301.1 GCA_946482165.1 uncultured Verrucomicrobiota bacterium | reverse complement strand
CGATCCCGAAGTAGGTTAGATCGACCGTGATCGTCTCGCCGTCCAGCGCGTAGCTGCCCTTGTTGATCTTTAAGCGATCAATCAATCCGGAGCCTTCGATCTTCACTCCGGCCACCTCGACGATTCCGTCATGCAGTGATAAACTCTGAATCGAAAACTCGCGCACAAGGGGACTCTTCTGAATCTCGCGACCGGACTTGAGCGCGAGCAACTGCACGATGCGCGGAGCGCGAAGAACCGTGGCGTTGCGAATCGCCACAACGGCCTGAAGACGCGGCGGCTTCTGATCTTTGGGAACCACCGCGCTCACCTCCAAAGAGCCGCCGGCGAGGAGGCTGACTATCGTGTCGAGGTTGCCCAGCATCACGCCGGCAACCGCCTCGAGTTCGCCGAGCTTCGCGGTCGGCGCAGGCGGCGCGACACGCAGCGGCGCGGACGCCGCCGCCGCCCATCGTGGCACGTCGTCGACCCGCAGCTCCACGCTTCGGTCCCCCCCGTCCGGCTTGGTCGTCAAAGCGACCAGCAGCCGATTGCTCGCTCCCTCCGCCGCGTTCAACGACGCCGAGAGCGGCAGCCCGTCTTCGCCACACGTCACCGCGAGCTCGATGCCCCGCAGCGAGCGATCCTCGCCCAGCTCGATCCGCTCGATCTTCACATCCGCGACCAACGACGCGAGCGCCGAGGGCGTGGAACCGCTCGCCTGCGGGCTCTCAAGCGGCGCCGATCCCCCCGGTTGGGGAATCGATGCCAGCCGAGGCCGCGCCGCCGTCACGATCTCCGGCACAACGATCAGCGGTGACCGCAGATTCACGCGCGGTCCCCGCGCCGTCGCGACCAATTCACCCGACAGGCGGGATCGCCCCCAGGCCAACTCGGCCAGATCCACCTTCGCCGGAAACACCGACCGCCCCTTCGCCCATTCCCCGGCCAGCCGCAACGCGAAGGGCTGCCCCAACGCATCCGGCGCGGAAAGCGCCACGCTAGCCGACTCCGGGCGCCACTCCGCGTCGAGTTTCGCCGCCGCCTTCACGCTCAACTCCGCCGGCGCGCGAAGGCCCGCGAGCTCGGGGAAGCGCCAGGTTAAACATGAAGCGTCCGCAACGCCCTCGAATTTGATCTGACGATCCCCGGAGAACCCGCCTCCAAATTTTCCGGACGCCTCCCCTCCGACCACACCCGGAAACTCCAGCGCCGCGACCGCGACCCGCCCGGAAAGCGTCAACTCGTCCGGCAAACCCGCCTCGGGCCGGAGCTTCGCGTCGGCCGCGATGCTCCCCGTCACGCGCCCGGCCACGCCTTTCGGCAAGCCCAACTCGACGGGCAACGCCGCCAGCTCCGCGACATAGGCGGCCCGCATCGCCACCGTCCACGACGGCACGGTCATATCCGCCAGCTCCACGTCCACACTGGATACCGCCAAGCCAGGCAGCTCCATACCCTCGACCCGCGCCGTCACGCGCGGCCAACGCAGCGCGCCCTCGGCGCGCCGAAGCTTTACCGGCACCGGCAGCAATGGGCCCAAGGCGGAAACATCGGCCAGAGCCACATCCACTTCCGCCTTCCCGATCTTCGGCGCCGCGCCCGGGGGCAGCTCCACCGCAAACTCGCCTGACAACCGCTCCACGCGCCCGCCCTTCACATGCTCCGCCACGCGCGTTCGCAGCTCCGGCTCGATCTTCTCGGGCCAGGCCGCGAGCGCATCGACAAGAGTCAACGGCGACACCGCCCAGCGCCCTTCCGCCTTCGGGTCGCCGCGCAGATCGACGCGCGCCCCCGTCACGGACAACGCCACCGCTTCGTCGAGTCGCAAGCGCAGTTCGGGCACCTCAATCTTCAGCGGGTCCCCCGCCACCGCGGCCTCGACCGAAAAATCTCTCAGCGCAATCACCTCTCCGCCCGGCACGGCCGACGCCGGAAGCACGACCGAACCCGCCCCGGCGCGCGCCTTCACCCGGACATGCGGCGCGAACGCAGGCGGCTCGAGCCGCCCCTCGGCTTCCACGTCCACCGGCACACGCAAGTCCGACCAAGCGAAGTCCGGCGTCGGCCGACCGGGCCAAACGCCCGGCGCGAGCCTCGGCAGACGCAGCGCAAAGGACACCGGCGCCGCAGTCTGTTTACGGCGCGCCGTCCACTCCAGCGGCACCAGGTCCTCGCCGATTCGGACACGGGCCGCGCCCGTCAGATCGAAAGTCGCAGCCTCCGGAGCCAAAGAATCGACCACCGCCTGCATCGTGCAGCCCAGCTCGGCGACACCGACGTCGGATGTTTTCCAACCGAGGGGTTTCAACGCCTCGTCCGTTTCCGGCGGCAGCCACGCCGCCCACTCGTCGAGCCGAGGAGCGGCGGCGGCCAGTTTTAGGTCGAGCGCCAGGCGGCCGTCGGCGCGCCAGGTCGCGTGGCTGCCCGCGAGCGAAACGCGCGAATCGCCCGCGGCGAAGTCCGCCTTTTCCAGTCGGATTTCACGCCCATCGGGAGACGCCGCTTCGAACTCGATCCGCGAAAAAGGCAGATCCTTCCCCAAGGCCGAAAGCCCGGAGATTGGCCGCAGCTTGCCCGGGCCGGCGGAAAAACGCAGCCGTGCGTCGGCGAGCTTCAGCTCCGGCGTCACATGCAGCTCAGCCTCCGCCGACAGCGCGGCATCCAGCGCCGCGAGGGGAGACTTGTCGCCTTCGGCGCGGCCCGCCGCCGGGTTCAGCTCCGGCAGGCGCAGCGTGATCGCGATCGGAGCCGCGGGGTCGGGCTGCTTCGCCTCGAGCGCGAGCCGCAGCGACGTCGGTCCAAGTGCAGCCAAGAGGGTCTGGGCGATTTCCGCGCGTTCGATGCGCCAGGTTCCGGCGCCCGAGGAGTCGCTGCGAAGAACGGTCGAACCAGTTCCCTCCGCCTTCAACTCCGAGAGCTCCGCGGCCAGCGCCGCCGCCGGGGGAGGCAGCGAAGCCACGCGATTTTTCCACTCGGCAGGCCAGGCGCGAGCCGGCGCGGCGGCGATGCGCAAACCCCAGCGAAGGCGCAACTCGTCACGCTCGGGCGACACGCCGACCTCGAGACCAGGCAGCGCAACCTCGAGGTCGGGCGCCGTCAGTTCGAAACGATCCGCGACAAACTGATCGAAGGCCGCGTTCGCCCGAAGCCGCAGGCGCAACGCCGCCGGCGGGAACGCGAACGGCAAAGCCGGGGCGGCGCGCAACTCTTCGCCATCTACCTCCAGCGTGGCCGCGCCGGGCCTGAGCGAGACGAGATCGAGATCGGCCCGCATGCGCGCCGCCAGGCGGCCGAGAGTCTCCGGCGGCCGGCCGGGCGTGAGGATCGCCGCAATTTCGGCCAGCTCCGCGGCGGGCAGATCGAGGCTGGCGATGGCGGAGCGGTTGTCCGGCGCGACGACGATCTCGATCACCGGGACCGGCCCTCGCTCGGCGGCGGATCGAATCTCGGTCCGCGCGACCAGTTCCCCCTCCGGTCGCGGCCCCAACACGAGGTCGACGCGTTCAAGATCGGGCGCCACCACGCCCGGCGGAAGCAGGCCCTCGGGCGTCACGATGCGGATGTCACGGATCGACACCGACAGCGCGCGAGGATCGGCCGCCAGCCACGACCGCGCGTCCGACAAGAGGGCGGGCAAATCGGGCGGGGGCGCGCCGTCGTCCGCGTTTTTCCCGGCCGGATCGGCCGCGGGAAGCGTGAGCTCGAGCTCGGTCGCCTCGACGGTCGCGGCGACGCGGCCGTCGAGAAGCTCGGCCTTGCGCGCAAAGAGATCGAAGCGGGCGAGGCGGGCGAGCGGGTGATTGTCCTGGTCCACCGCGAGTCCGCGCACCGCGAGCGTCGGGCCCGCGCCGAAGGGCCGAAGCCGCAGCGTGGCGGAGTCCACGCGCACCCGGATCTCCGGAAGATCGCGCCCATGGCGGTTGATCAACCAGCCGACGGGAAGCGGAGCGAAGGCGAGCAAGAGCAAGCCGCCCGCGGCGCAGAGGCCGAGGGCGGCGAGGATGCGGAGCCAGAGGCGGCGACGACCGGGCTTCACGTTCGTGGCGGACCGGACGCGGGGCGACGAACGCGTCCGCGCCCGGCCCGGGGATGAGGTCTTACCAGCGCCAGGCGGAGGAGAGTCCGACGGAATAGGACTTGAACTCGTCGTCCGTGTCGGTCTCTCCGATGTCGTAGTTCGCGCCGAGCGTGACGTTGAAACGCTTGGTGGCCTTGAACGAAACGGATGCGCCCACGGTGTAGAAATTCTCCACGGCGGCCTCCTCGAGAAAATCGGTGCGGATGAAGAACACGTCTCCCACGAGGCGGCGCGTGATCGGCGTCACGAAGCGCACTCCGTTCTTCGCGATCAACTGGTCGATCTCGGCGTCGAAGCTGTAGTCGGAATACTCGACCGGGATGCTCTGGAACACGGTCGCCTGGTTGATGAGACAAACAATGAGGCGGCGGTTGACGCGATAATCGATCGAGTTGACCAAGCCGGCGTTCCAGAGGAGCGCGCCGGAAAGCGCGTCGGGCGAGACGCGGACGTTGACGCCGCCGACGGGCGTGAGGCGCCAGTTCCATCGGTCGGTCTTGTTCATCTGGAGAATGCGGATCGGCAGCGCGAAGGACTGGCTTACGCCGTAGACCGCGGTGCCCTCGATCTCGAGGTAGCTGGCCGAAATCGGGGCGACGAGGCGCACGCGGTCGCCCAGTCCGACATTGAGCCACGCGAGGCCGACCTCCGCGAACTGGCCTTCATAGGATACGCCGGCGACATCGGCCTCGAAGCGCCCGCTGTTGAAGCCGAGTCCGAAGCCCCCGAGGCCGACGCCCTCCTCGGCCGCGACGATGGAGCCCTCGCCGAAGTCGAATTCGCCGACGGGCGTCAGCGCGAAATTCTGGAAGTCGGCGCGGGAGGACGAGGCGGTGGTCGAGCTCGGATTGCCGTCCGTGACCGAGACCGCCGACTTTTTGGCGACCTCCTTCAGGAAACGGGAATAGAGTCCTTCGCCGTTGGCCTTGAGGAAGTCCTCGAGGTCGTCCTCGTCGGCGTAGTTGTAGCTCTCGCCGATAAGGTTGAAATAAATGACCCCGCTGCCGTTGTCGTTTTGCTGAAACGTGATGGCGTCGGGAATGCCTTGGTAGCGCAGGGACCCGTTGAAGTTGGTGCCGTTGAACGCGGCGAACTCGTCCTGGGTGTTGACCAGCTTCTCCACGAGATCGAGGACGTTCGAATCGCCGACGTGGATGGTGGTGGCGCCGCTGGTCGCCTGGACCTCGAACAAATCGGCGGCGAGACCAGTGAGCGGAAGGATCGCGGCGAGGATGCCGGTGGCTAGGAGACGGGCGGGGCGGAGTCGCGTTTTCATGGTGTTTCGTTTCGTTGACTGGGATGGAGCGAGGCGAAAGTGCCTAGAACTCGACGCCGAGCGTCGTGAAGAGGCGCTGGTCGACGCGCGACGGGCCGACGGGGCGGGCGCGGTCGAACTCGTATTCATAGCGGAGATTGGCGCGGACCCGCTCGGTGAGCCGCGCGCTGAGCGCGGCGTTGTTTCTCACGCGGTAGGCGTCCGACTGCGCGGTGTCGTAGAGGAAGCTGGCTCCCTGCGTCAGCGAGATGCGCTCCGTGATCGTCCACGAAAGATCCTCGACGAAATCCACGTTGAAGCGCGTGCCCTCCAGCATTCCGGCGTCGGTCTCGCGGTAACGGAACCCCGCGCCGGGACCGAGCGAGAGGCGAAAGCGCGGGTGCCGGAAAAGCAGATACTGCACGCCGAGAAGACCGGTCGTCTCCAGATCAAGATCGCGAAGGTGATCGTTGCGGTAGCCGAGGTCTCCTCGGAAAACCCAGCGCTTGGCGAGATCGTGCCGCATGGCGGCGAGCGCCTCGAGGCGGTCGGAGCTCTTCTGGCCCTCCTGCTCGCCGTAGATGTATTTCACCAGCCCGTTGTAGCGATATCGGTCGGACGCCTCGTAGCTCGCCTCCGCGCGGAGATAGGCATCACGCTTCGAGACTGTGGACTCTTGAAACGCGTAGCCGGCCTCGGCCGAGCGCCTCCACTTGCCCGCAGGCGCCGCCGTGGCGGGCGGGCCGGCCGGCGGAACCGGAGTCGGCTCCGGAGCCACGGGCGGCGGAGTGGCCGCGACCCAAGCCGGAGGCGGCGGCACCGCCTCGGTCAACGGAGGCGGAGTGCAAATCACCTCGGCCGTCGCGAAGGTCAGCTCGCCCGCCGCTTTCGAGCGAATCACCAGCCGCGTCGCATCGGCGTGGATCAATTCGCCGCGAAACAC
>CAMLQS010000300.1 GCA_946482165.1 uncultured Verrucomicrobiota bacterium | reverse complement strand
GCCGAGCATATTTCCCTCTCACGGAGCGCTGGTTTATTTCGAAGACAGCGCCTAAGGATTGTTATCCGTGACCATCGGTGAAATCCGTGGTCAATTTCCCCTTTGATTTAAATGGCCACTTCCAAATCCCGTCTCGGTCGCGGTCTCGGCGGACTCATCGCCGCCGCGGCTCCCAAGTCCGCCACCCCTCCGCCGGCCCCAGCCGCCTCCGCTTCGGCGCCGGCCGCGTCCGCATCGCCCGCGCCTTCACCCGCCCCGGCCTCTCAAGGCCAGGCGCCCAGCGGGTTCATCGAGGTTTCCGTGACCTCGGTGGTTCCTAGTCCCTATCAGGCGCGCAAGGAGATCGCCGCCGAGCATCTTCAGGAACTCGCCGACAGCATTCGCGCCGAAGGCCTGTTGCAGCCGATCGTGGTGCGTCGTCTCGCGGACGGCAAATACCAGCTCATCGCCGGAGAGCGCCGCTGGCGCGCCTTCCAGCTTCTTAAAATCAAGACGATCCCGGCTCGCTTGGTCAGCGCGGGCGACGCCTCTTCCGCCACGCTTGGTCTCATCGAAAATCTCCAGCGCGAGGGCCTTAACCCGCTCGAAGAGGCGTATGGCTACGCGAGCTTGATCCGCGATTTCGACCTCACGCAGGAAGCCGCCGCCGAGCGTGTCGGCAAGCCTCGCGCCTCCGTCGCCAACACCCTGCGCCTCCTGTCGCTCGATGGCGAACTTCAGGGTTACCTCGCGAAGGGCCTGCTTTCGGTCGGCCATGCCAAGGTGCTGCTCGGCGTCGAGGACGCTCCGCAGCGCGCCCTGCTCGCGCGCCGGGTGATCGAGGACGGTCTGAGCGTGCGCGCCACCGAGGCGCTTGTGCAGGCGAAAAAACTCTCGGCCGTCGCACCCGCGCCCGGAGCCGAAGCCGGCAGGGGCTCCGCCAAGCCGATCAACCCCGCCGACGCCGCGGCGATCGCAAGCATCGAGAAGCGGCTCACTTCGCATCTCGGGGCTCGTGTCGCGGTGAAACACGCGGGCAAGAAGGGGCAGATCGTCATCCCCTATGCGGGCAATGACGACCTTCAGCGCATTCTCGAAAAACTCGGCGTCGAGCTTTGAGCTCGGCGAGAACCCGGTTAGCCTGATCGCACCACACTAGTTCGGGTTAACCTCCTCGCTCGTTTTAATCCATCACGGCCGCGCCCCCTCCGACCGCGTCCCCCGCATTGGCCACTTCGCCCACCGACCACGCCACGCGCGTCCTTAACCAAGCCGGCGACGTCCTGTATGACGCCGTCGACTACCTGCGTTTGGACCCGATTCCGCCCGTGGTTCGCGAGGTGCGGCGTTATTCGAAGCAGAAGCTTCGGGCCGATCTCATGGCCGGTGCGACCGTGGCGCTCGTCTCGATCCCGCAGGCGATAGGCTTCGCGCTCATCGCCGGTCTGCCGCCGGAGATGGTCATCATGTCGGTGGTCGTCGGCGGCTTTCTGGCGGCCATTTTCAGCACCTCGCACCACCTCGTTTTCGGTCCGACCAATTCGATCAGCCTGCTCACCGCGAGCGCGGTCGCGACGCTGCCCGCCTTGGGCCTGAGCAGTCCCGAGCTGGCGCTCGTGATGGCCTTTCTCATCGGCCTTTTCCAGCTCGGCGCCGGTTTCGCCAAGCTCGGAAAACTCACCCAGTTCGTCTCTCGCTCGGTGGTCATCGGCTACGGAACCGCGATCGGGATTTTGCTCGCGGCCAGCCAGCTGCCCCACTTGGTCGGGGCGGAGGCGACTCGCGGCAATCTCCTCCGTTCGCTGGAGGGGACGATCCAGCACATCGTGGCGCTGGAGATAAACGGATACTCGCTCGCGATCGGTGTCGTCACGCTCCTGCTGTTCCATGTGCTTGAGCGTCTCGCGCGCTGGGTGCCGGCGGAGCTGCTGGGCTTGGTGCTGATATCTCTCTTTACCCGCTGGGTGGGCCTTGCCGGGTTGGGCGTGAAAACGATCGCGGGCGAAGGAGAGCTGGCCGGCTCGCTGCCCTCGTTTATCGGCATGCCGCTTGGCGACGCGAGCGTGGCCGCGGTGCCCGCGCTTCTCGGCACGGCGTTGGCGATAGCGATCCTGGGCATGCTGGAGGCGATTTCGATCGGCAAGACCCTCGCCGCCCGGTCCGGACAGACGTTCAACGCGAACCAGGAACTCATGGCGATGGGCGTGGCCAATCTCGGGTGCAGCGTCTTCGGGGCGATGCCGGGCTCGGCATCTTTCGCCCGCTCCGCCAGCAACTATCAGAGCGGCGCGCGCACGCAGGTGGCGGCGATCTCAGGCAGCTTGATCGTCCTCGGGGCGCTGTTTTTCGTCGCTCCGCTGATCAACTACCTGCCCATCCCCGCGCTGGCGGCGCACCTGATTCGCATCGGCCTGAAGATGATCAACCGCGAGCAGCTGCGCATCGCTTGGAACGCCACGCGTTCCGACGCCATCGTGCTCACGGTGACGATGGGTTCGGCCTTTCTCTTCAAGCTCGATTCCGCGATCTACATCGGCCTCGGCCTCTCGCTCGCGCTTTTCCTCAAGAAGGCGAGCGCGCCCTCGCTGGTCGAATACGGCTTCAACGACCAGGGCCAGCTGGCCCAGCTCGACGACGTCGCCGCGCGAGGCGAGTCCACCATCTCGATCGTGCATGTGGAGGGGGAGTTGTTCTTTGGCGCGGCGGACCTGTTTCAGGAGGAGGTTCGCCTGCGCGCCGAGGCGGAGAACATCCGTGTCGTCATCCTGCGCATGAAGAACGCGCGGCATCTCGACGCCACGTCCGTGATGTCGTTGCTGCAGCTCCATGAGGCGCTGACCAAGAACGGGCGCCACCTCTTGATCAGCGGGATCAATCCGGACGTGGAACGCGTGCTTCGGCGCAGCGGCGCCTGGGCCGTTCTCGGCCCCGAAAACATTTTCCCCGCCGAGGCGAATCTGACGATGAGCACCAAGCGGGCGCTTCAACGCGCGAAGCGACTTCTCGCCGCGGATGGAGCGACCGCGAAAGCGGACGTGCGAATATTCTATGATCGCCATCACCTCGATGCGCAGGGAGGAGGGGCGTCGGCGAGCCCCGCGACCGAGCAGATTTCGGATTACGAGATATAGGCCGCTTTGCCGGACGCGAAACGGCTCCGCCGTCCCGCCACGAGGAGAGACGGCTTCGGCGCTTGATCGTGGCGAAAGCCCGGAGCGCTTGTTTGGGTGACTCCGAAAAAGAAAAACCGCCGGGCCTCGCGGCGCGGCGGTTGGAATTTGAATGAACGAGATCCGTTCAGGGGGCGGCGGTTCCCGCGCTTTCGAGCTGGGCGTTGAGAGCCTTGATACGCGCCTCGATCTGGGCGTTGGTCAGGTCGAGCGTCTGGTTGTAATGCGGGCGACGTTTGAAGTCGGTCGAGTAGATGATGCGGTTGAGCAACTCGGCGCGGAGGGAGGAGATTTCCTTTTGCAGCGCGGCTTCGCGGGCCTTTTGAGACTCCAAGGCGGCGAGGCGGGCGGCCTCGCGGTCGGCCGCTTCCTTGGCGGCGATTTCCTGGGCGCGCAGCTTTTCCAAGGCGGCGAGGCGGGCCTTCTCCGCCTCGGCGGCCTCGAGGGCGCGTTGTTCGGCGAGGCGTTTCGCCTCGGCGTCCGCGGCGATACGCTGGGCGGCAAGGGCGGCCTCGCGTTCCGCGGCGGCCTTGCGTGAGGCTTCCTCGGCGGCGAGGCGCTCGGCGGCGGCCTTTTGCTCCTCCTCGACTCGGCGGCGCTCCGCGGCTTCGCGCTCGGCGGTGGCCAGGCGGGCCTGCTCCTCGGCGAGGCGGGCGGCTTCGGCGGCTTGGTCGGCCGCTTTCTTTTCCGCCGCAAGACGGTCGGCATCGGAGCCTTGCGTGGCCGCCGCGCGAGCGACGTCGGTCTCGGACTGGCGCTTGGTGTAGCCGCGCCAGATCCAGGCGCCTCCCAAAAGCAGGAGGATGAGGATGAGGGTGATCGTGATGCCGCGTTTCATGGTTCGAAGGAAAAGTTTAGTGAGACCTGACTTGAGACGGAGGTTCCGTTGCCGGAATGTCAAACTTGGGCCTTGCGGCAAGATCCGGGGAGGCGGTTCAGAAGGGGTTGTCGGTGGCGACGAACTCCCAAGGCAGGCCGAAGCGCCGCGAGACGAGTCCGGCCAAAGCCCGCACGCCGTGGACCTCCGTTGCGTAGTGTCCACAGCAATACAGGTTGAGGCCGTGCTCTTCGGCGAAGTTATACCACTCCTCGCGAAGTTCGCCGGTGACGAGCGTATCGACCCCCAGCGCCGGCAGCTCGACGATGGCGCTGTTGCCGCTGCCGCTGCAAAAGGCGATGCGTCGCGGGCGTTCCGATCCGTGCTCGACGGTCACGATACGCGGATAGTGGCGGCCCAGCGCGGCGCGGAGCTCGGCGCGGGTTCCGCCGTAGGGCGCGGTCCAGGCGACGGGCTCGCCACCCGGGGGAGTGAGGAAAGTTTGGTCGGGGGCGAGGCCGAGCTGGCGGGCGAGCAGGCTGTTGTTGCCCAGCTCCGGATGGCCGTCGAGAGGGAGGTGGCAGGAGTAGATGGCGAGATTGGCGCGAATGGCGGTGGCGAAACGCGAGTAGTGGGCGCCGACGAGGGGCTGCGGCGCGTTCCAGTAGAGGCCGTGGTGAACGATGAGAAAGTCGATGCCCGCGGCTGCGGCGCGCTGAAAGGGCACGCGTCCGGCGTCGACCGCGGCACCGATCTTCGAGACGCGCCCGTCGTTCTCGATCTGCAGGCCGTTGAGCGCGTTCGGGTGGTCTTTCCAGGCGATCCTGCGGGTGGTTTGGTCGCAAAAGGCGACGATTTCGGAAAGAGGCGTCATCGCGGGTAAATTGACGGGCCGCGGCGGGGATGGGAAGGCAGGAGAAGCAGGGGCGGATCCCGTTTTCCGGCCTGGTTTACTCCCGCCGAAGGGCCCGCCGCGTGTTACAGCGGGCCGGGTGTATTGCAGACATGCATACGTTCCGACACGAAGACCGCACGATATGCCCGAGGCGGCGTTTTCGCCAACGGGAACGCGTGCGTGATATCCCTCCCGCGTATTTTGGCCTCGGCCGGTTGATGCGCTTTCGGGAGTGCGGAGCTTATCGCAATACAATCACGAAAATGAATTCATCCATTCATCTCTCCCCTCATCGAGGCGTCGCTCGTCGCGGGTTCACGTTGATCGAATTGCTGACGGTCATCGCGATCATCGGCATCCTGGCGGCGATTCTTATCCCGGTCGCCGGCAAGGTCCGGCGCGCGGCCAGGAACGCGGAGTGCGCGTCGAACCTCCGGCAGTGGGCGCAGGCGGTGATGCTCTACGCCAACGACAACAAAGGAAATTACATCATTCGTGGCACCGCGGAAGACGGGACCACCGGCCAGACCTGGGTGGCGGTTTCGAATGTGATCCCACGCATGCTGTATGGCCGTTATCTGCCTGCCTCGACGACGATAGGCACTTTGCGCAACTGCCCGGCGCGGACGGACGGGAATTCGGGGCCGAGCTATTTTTTGAACCGCCCCTACGTGAACGGCAACACTCCGGCTCCCTTGGACGCGGTGCCGTTTGGCCGGGTGCGCAGTCCGAGCCAGTTCATGCTGATGGTGGACATCGACCTGACGGCGACGGCGCCAAACGGCTACGCGCTGATCGGCTTGGGCGGGCTTACGACGTATGTGTCTCCGATGTTTGCGGATGCGGCGAAGGACCGGCACAACGGATGGGCGCACATGTCCTTCGGCGACGGCCACGTCGCGAAAGTCACGCAGAGCGACATTCTCGCGCACGGCGACCGCTGGACCCGTATCAACAACTGAGCCGAGGACCGGCACGGCGTTTCGGGAGCTCGGCTTACTTGATGAAGTCGAGCTGCTCGTCGGCGTGCAGTTCGGCGCCCTTGATCACGCCGTCCGATCGGAGTTCGGCCGGCGCTCCGTCGAGCGCGGTTGATTATCCTAAAATCACACTTCAAACCGACCACGGATTACGGATTGGCACGGATCAATACAGATGCGGGATAGACGAGACGTGGAATTTGCTCACTCGGCGGGTGAGTTCCTGTTGGGTTCCAAGCATCTGTTATCCATGATAATATGGAATCCTTGGTTGCGACTTCGGTTTCTGGCGGATTATGTAGGTGTAGGGCAGGGCATACGGGCGGATAGGCCGGTTGTCGCAGTGGCCTCCCGGATTTGGGAGAGGCGGAAATTGAACGTGGTGATGCCGTGGACGCCTTGGGTGAGGGACGCGTAGCCGACGCCGATTTGCTCGGGTTCGTCGAAGGTGGGCGAGGAGCGATGCGCGACGTGCAGGCAGAGCCCGGCGAAAATCGCGAG
>CAMLQS010000299.1 GCA_946482165.1 uncultured Verrucomicrobiota bacterium | reverse complement strand
CGTTGCAGGAGGCGGGCGCCGGTTTCGGCTCGGAGAAGTTGCTCGCGGGTGTAGAGACCGAGCGCGGGGCCGTGGTCGGTGAGAAGCGAGAGCCAGGCGGAGGAATCCTGCGCGGGGTTGAGGCCCATGTCGGCGAGGGCGTTTTCGGTCGCGTCGGGGATGCCGTCGCCGTCGGTGTCTGGCTGCGGATCGGCGCCGGCGATCAGGTCGTAGTCGGCGCCCGCCGTAGTGGGAAACTCATACAGATTGGCCGAGACCTGGGTGAGCGGGACGGGGTTGCCGGCGCGTCGGACGTGGAAGACCGTGGCGCTGCGGATGCGGCAGGGGTTGCCCCGGTCGGAATGGATCTTGCCCGAGGCGAGTTGTCCGCCGGACCAGGCGAGATCCACGGTGAAGGCGCCGGGGGAGCGCAGGCCTTTGACGCTGCCTTGGGGAATGCTCGAGGGGAGCGCGGGCAGGAGGTGAATCTCGCCGCGCGTGTTTTGCAGGAAGAACATGCCGATGCCCATCGCGGAGCCGAGGTTGCCGTCGATCTGGTTCTCGGCGGCGCCGCCGCCCTTGATCGAGAAGACGAGGTTGTTGGAGTGCGAGGTGCGGAGGAGGTTGGCGAAGATCAGGAAGCCGTGGTCGCCCTCGAAGAGCGTGTTGCGCAGGCACATTTTCCAGGCCTGGCTCCACGAGGTGTTGTTGGTGGTGTCGCTCTTCCACTGGAGGTGGAGACGGCCGGCGGCGGCGAGCGCGGGCTCGTGGATCGGGCTGATCTGGTCGGACGGGAACAGGGCGACGAGGGGCGAGAGATGACGGTGCTCGTTGGCGACGTCCACGTCCTCGAGCCATTCCTGGAGTTGGCCGAGGCGGCCGATCTGGTTGGGCGGCAGGAGGGCGCGCTTGGCGGCGAGGGTGTCGCAAAACGTGGAGTCCACGCCGAGGACTTCGGCGGCCTTGATGACGCAGGTGAACAGCTCGCGGATGAGCTGGTTGTCCATCGTGACGCCGGCGACGAGTTCACCGTTGTCGCCGAGGGAGGGGTTGGGCTGCTCGGGCGAGTGGCCCGGGTTGGTGACCAGGTAGGGCGTGCGGCCGGAGCGCGGGTCGGCGACGAGAAAATCGACGAAGAACTGCGCGGCGCCTTTCATCAGCGGATAGACATCGGCTAGGTAGGTCTGGTCGCCGGTGTAGAGGTAGTGCCACCAGAGGTGCTGGCTCAGCCAGGCGCCGCCGGAGGGCCAGAGGCCGCCGGGGTTGTTGATCGGGGCGGCGCCGCGCCAGAGATCGGTGTTGTGATGGACCATCCAGCCGGAGGCGCCGTAGTGGCGTTGCGCGACGGTGGCGCCGCTTTGCGCGAGGTCGCGGGCGAGTTCGACCATGGGCAGGTGGCACTCGGGGAGGTTCATCATCTCGACGCCCCAGTAGTTCATCTCCTGGTTGATGTTCAGGGTCATCTTGCTCTCCCAGGCGGGGTCGAGCTCGTTGTTCCACTTGCCCTGGAGATTCATCGGCTGGGAGCCGGGGCGGGAGCCCGCGATGTAGAGGTAGCGCGCCATCTGGAAGTTCAGCGCGACAAACTGAAGGTCGCCGGCGAGGGAGGTGGCGCCCGCGGCTTGCACGGCGGGGTTGCGATCGCGGCCGGTGCCGACGACGGCGGCCGCGGCGTCGCGGATGCGCTGGAGGCGGGCGGAGGTTTCGAGCGTGGATTGGTTGCTGCTGTTGAGATCGAGCTCCACGCGGCGGAACAGCGCTTGGTGATCGGCGATATGGGCGTCGCGCAGCTGAGCGAAGGTCTTGGCGGACGCGGCATCGAGGGTGGCGGTGGTGCGCGCGACGGGGTCGCCGGTGAGATTGTTGTAGGCGACGAAGTTGGTCGCGACGCCGAGAATCAAGGTGGCGGACGTGGCGCCGTTGACCGTGACGGTGGAGCCGGAGCCGGAGACGGTGCCGCCCTCGGTCTGGATTTTCACGCGGGCGCGGAAACGCACCTCGCTGATCTGCTGGCGGGCGGTGTTGGCGTCCCGTTTCACCTTGGCGTCGAGGATGAGGTCGGTGCCGTTGACGGCGATGACCGGGAGGTTGCCCGTCTCGGAGTGCAAGGTGTCGAAGGTGTAGTTGAAGGACAACGCGCCGGCCTCGCTGGCGGTGAGTCGAACGACGATGACCTGATCGGGGTAGCTCGCGAAAGTTTCGCGCGTGTAGGTGACGCCGTTGTGGACGTATTGGACCTTTGCGAGGGCCGTATCGAGGTCGAGCGAGCGTCGGTAACCGGTCGGCGTGGCGTGGGCGAAGTTCAGTCGGAGATTCGCGGTCGGCTGATAGGGGCTCTGCCGCAGAGGAGACGACATGAACGTGTCTTTCGCCCCGAGAAGGTAGGCGTCTTCGCCTTGGCCGAGCCAGACGTGGTTGCGGATGGTCGCGAGGGAGTCGACCGCGCCGACCCGCGAGTAGTCCTGCGGGCGGCCGGCCCAGACGGTGTCCTCGTTGAACTGGATGATCTCCTGCGCGACGCCGCCGTAGATCATCGCGGCGAGACGGCCGTTGCCGATGGGGTGGGCGTCGTTGGAGGTCTGGACGCCGTAGGTCGCGGCGGTGGTGGCGAACAATTCCATCGGGCCTTGGGCGGCGCGGAGAGGAAGTGCCAGGATCGAGCCGAGCGCGAGGGCGGCGAGGCTCAGAAGGCGTTGCGGGTTCATGCTTGGGGAGGGGCGCGAGGTTGGGGAAAGCCGCCGACGAGGGCGGCGCGAATCACTGGAAAGAAAGCGACCGAGCCTCGCCCGCGGTGAGTTGAACCGGGGTGGCTTGGTCTTTGAGGCGGACCGTGGTGCGGGTGCCGCCGACGCTGCGGATCGTCGCTTCGGCGAGGCGGCCCTCGCGCCAGGCGAGGTCCACCTCGAAGCCGCCGCGGGCGCGGAGGCCGCGGACGGAGCCTTCGGGCCAGGCGGAGGGGAGGGCGGGAAGGAGGACGATCTCGTCGGGGGAGCTTTGCACGAGCATCTCGGCGATGGCGGCGGTGATGCCGAAGTTGCCGTCGATCTGGAAAGGCGGGTGCGAGCCGAAGAGGTTGGCGTAGGTGCCGCCGCTCCAGCGCTGTTTGCTCGTGGCGGCGTCGGCGGGTTTGAGGGCGTTGCGGAAGATGGTGTGCGCGCGGTCGCCGTCGCCGAGACGGGTGCGGAGGATCATTTTGAAAGCGAGACTCCAGCCGGTGGAACCGTCGCCGCGCACGTCGAGGGTCTTGCGGGCGCCGGCGGCGAGTGCGGGCGTGCCGCGCGGTGTGATTTCGCCGCCCGGATAGAGACCCCAGAGGTGGGCGATGTGGCGGTGTTTCGGATCGGCCTCGGGGTATTCTTCGAGCCACTCCATCACGCGGCCGTCGGCGCCGAGGCGGGTGGGAGCGAGGCGGGGCAGGGCGGTGTCGAGCTCGGCCCGGAGGTCGGCGTCGCGGTCGAGCAGCGCGGCGGCGTCGCGGGTGGCGGTGAAGAGGTAGCGGAGGAGTTGCTGGTCGGCGGTCGGGCCGAGGCAGACGTGGGCGGGTTTGCCGTCGAGAAGGAAGGCGTTCTCCGGCGAGTTCGAGGGCGCGGTGACGAGATGGCCCGTCTTCGGCTCGACGATGAGCATGTCGAGGTAGAACTGGGACGCGCCCTTCAGGACGGGATAGGCGCGTTCGAGGAAGGCGCGGTCGCCGGTGAAGAGGTAGCGGTCCCAGAGGTGCTGGCAGAGCCAGGCGGAGCAGGAGACGGTGGAGCCCCAGGAGGCGGATTCGCCCGGCGACGTGAAACCCCAGGGGTTGGAGAGAAGGAAGGAAACCCAGCCGCGCGCGCCGTAGTAGGCCTTGGCGGTTTTTTCGCCGGGAGCGACGAGCGACTCGATGAGGGCGAAGAGCGGTTCGTGCAGTTCGGAGAGGTTGGTGACCTCGGCCGGCCAGTAGTTCATCTGCACGTTGATGTTGGTGTGCCAGTCGCCATTCCAGGCGGTCTGGATCTTGTCGGCCCAAAGGCCTTGGAGATTGGCGGGCAAGCCGCCGGGACGTGACGAGGCGATGAGGAGGTAGCGGCCGAAGTTGAAGTAGAGCGCGGCGAGGGACGGATCCGGGGTGCCTTCGTGAAACGCTTTGAGCCGGTCGGGTGTGGCGTGCCGGGATACGAAGGGATCGACGGGGCCGAGATCGAGCGTGGCGCGGTCGAAGTAGCGCCGGTAGTCGGCGACGTGGGCGGCGCGAAGCTCGGTGAAGGTTTGCGCGGCGGCGCGGGCGAGGTCGGCCTCGGCGGCGGCGCGGACGTCCGAGACTTTGCGGCCGGCGAAGGTCTTGATGTCGGTGGCGGCGGTGACGAGGAGTAGGGCCTCGTCGGCTCCGCGCAGGCGAAGCGAGTCGCCAACGGTTTCGAGCGTGCCGCCGCGCGGGATGATTTTCAGGCGGGCGGCGTAGCGCACGCCGGTGTCGGCTTCGCGACCGTCGTTGAGCCGGCCGTGCATGAGCAGGCCGTCGGCGCCGACGGGTTCGACGGCGAAGCGCTCGGGGCGGTCGAGGGTGGCGTCGAACGAGATGCGGCCGGGCGCGCTGGCGGTGAGGCGGATCACGATGGCCTCGCCGGGCGCGCTGACGAAGGCCTCGCGGGTGAAGCGCACGCCGTCCTGCTCGTAGTCGAGGCGGCCGACCGCCTCGGCGAGATCGAGGGTGCGGCGGTAACCGGTGACCGGATACGCGGTGGTGTCGGCGGAGGCGGGGAACGAGAGGCGCAGATTGCCGAGCGTCTGGTAGCAGCCGAAGGGCTTGTTGGCGCCGACGCCGCGGCCGGAGCCCTCGCCGGCGCAGGTGAAGTGGGCGTTCACCAGCGCCTCGGCCTCGTGGTTTTTGCCTTCAAGGAGGAGACGGCGAATTTCGGACAGGGCCTTGTGGGCGTCGGGGCGGTCGGCCGCCTGCGGTGAGCCGGACCACATGCCGGTTTCGTTGAGCACGATGCGTTCTTCGGCGATGCCGCCGTAGAGCGCGGCGCCGAGGCGGCCGTTGCCGAGCGGGGTGGATTCGAAGAGGTGTTCGCCGGGGGAGGTGAGGACGACGTAGCGGGCCTCGTCGCGCGGGGCGGCGGCGAGGCTGAGCGCGAGGCCGAGCAGGGGGACAAAGGGGGCCAAAAAACGGAACGTCATGGGGGCGGGGTCCGGGGGCTAGCGCCAACAGAGTGGGCGGCGGCGGACGCTCAAACCACCAGAATAGTCGGCGGAAAAAATACCCAAAAGACGCAGATAATAAGGCGCAGCCGGCGGCGGGCTCTTGGATCTTGGAGCGGCTTGCGCTAACGAGGGACGTCAGCGCGTCATCGCGTAGACGTAGGTGTTCACGATGATTTTCATGCAGCCGGGCACGCGCTGGGGCGTCTCGGGCCAGCCGCATTCGAGGCCGCTGATGCTGATGACCGCGATCAGGCGTCCGTCGAGAAACACGCCGGTCAGGCCGATGCGAGGCGGCTTGATCGCGCCGCGACTGAGCATGTCGGGCGTGTAGAGCTCATCGACCACCACGGAAAAATAACACTGGAAAATCTCATGGTCGTCCGGGAGTTCGCGAACTTCGCAGTTCGGGAACAGGCCTTTGAACAAGGTGGCGTTTTTCAGGATGAGGTCGGCCTTCTGCTGCGGAGAAAATCCGTTCACGCATGGATCGATGCAGATGAAGCCGCCGCGGCGGAGGTATTCCTGGATGTTCTTGAGGTGCGCGGGATCGGTCACGCGGAACAGCTCTTTGACGTAGACAAAGGGGTAGGCGCAGAGCTGGTCCAGGTTGCCCGGCTCGACGCTATACCACACCGGGTCGATGTTCAGGGTGGTCTGACTGCGGATAAAAGTCGCCAGCTTCGGGTCCTGGTCACTGTGCAGGGACCACTTGTTGTCGGGGGTGACGAGACGCGCCCAGCCTACCCGGCCGCCTTTGTGGCCGGCTTCGTCGGCCGGCAGCACGATGGTGCTCAGCGCGAGCAGCGCGGCGCCGACGGCGGTGAAAAAACGGAGTCTCATGGCGACGAATATTGGGGGGCGAGGACACTCAGGCGGTCATGGCGGTGACGTAGATGTTCACGACCATCTTCATGCACTCTTCGGGGTGGCCGGGCGGAGCGACCATGTGATCCCAGCCGCATTGCAGGCCGCTGAGGCTGATCAGGGAGGCCAGACGGTCGCCGAGGTAGATGCCGTAGAGGCCATGGCGCTCCCGCTTCGGGTCCAGGATGTTGCCGTGGTAGGTGTGGGGCGGACGGGCCTTGGGCGTGAAGTAGCAGGTGTAGATCGGGTGGTCCCGCGGCAGGACCTGGATCGACATCTCGGGGAGGAGACGGCGAAACACGGCGGTGTTGTTGGCCAGAAAGAGATCG
>CAMLQS010000298.1 GCA_946482165.1 uncultured Verrucomicrobiota bacterium | reverse complement strand
CTCATCCCGCGCTCACCGGCGTATCCTGCATTCTTCGCGTCTCCCGCGCGCGCCGGTTGCTCACGTTGTCCCCGTCGTGCGGTCGCAGCCCCCAGAAGGTGAACGACGAAAACGCGGTCAGCACGCCCACCGTCAAATACGCGCGGTGTAGCGCCGGCACCAATACCTCCGGCGGCGGGTGCAACTGCGCGCCGACAAACCACGCCGCCAACATCGAGCCCGTCGCCACGCCAAAGCTCAGCGAAAGCTGCTGCGCCGTGCTCGCGATGCTCCCCGCCCGGCTCGCCGCCTCGTCCGGCACGTCGGCGTAAACGAGCGAGTTCATGCAGGTGAACTGGAGCGAGGAGAAGAATCCCTGCGTCAGCGTCATCGCCAGAAGCAGCGCGGTCGGCACGCCCGGCGACACCATCGAGTAGCTCGCCAACATGCCGCCGAGCAAAACCGTGTTCACCATCAGCAGATTCCGGTGCCCCCACCGCTCGAGCAGGCGCCGGCTCAACACCTTCATCCCGATCGCCGCCAGCGCCTGCGGCATCGTCAGCAAACCCGCCTGCCAGGGCGCGTAACCCAGCCCGAGTTGAAACAGCAGCGGCAGCAAAAACGGCGACGCGCCCACGCCGAGCCGCGTCACGAAGCCGCCCAGCACCGCCACGCGAAAGGTCCGCGCCTTGAGCAGCGCCAGATCGAGCAGCGGTCGCGCCACGCCGCGCGCATGCCACCCGTAGGCGAGGAGCAACACCACCGCGCCCGCGAGCAGCATGCCCACCGACGAAAGCGGCGCGCGATGCTCCCCAAACACCTCCAGCACATAGGACAGCAGCGCGATGCCCGTGCCGAAGAGCACGAAGCCCGCGAAATCCATCGGCGCCGGCGCCTGGTCGCGAAAATCCGGCATGTGCCTCCGCGTCATCCAGAGCCCCGCCAGCGCGATCGGCAGGTTGAGCAGAAAAATCGCCCGCCAGTGAAACCACGTGACGATCAAGCCGCCCGTCGTCGGCCCGAGCAGGGGGCCGAGGAGCGCCGGGATCACCACGAAATTCGTCACCGCCAGCATCTGCGAACGCGGGTAACTTCTCACCAGCGCGAGCCGCCCCACCGGCACCATCATCGCCCCGCCCATGCCTTGCAGCACGCGCGCCGCCACGAGCAGCCCCGAAGTGGTCGCCGCCGCGCAGAGCAACGAACCGGCGAGAAACAAACCGATCGCCCAGAGAAACACCCGCCTCGTCCCAAAGCGATCCGCCGCCCAACCGCTCGCGGGAATGAAAACCGCCAGGCTCAGCGTGTAGCTCGAGAGCACGGACTTCAGGCTGAGCGGCGACACGCCGAGATCGTGCGCCATCGTCGGCACCGCGGTGTTCAACACCGTCGCGTCGAGGTGCTCCATGAAGAGCGCCGCCGCCACCAGCCACGGCAGCACCCGGCGAACCGGCTTGCCGGCGGAGGAATCGGAAGGCGCGGAGCTCGTCGGGGCCACGCGCAGGAACCTAACGCCTCTCCGCCCGGTCGCCAGTCTCCGCCTCGGCGTGGCACGGGCGTCCCGCCCGTGGGTTCGGTTCATGGGCGCGACGCCCCTGCCACCGCCCCGCCGCCCGCGCGCGTCACCCCGACGCAGCCCGCTCCAGCATCGACACGGTCTTTTGCCATTCGGCATCGGTTTTCTCGCCCAGCGCCTGGGCGTCGAGGATGCCTTTCACGAAGTCCTCGCCCTTGAAGTCGGGCCACGGCTCCAAGGCGTGCAACCGCGCCGTCCGCTCGGCCAACGCCTCCGGATCGAATTTCCCCACCGCGCCCTCGGCGATATCTTTCGTGAGCGCATCCACCTCCCGACCGAACGCATCCAAGCGCGCCAGATGCGCCGAAAGAGAGCCGCCCCTTTTTCCGCCCTCCAACAAAAGCGCCACGATGAAGTCCGAATCCTCGACGAGGCCCTTTATCGCCCCTTCCAGCACCACGTCGTCCCAGAGCCCGATGCGCCTCGATTTGAGTTCGACCACCGCCTCGCGCCCCTCGAACAGAATCCGCGCCTGACGGCCCTCCACATCGAGCTCGAGCAAGGCCACGCCGTATCGATTTTGGCCCGGCGCCAACCAGAAGGCCCCGGCGGGCATCTCGAAAGAAACGGCGGCGCGCTCTCCTTCGACCGAAACACCTGCCATGCGCAGCACATCCGGGTCGATGCGGTCGGACTTAAAACCCATGGCCCGTGCCTTGCGTTCCAGCGCCCGGCGCAACTTTGTCCCCGGCATTTTCCAAAGCGGATCCGCGCGAACCATGTCCGCGAACGAGGTCGGCGGCGGCAAGGCGCGCAACTCCGCCAGCAGCGCCGCAGTCTCGGCCGGAGAGCGATCCGCGGCGCGCGATTGCAGACGCGCCAGCAATCCGGCGACAAGCTCTTGCTGCCTAGACCAGTCCTCGGTTGAAAGCCCCGGGCCCACACTCAGATAAAGCGCGAGCCCGTCCAGCGCCGCGGCATCGCCCGCCACCGCGCCGCCTTCGTGGTCCGCGGCCAAAAGACGCGCCGCCGCGAGCGAGGACAGGCTCTTGACGAAATCCGGATCGTAGCCGGGCAGCAGCGGATCTCGCTCGGCCCGCCACTGCGGCGCCGCGTCGCGCCCCAGCTTGATCGCATCCACGATCTCTTTCCGCGCCGCCTCGAGCGGCGGAGCAAGCGTCCCGTCGGGCTTCGCCGAGACCACCGCGTCGCGTTCCTCCGGCGCGAGCCGGTTAAAGGCGGTGAACGCCGCCGCGTAAGGATGCCCCGCCTCCACCGGAAACGGCACGGGGCCGTTCGGCCGCCGCGCCACCGCGAACACGGAGCCCGCGCTCGCGAAAACACACAGGAACATCAGGCCAAGACGCCAGCCGCGCATCGGATAACGCATCGCGCCAGCCTGCGCCGGCCGCCGCCTCCGCGTCAATGGACGGCGCGCCGCATCACGCCGCGCTCGAGTCCGCTCGCTTTGGCCCGCCCGCCGTCCGCGCCAGATCCACGCCGTAGATCGCGAGGCCGATCCAGATAAACACGAACGCCGCGAGCCGGTCGCGCGCCAGCGGCTCGTGAAACACCGCCCAGCCCACGAGGAACTGCATCGTCGGCACGATATACTGCAAGAGCCCGAGCGTGGTCAGCCGCAGGCGTCGCGCGCCGTCCGCGAAAAGCAGCAGCGGCACCGCCGTCACCAGCCCGCTCGCCAGCACCAGCGCCTCGACCCCGGCCGGCGCGTGCCCGAGCGCGCCGCGCCCGTGCCACGCGAGCCAGCCCAGATAACCGAGCGCCAACGGCGCGAGCAGCAGGGTCTCGAGCGCGAAGCCCGGCAGGGCCGGCAGCGCGGCGCGTTTCTTCAACAGCGAATACGGCGCCCAGCTCGCGACGATGCCGAGCGAGATCCACGGGACCGACCCGGTGCGCCACACCAACAAGGCCACGCCGCCCGCCGCCACCGCGAGCGCGAGGGCCTGCATCCGCGAAAGCCGTTCGTGCAGCGCGAAGCGGCCCACCAGCACGGCCGCGAGCGGTTGCAGGAAGTATCCGAGCGAACACTCGATCACGCGTCCGTGCGCGACGCCCCAAACGAAGACGAGCCAGTTGATCGTCAGGAACACGCCGGCCACGAAGCTCACGCCGAGCAGCGCGGGCCGGCGAAACGCGGCAAAGAGGTCGCGCGAGCCGCCGATCAGCGGAAGCAAAAGCGCGACCGCCGCGAGCGACCACACGTGGCGGTGCGCGATCAGCTCGAGCGCGTCGACCGAGGCGAGTTGCCGCCAGAAAAGCGGAAACAGGCCCCAGCAAAGATACGCGCCGAGCGCGGAGCAGATGCCACGCGGGGAATCGGGAGCGGAGCCGCGGGAGGACATGGCCGAAGGGAGCGGAGAACGAAGAGACCGAGAGCGATCCGCGCTTCCGCTACGAAACGACGCCGGGGGCGTTGCGGCCCGGCGAAGCCGTTTCGCCGATTCTCGATTGCAAGCGACTCATAAGGGAAATCCGAGCGACAAAAAAGCCGGTCGCCCGAGAGCGACCGGCTTTAAAAGAGGAAACGAAAGGCGTTCCGCTTCGCGTCGCGCCCATGCGAGCCGCTCAGGTCTCGTAGGCGGAGAGCTGCTTGTCGACGGTGACCTTGTCGAGCTTGGCGAAGAGGGGGAGGCCGTGCTCGAAGGCGACCTGCGTCTCGCCCTGGATGAGCGGGGTCGCGTAGCGGATGAACTGGTGGTTCATCGAGACGCCGTCCTCGTTGATCCACTCGCGGGGGAGCTTCTTCACGCCGTTGGCAATCTCGGAGAGGGGAGCGAGGCCGGTCTCGACCGTGTAGTGGTCGGAGTCGCCGCGCTGGAGCGTGACCATCTTGTCGGTCTCGCCGCGGATCGCGGCCTTGACCGCCATCTGGCCGGCGAGGAAGGCCTCGTCGGCGTCGGCCTTGGAACCGGCGTGCGCGGCGCAGCGCTGGGCCATGCCGAACTTCACCGTGCGGCACTTGATGCCGGGCAGGTTCTGCTCGACGAGCGACTGCAGGTAGTCGGCGGCGCCGCCGAGCTGGGCGTGGCCGAAGGCGTCGGTCTTTTCGTCGGCGGCGATGTAGTTGCCATCGGCGTCGACGAGGCCCTCGCCCACGACGACGAGGCAGTATTTCTCGCGCTTGAGGACGCGTTGGATGTCGGCGGTGAACTTCTCGGGGCTGAACGCGACCTCGGGGAGATAGATGAGGTGCGGGGCGTCGTGCGGGTGGTCCTTGCGCTTGGCGAGAGAGGCGCCGGCGGCGATCCAGCCGGCGTTGCGGCCCATGACCTCGACGATTTGCACGAGATCGTGCTGGCCCATCGCGGCGTTGTCGCAGGCGATCTCGCGGATCGTGGTGGAGATATACTTGATGACGGAGCCGTAGCCCGGGGTGTGGTCGGTGACGGGCAGGTCGTTGTCGATCGTCTTCGGAATGCCGATCACGCGGAGGGCGTAGCCCTGGGCCTGCGCGAGCTTGGAGATCTTGTCGGCGGTGTCTTGGGAATCGTTGCCGCCGGCGTAGAAGAAGTAGCGGATGTTGTGCGCCTTGAAGACCTCGAGCACGCGGTCGAAATCGGCCTGCTTCTTGAGCTTGTAGCGGCAGGTGCCGAGCGCGGCGCCCGGGGTGAACTTCAGGCCGCGGATCGTCTGCTGGCTCTCTGCGGCGAGGTCGATGAGGTCCTCGTTCAGGATGCCGAGCACGCCGTTAAGGGCACCATAGATCTCTTCGATGTCCGGATGATTGAGGGCCTCCGAGATCACGCCCGCGAGGGAGGCGTTGATGACTGCGGTGGGGCCGCCGGATTGGCCGACCAGGACGTTACCTACGAGATCTTCGGACATGGCTGTGTGTTTTGGTTAAAGGGCTTCTGAACTCTCAACGTGAAAGGGCAGCGTGCCGAGCGGCGCGAGGCGCTGGCAAACTCAAATTTCCCCGGGAAAAGGATCATCCCCTTGCTCGAATGCGCCCCGATGCCGCCACCCCTACGGCCAAAGGATGAGGCCTTTTCGCCAATACAGCCACCGCCTTCATCTTTGCGGCTCGCTTGCGAGGCGGACAGCGTGGTCGAGCCCAGATGAGCTCTTCATCCTACGGTTTCCTAGCTCTGTTCGGAGGGATCGCCCTGATCTTCCCGCTGCTCCTGCTTAGCGTCGCGCGCCTCTGGACGAAGGCCTTCCAACCCGCCCGGCCGGGCCCGGTGAAAAACTCGACCTACGAGTGCGGCCTGCCCGCCGAGGGCGACGTCTGGATCCAGTTCAAGGCCCACTATTATCTCTACGCGATCATCTTTCTGATCTTCGACGCCGAGGCGCTCTTCCTCCTGCCCGCCGCCGTCGCCTTCACCTCCCTGCCGGTCGGCGCGCTGCTGACGGTGCTCGTCTTCCTCCTGCTGCTCGTCGAAGGCCTCGTCTGGGCCTGGCACCGCGGCCACCTCGAATGGCAATGAACGCCCCCGCCTTCACCTCTTCCGCGGGTGCGCCCCCCGCCACGCCCGCGCCCTTCCCCGCCTGCGGCAACATCCCCGACGCCGAACGCGAGGAGCTGCGCCGCCGCGGCATCCTCATCACCTGCCTTGAGGAACTCTACGGCTGGGGCCGCGCCAACTCCATCTGGCCCCTGCAATTCGGCCTCGCCTGCTGCGCCATCGAGATGATCGCCGCCGCCACCGCGCGCTTCGACATCGCCCGCTTCGGCGCCGAGATTTTCCGTCCCTCCCCCCGCCAGGCCGACCTCATGATCGTCTCGGGCACCGTCACCAAGAAGATGGCCCCGCAGGTCGTGCGCCTCTGGAACCAGATGCCGGAGCCCAAATACTGCATCGCCATGGGCGCCTGCGCCATCTCCGGCGGCCCCTTCAAGCA
>CAMLQS010000297.1 GCA_946482165.1 uncultured Verrucomicrobiota bacterium | reverse complement strand
AGTTTGGCGTCGTCTCGCAGTATTACCCCGTTTTTCACACCGGGCTCTGGCTCCAAGGGGCGCTCTGGGGCCATTGGATGCCCGGTTATCACATCGTCAACATCCTGCTCCACGCCGCCTGCGCCCTGATCATGTTTCGCCTTTTGCGCCGGCTCGAGGTTCCCGGCGCCGTCCTCGCGGCGGCGATGTTCCTGCTGCATCCCGTGATGGTCGAGTCGGTCGCCTGGATTTCGGAATTGAAGAACACCCTTTCCACCGCCTTTTACCTCGCGGCCGCGCTCTACTACCTTCGCTTCGACGAAATGCGCCGCCGCGGTTTTTACGCCGCGGCCCTGGTCCTGTTTGTGGCCGGTCTGCTTTCGAAAAGCGTGGTCGCCAGCCTCCCCGCCGCCCTGCTCGTGGTCTTTTGGTGGCGGCGCGGACGCCTGTCTTGGCGCAAGGACGCGCGTCCGCTTTTGCCCTTCTTTTTCGCCGCGCTGGCGATGGGTGCGCTCACCATCTGGACGGAGAAACGCTTCATCGGGGCGACCGGGGATGATTTCGCCCTGTCCTTTGGCCAAAGGTTCCTGATCGCGGGGCGGGTGGTCTGGTTTTACCTGGGAAAACTGGCATGGCCGGCCGACCTCTCGTTCATTTATCCGCGATGGCGCGTCGATGTGTCCGTCGCGTGGCAGCATGTCTTCCCGTTGGGGGCGCTGGCGATAACCGGTCTTGCCTGGCGGCTCAGGCACTGGTCTCGGGCGCCGTTGGCGGCGTGGTTGCTTTTTGTCGGCACGCTCTTTCCCGCCTTGGGTTTTTTTAATGTCTATCCGTTCCGGTTTTCGTTTGTCGCGGATCACTACCAGTATCTGGCCTGCGTGGGGCCGTTTGCCTTGGCGGCCGGGGGCGCTGAATGGCTGGCGAGGAAGTGCCGGTGTGTTCGGCTGGCGATGGCGGCGGGGGGCGCGGTGCTTGTCGGACTGGCTGGTCTCACATTCCAGCAAAGCGCCTTGTATCGTGATCCCGAAACACTCTGGAGCGCCGCGGCCGAACTCAATCCCGAGAGCTTCGTCGTGCAGGGCAATCTCGGTTACGAACACCTGAGGGATGGACGACTGGACGAGTCGATAAGGTTCTCCGAACGGGCGGTGGCGCTGCGGCCCGACTACGCCGACGCCTGGGTAAATCTGGGCGTGGCGCTGCGGCTGCAGGGGCGCGGCGAGGAAGCGATCAATAGCTTGGAGGCCGCGCTGCGTCACGAGCCCGGACTGGCGGCCGCGCACTACAACCTGGCCTTGGCCAGACTGGATGTGGGGCGGGAAGGCGAGGCGCTTGCCTCCCTCCGCGAAGCGGTGCGGTTGCGACCAGGCTTCGGCCTCGCCCGCAACAGTCTGGGCCAGACCCTGCTGCGGGCCGGGCAGTTCGACCAAGCCCTGGTCGAACTGCAAGCGGCGCGGGATCTCGCGCCGGACGATCCCGATGTTCATAACAACCTTGGCAGTTTGGCGTTGGCGCAGGGTAGGCTCGACGAAGCGATCACCCATTTAGGGAATGCGCTGAGGCTTGCGCCCGCGCACGCCGACGCGCGCTACAATCTGGCCATTGCGCGCGAGCGACGGGGGGAGGTCGAGGAGGCGGTCCGCCATTATCAGGCGGCCTTGCTGGAGCGGCCCGCCCTAGTGGAGGCGCACAATAATCTGGCTTTGATTTACCTGCGGGAAGGACGGACGGAGGACGCGCTCCGGCATGCGCGGGCGGCCGTGGAGAAGCGGCCGGGATTTGTCTTGGCTCGCTATAATCTGGCTCTGTGTTGGGGGCGTTCCGGGCGGCCATTGCAAGCGTTGGCGGAGCTTGATCGTTTGCTGGAGATAAGTCCGGAATTTGCTCCGGCCCTCACCCTGCGCGAGCAATTGATCTCGGCACATCGTTTCCGGTAGCGGGTGGCGGGGATATGGTTTCAGTGCGTTCTATGGTAGTGAAAGTGGGTTGCGTAGGTGATCCTGGAAACGGCAGTCGGGCGGCGGAGTGTCGCGCAACATTTTGAGTCGGATGGCCTTCGCGGGGTCCCGAGGCGCGACCGGCGGGTGCATGGAGCGGGTGACGCGAGCGGCAGGCGGCCCAAAAATTGCGTGAGACGAACCGATCCGACTGCTGTTTCCAGGGTGAGTGATTGGGCCGGATGTTGCTGGTGTTATTCGGCCTGTTTCTTGTGTGAGTCGGAGGCGATGCCCCCGATTTCCAGCAATGCTCTGTCTCGGAGCTGGCCCTCCGGAAACGACTCCGCCCAGCGGGCTGCGTTGGACAAGTCGACCAGGGCCCATTGGTGCAGCACTGTGATTGCGGCTTCCGACTGGGCGGCGCCGGGTTTTATCGACTCCACGACATACCTGGCCGCCTTTTCCGGATGGGCGCGGGCGTATTCGAAAACCACCCGTGCCATGACTTCGTCCATTCGCGGATCGGGCGCGTGGCCATCGACCCATTTCAGCGCTTCGATCGGGTCGCGCTCGGCCCATTTGCTGGCGAGATCGGCAACCGCAGAGTAGGGCTCGTCGGAATCGACGAACTGCTCTCGCAGCCGGAGGACGTCGGCGGGATGGGTGAGCACACGTTGTTTGCAAACCTCGTCCAGGGCGGCTCGTCGCTCCTCGCCGGAGAATTTCGATTCCGCCCAAATCAGGGCGGATTCAAAA
Organism: uncultured Verrucomicrobiota bacterium; assembly: GCA_946482165.1. The sequence goes on along the minus strand of CAMLQS010000297.1, from coordinate 3,691 downwards.
TCTTTTTCGGACCATACGCGGGCGACCTGCCGGATCACTTCTTCGCGCGAGCCGGGATTTTCGTTGGTCTCGGCGAAGCGGGCGGCGGCGGACGGGTTCCGCTCCGCGAGGGCCGCGAGCAGCTCGTTTATCGCGTGGTCGCGCAACTCGCCGCCCTCGGGGGCCAACGCGTCTACGATGCCGGCCAACAAGGCGTCCTCCGTGATCAGGGATGTTGCGGTCTCCGGCTCGGACGAGCGGGCAGGCATGGACTCCAGCCGGGTGGCGAGCCGAGTCTCGCGTAGGGGGATCGGCGAGTCCGTAATGGGAACGCGGATCTCGGCGGTCCGTTGCACGATAAGTTCCGGCGGGGTTGATCCCGGCGGTCGGGCGCGGTGCAGCAGAAACAGGCCGACGATGAGGGCACCGGCGATTCCGGCCGCGGCGAGGGGGCTTTTTCTCATTGGATGCGCGGTGGAGAAGCGCCCGTCCGAATGGGTTTCATTTCCCGGGGGCGCCCATCGCCAGGCGCTTTTTAAGCGCTTCGGGAACCCGCGAGCTTTTCAGCCATGCACGGGCGGAGTCGGCGTCTTGCTCCATCCATCGGGCTAGGCTTTGGTTTATGATCTCATCGCTCACGCTTTCATCCCCGATCATCAGGGCGGCTTCGACGGCGCGTGCCGGGCGCCAGTTCGAAATGGCGGCGGCCACGATTTCCATCCCGCGGGCACGGACGGGACCCGCCGGTTGTTTTTCCACCCATGAAGCACAGGCGTCGGGGTCGTATTCGCCCCACAGGTTGAGCACTTCGAAGAGCGCGCGGTTGCGGGCGTCTTCACCGTCAATGGACCAGGCCCACGAGGCGGCTGCCTCCGGATATTGTTTGGCCCATCGCGCGGCGACGAGCGCGACGGCGTCGATCTGGGCGGAGCGGTCGGGGATCTTCAGGGCGAAGGCCGCGGCTCCCTCCGGGTCGCGGTTCGCCCAGGATTCGGCGAGGTTGATGCAGGCGGCCCGCTTCTTTGCGCCCGGAGCCAGTTTCTCCGTCCACTTGAACGCGGCCTGCAAATCTCGTGAGGCCCAACCGTATGCCACGACGCCGGCGAGGTTCGCGTTCGTTTCCGTGTCGGGAAGCTTATCAACATGCGGCGCGGCGGCCTCGGGCTTGGCGTTTACCCACACGTAGCGCACGGTTGTCAGCGCCTCCTCCTTGGCGAAGCCGTCGGGCAGTTTTTCGGCCCAAGCCAAGGCGCCCGCGACATCGGTCTGGGCCCAGGTGTGGGCGATCAGCGTGATGACTTCGTTGCGGATGACGCCGGGCGACATGGCTTCGGCCAGCGAGCCCGCCTGGCTGGGCGACAGGAGTGCCATTTTTTCGGCCGCGCGTCGGAAGGCATTTCCCTTGAGTCGGTTGTCCGGCAGTCGGGAAAGGTATTGAAATGCATCTTCGGGAGATATGTCGGCCCAGCGGTTGAGCGAATTTTCCTGAAACCAAACTCGCTCCCGAAACTCCTTTAGTGTGACCGCAAAATCGAGCGCGGCCGGAAAGTCGGAGGGGGCCAGGCTTTGGGCGATGGCGGCGAGCCTTTCGAGGCGTTTGTCGAGGTCGTTCTCTTGTGCGATCTGCTCGAGGGCGGCTTGGAGAGACGGGCCGGCTGCGGGAAGTGTCGCGGTCGCGACGACGGGCACGACGGGTGTTTCCTTTGGGGCGGCGAGATGGGCGTCCGACACCGCCGTTTCGGCGTGGGCGACGAGCGACAGGCCAAGGATCATGGCTCCGACTAAAGGACGGCGCCATGGGAGGATGCGACGCGGGCGGGAACGGCGATGGGGCACGGGTGGGGAAAGCCGCGGGGGAAGCGCGTTTCCGAGATCGGACGCAAGTATTGGGGTTTGGGGCATGGGAGGGGAACGGGGACGGGGGGCGTGTGAAAAGTGGGGGTGGCGCACGCGATCAGGCATGCGCCACCCCGTGGGGCGTCCGGCCGCGTCCGAAGCGCCAACGGGCGGGCGGACGCGATCACGGACGCGGAGGCAGGCGGCTGGCTGCGGCGCGTCGGCTATGCGTTGGTGACGGTCCAGGCTTGGTTGCCGCTGGTGCTGCCGCCCCACATGTAGACGTCCGATCCGTTGGCGGTTTTGCCGGCGCCGTCGAGATAGAGGCCGTTGCCGCGATTCCGGAACTTGAAGTTGTTGCCGGAGGGCTGTTGGAGCCATTGCTGGTTGCTGGTGGAGCCGCTGCCCCATTGACCGACGACGGAACCATTGGTGGTGCGGCCCATGCTATCCAGGCACATGCCGGTCGAGCGGTTGCGAATCTGGACGTAGCTCCCGTTCGGCACGAAGGACCACTGCTGGTTGGTGCTGGTGCCGGCGGCGTATTGGCCGCAGGCGGAGCCGTTGGCGGTGCGGCCCATGCCGTCGATGTATTTCCCGGTGGCGGCGTTGCGGAACTTGTAATAACCGCCCGCGAGTTGATACCATCGGAAATAGTCTACCTTGTAGTAGTTCGGATAGCCGACGCCGTCCACGTCACCGCAGTTCACGCCGGAGCTGAGAATGGCATACATCGCCTGGGTCGGGACGGACGCGCGGGAGTCGGAGTAGACCACGTTGCCGTCCATGAAGAATTTCAGGTAGCCGGGACCCCATTCGAGACCGTAGGTGCGATAGCCGGTGAAGGTGTTGCCCGTGTCGTTGACGCTAAGGCCATACCAGCTGCCGTCGGTCCAGTGGAAACCCATCTGCTTGCGGGGGGCGCCGAAGTATTCGGCGATGTCGAACTCGGGCGGCCAGCCGCTGCCGAGCATCCAGAACGCCGGCCAAGTGCCACGATTGTTTGGATATGCGGCGCGAATCTCCAGGTAGCCGTAGGTGCGCCAGTTTTTGGTGTTAACGCGGCCGGTGCCGTAGGGCACGGTCGAACCGTTGCTGCCGGGCTGGGATCCCTTTACCACGCGGAGCACGAGATTGCCGTTCTCCAGATACGAGTTGGCCGGCTGGATGATCGAGCACGCGTTCTGATTGCTGGTGCCCCAGGCCGTGCTGCCGGCTTTCCAGATGTTGGTGTTGATGGCGGTGCCGTTGAAGTCGTCGGATTCGACGAGGTTCCAGTTGCGGCCGGATGGCGGGGCGGCGTGCGTGCTGACGCAGAGGACGGCGGTCGCCGCGACGGCGAGGAGTTTGGATAGCCAGGAGCGCCGGGCGGCGTGGGGCGTGGTTTGATCGGGCAAGCGGTGGGGTAGCGGTGAGGTAAGCATAGGGTTGGAGTAGTTTTTGAGGCCGGAATACGAGGACGGTCTTGGGCGCGTCAGGATGACGGCCGGAAGAACGAGTCGGGTCCGGTGCCTTTCTACATGCGCTTTTTCCCCGTCAAAACGTTCAGGCGATTTTAAGAAGCTCGTTAGCCGGGCCCGTTCAGCTGCTTGCGGGGTGCGCCCGATCCTGAATCGCGGCGCTTGCGCGGGACGCTGGCCGACGGGTGTCGGCAAACCTTCATGCACCGCCGCAACGAAACGCGCCCTCCCCGCCGGGGAGACGGTCCGCCGCTTCCTCCTTTTAGGGGAGGGCAATCAACCCGGTCGCCTCCCTTGCGAGGATGCGGAGCACGGTGCGATCAAACCAGTAGCCCTGCCACCCTGGCCGGGGCGGAAAGAGCCCGTTGGCTTCCTTCTCCAGGATGTCCCCAAGGATGCTTAGTTCCCGGCGGGCG
>CAMLQS010000296.1 GCA_946482165.1 uncultured Verrucomicrobiota bacterium | reverse complement strand
TGGGGACCGACGTGGTTTCGTCGTCTGGTGGCGGCTGGAGGTTTCTTTTGATCGCGCGGCACGTGTGTTCTAGCACACAGCCTAGCGAAGGACTGAATTCCTCGTGTGTGTTAGAGCACACAAACTGCCGAGGTTATCCCCCTGATACCCGAAAACTTGGGGAACCGATGCTGCAAGTGATAATCTATGGCGACAAGCCCTTGGGGAATTGGCCTAGCCAACTTAGGCCTGTTCCTCCGGTAGCCTTAGAAAGGAACCTCCTATGCAAAACTCGAATGACGATAGGTCCGGGGAAGCGAATATGGAGACGGGCAGGATCAGCACGGGCAACACGCCGCCTATTTGGCACCGAATGGAAGCGGCTCCCGTCGTGTTTCGATCCTTGATGCACGATCCCGGCGAGCGGGAGGCGCACACCCACCACGAGGTGGAGTTAATTTTGAACCTCGGGACGACATTGGGAGCGGTCGCGTGGCAGGATACCGACGGGGTTGAGCAGACGGCAGAGCTTCATGCCGAAGACTGCTGTGTCATCCCGGCGGGCGTGCCTCACATCGTCAGCGGCCTTCGGGAACAAGGGGTCGTTTCATTGCTCGTCGGCGGGGTCATCCTGGCGGAACTGGCCAGACGTAATCTTACCGGCGTCATTGTTGAAAACCTTCGCCGGCTCACGGCGCATGATTCGATGGCTGGTGGCCTCGTCTCCGAATTTGGACGCGTCATCGTTCGCCAGCCTCACGCGCTTTTGGTGAATGCGTTCGGGTTCGCGCTGGCGCTAAAACTCCTGCACGCGCTTATGTATCGTGAAAACGGATACGTCTGCGAGCCCACGCCGCTTTGCTCATCCGAACAGGAAAAAGTCCTGGCTTATCTCCGCGAAAATTTGGCCGCGCGCGTGCAGGTGCCGCGTCTGGCTCGGCAACTCGGATTTAGCCCCGCGCATTTCGCCCGCAGGTTTCGCGTAACGTTCGGAATGCCCCCGCTGCAATACGCTTTGAAAATGCGGGTGGACCGAGCGCTCGAACTGCTGCGCAGCGGCGAGTATCGCGTGGCCGAGGCCGCGTTTGCCGTCGGGTTCTGCGATCAAAGCCATCTGGATCGGCACTGCCGCAAGTTCTACGGACGCGCACCGAGCGCGATGCTGCGCGACTGATGGAAATAGCGCATTCGTTCTGATTTTCAGCAGGAGCGTCCAAGCCGGACGCGGTTTTCTGAGGTAGAGTTACGGCGTTCAATCGGTGGCCGATCAGCGGCACCGACCACGTCCAGCCCCCGGTTCTCTTTTCCACCATGAAAACCCAAAGCTTAAAACTCACCGTCGGAGCGCTCGGTTTCGCGCTCCTGCTAAATCCGGCCTCGGCTGCCGTTGCTTCGCTGCCCCTCGCGCAAATCCCGACCGAACTCAAAACCGGGTTTCAATACGGTCTCGGGATTCTGTTCATGGTCGGTTTCATCTGGGGCGTCATCAACATCTGGGGTGGCGCGGAAAAAATGAAGCGCGGCGATGCCGAGGGAAAAATGGGCATCGTCTCCGGGATCATCATCGCGGGTGCCGCCGCGATCATGAGCGCGCTGTTCTACATTTTCGGACTCTCGGACGGCGCACTCGCGCCGCAATTCTGACGCCCGCGTAACAACCGCCAACGCCGTCCCGCCATGAGCGCCGAACTACGCATCACGGACACGAACAGCGTCAACGACAGCAAGGGCCGCGCGCTCGGTTTGGAGGGGAACGATTTCCTCTACGTCATCGGCGGCTTCGTCGCCGCCTTCGCGTGTTATCTGCTTCTCGATGTGATGCTCGGCGCGGCCACGTTGCCCTCGATCCTCCTGGCGCTGCCCATCCTCGTGCTCCCGACCGCGTGGGTGCTGCTCTTCCGCCACAACAAACCAGACGGCTACGCGGAGGATTTTTTCGATCAACTCGTCACCGGCGAAGGTTGGTCCTTCGCCGCCCGCAATCAACCCGCTCATCCCGGCCGTTCCGGCCCGACCACCCATGAAAAGCGGCGCACCTAACGGCTACTTCGCCGGCGGACTCCTGCTCTTCGGCTCCCTCGAAAAGGGCGGCGTCGCGAGCAAGGGCTACGTCCTGCAACCGCCCGACCTGCGCGGCGCGAGCGTCGCGAATCTGAACGCGTATCAGGACAAAATCCGCAGTTTCCTAGCGCTGCTCGGCGAAGGGATGCGCGCGCAACTCCAATGGACGGTCGATCCCGACTACCTGACGGAATTGACCCGCTACTACCGCGAGACGGAGCGCGTCACGCACCCGCACATCCGCCGCGTGCGAGATGAACGGTTTAACCGCTACTGGCGGAAAATGCAGAGGCGCGAACTGCGCCGGGAAAAACTCGTGGTGTTCGTCTCGACCGACATCACTACCTATTCGGGCAACCTCAAAACGAAGGTCGGCCTCCAGGCATACTATGACAAGGTGCTGTCCGAACTCCGCACCCGGTTTGACGAAATCACCGGCACGCTGCGCACACTCTTTGGCTCCGACACCACGGTGACGCCGATGGGCGACACGGAACACTTCACCTATTACATGAAGTTCCTGAATCCGTCGCTGGCCGACCGGTTCGACGTGGATTTTGACGCGCAGTTCAACCCGGTCCTCACCATTCAGGAAAATTGCTGGAACTCCGATGGCGTCGGCCTCGAACGCGTCGGCTTCTATTCCGATGGACGCTACCACGCCGTCTTCACGCTCAAGCGTTGGCCGAGTCGCACGTATCCCGGCATCGTCTTCCGTCTCACCGGCCTCTCGTTTCTCGACTACCAAATCACGGTCAACGTCACGCCGCTGCCGTCCAAGCGCGAGGTGGAGCAGGAAGAGAAAGCCATCGAACGGCTGCGCGGCGAATACGAGGATAGCGAGCGGCATTCCCTCCTCGTCGCCATCGGCAAGAAGGAGCGGAAAATCGAATCGCTCTCGACCGGCTTCATCCGGCCCTTTTCCGTGACCTACACGATCCGTGTGTGGGACGAGAGCGAGGTTGCTTTGAGCGCGAAATGCGCGGCGATCAAAAACGCGATCAACAACCTCGGCGGCGCTCAGTATTACGAGTGCGCGCTACCTTCGACCGCGAAGAAACTTTTCTTCGCCTCGTGGCCGGGTTGGACCGGTTCGCCCTATAAGCACCGCGCCCTCTACGCCGAGGATACCTACCTTGCCGATCTGCTGCCGTTCTCGGCGACCTTCACCGGCCACCTGGCCGAGGCCGAAGCGATCTACGACGGTTCGCAGGGAAACCTTGTCGGCCTGCGCACCTTCCTCGGCACACCGCCGACGCCGCAGCACGCGGTGCTGCTCGGCGCGACCGGCGCGGGAAAATCCGTGACCATGTGCGACCTGCTCACGCAGACCGCCGCCTACTACCACCATTCGGTCTTCGTGGAAGAGGGCCTGTCCTACGCGGACTTCACGCGGGCTATGGGCGAGACGCCCATCATCATCCACCCGGACGGCGACCTCACGATCAACTATTTCGACACGGGAAAACTGCCGCTCAACCACCTGCACATCGCTTCCGCTGTCGCGCTCGTCGCGCGCATGATCGGCGAGTCGCCTGACGCCGAGGCGCAGCAAATCCGGCAAGCCATGCTCGGCCAATACGTCGGTCAGCTCTACCAGGACGGCTTTGACGATTGGGCGAAGAAACACGCGGAGCTGATGCCGGAGATAGAGCGCATGGCCTGCGCGGTGCATCGGTGGAAACGGGAAAAGATGGGCCTCGGCTCGACGGAGATGGAAGCCTACGCCGAGTTGCGCGACCGCCGCGCGCGTCGTGACGACGAGGCCCTGTCGTTCATCGCCGCCGTCACAGAAGCGGAGATCACCCAATTCCTGAAAGAGCCCCAGACGGAGCGCTCCGTCATGGCACTCGCCCATGCCTATTACGCGCCGGAGGACTATCCCGTCCATGCAAGCCTCGTGGAGTTAATGCAGTTTTCCCGTTTCCCGGAGCACAAGAAAGAGCAGGTCGATCACCTCGCCACGCTCCTCTCCGCATGGTGCGCCTACGGCCAATACGGAAAACTTTTCGACGGTCGGACCAACGTGTCCCTCACAGGCGCCATCGCGCATTTCGAGCTGGGCTACATCCCTGAGCAGGCCATCGAACTCAAAACCGCCGCCGGTCTGCTCGTCACCGGCTTCGCCCGGCAGCACATCATCTCACTCCCGCGCGCCCTGCGGAAACGCATCATCTACGAGGAGCTGGCCCGCTTTCTCGACGTGCCTGGCGGCGACAAAATCGTCGCCGAATCCTACGCGCAGCTCCGCAAGTTCAACTGTTGGACCGCGTCCATCGTCCAACAATACAGCCGGTTTAAGGACGCGCGCATTCGCCCCGTCGTCATCGGCAACTCGAAGCAATTTTTCCTCATGCGGCAGTTCGACCGTAACGACGTGGACGACATCGCCCGCGACATCGCACTCCCGGAATCGGTCTGCGCCTCGATCCAGAACTACCCGATGCCGGAACAACAACCGCCGGGCAAAAAGTTCTCCAGCCTGTGCTTTTTCTCACCTGTCACCGATCCGCCCCTGTGCGGCACGGTGCGCAACGTCCAACCCACCCCGGAGGAATCTCATGAACTGGAAAAACAATCGGCGTAGGCTCGGCGCGGCCTGCGCCCTCGGACTCGTCGCCGCCGGGCTGTCCGGTTGCAGCACGGCAGGCGGAATGGCTTCCGACATCGGCCTGGCTGGTGCCGGCGGCGCACTCGCCTACGAATTGTCGGATGGCGACATTGGCGTGACCGCCGCCGGTGCAGCCGGCGGCTACCTCGTTTCGCAGGTCGCCCAGGCGCAGGTGAAAAAGGCCATCAAGAACGCGGAGCAACGCGGCTACGACCGCGCGATGAACCAAGCGGTGAAACAGCAATACTGGATCATCCAGAACCAACAGCGCTCCTATGAAGACCGACGCGAGTCGAGCGCCCGGCTCGTCCCGGTGGAGCTGCCTGAAACCACGGTCAACGGCGTGATTCTCAACCCCAGCGTGGAATACGTCCGCGTCGAATCGCCATGAAAACCCTACTCCTTTTTCTTCTGTTTGCGTCGGCTGCATTTGCCTCCGGCATTCCGGTTATAGATGCGGCCAATCTTACCGCCCAAAAAGTCGCCCATGCGGAGAGCATCGCGAAGTGGGTCGATAGCATCGCGAAACTGCGGACGCAGATCGACAAGCTAAACCAGCAAATCAACATCCAGGGTGACATCCGCAAATGGACGGGCAACCCCGTCGAAGCCGGTGCCAACGTCGTCCTCGATGTGCTCGGCGAGGACGACCTGGTGCGCGAATACGGACGCGCGCGGGACGAAATCGTCCGCGTCACCCGTAGTCTCGATTCTCTCGAAAACACCGCCGATGGAAACTACCGGGCGATTCGGAGCACCGATCTCGACGGCGGGAATCTGCAACGCGACCCGCTCACGTTCCGCCGCTACTCCGTGCTCGATGCGAAGCAGGCCAACACCGTTCTGGTCACGGACGAGACGAAGGCGCGCGAAGCGGAGTTGCAGGAAGAAATCGCGCTCACGCTCCAAGAGCTGAAAGCCGCAACCACAGACGCGGAGGTGCAAAAGCTCTCGGCCAAGCTCGTGGCGTTGAACGGTCAGCTCGCCCAGGTGGAGACGGCGCGGCGTCGCGAGGTCGATGAAGTCGCCCTCCAGAAAATCGCGAATGACGCGCGCCTCGAACAGGAGCGGCTGGCCGTCGCCGAGCTGGAAGCGCGGGACAACCACTTAGCGAACCAGCGCGTCAGCGCCTACATGAAGACCCTCAAACTCCGAAACGCCCAACGATGAAAACCACCGCCCTCCTACTGATCCTCGGTCTATCCGTCCTCGCCACCGGCTGCGGTCCGTCCAAAGCGGAACGCGAGGCCGCCGAGCGCGAACGCCAGCGCCTCGAACTTGAAGAGAAATCCCGTCGCGAGGCTGAAGCCGCCAACAAGGCGATCACCGACATGAACCAAAACATGTTCAAAAAACTCACTCCCGAAGAACGGGCCGCGCGAGATGAGGAGCGGAAGCGCAACGCGCAAAAGCTCGTGGACGAGTGGAAGGAAAAAGAGGCGCAGCAAGAAGCGGCCAAGTCCGCCGAAACGACGCAGCCGTAAATCAGCCCGCTATGGAAATCTACCTGCCAACACTTGAGGAGAAGATGGTCGCGTTGGTAATCGCGTTCCGGTTCATCGTCTTCGCAATCATGGTCGGCGGACTCATTTTTTATGTGTCCAGCCAGCCGAGTGGCATTGGCATCGTTAAGGTTCTCGCGAAAGCCATCATCATCGTCGCCGCCGTCGCCACGATGGATCAATGGTTCCCGAAGGTGGAGCGGACGATGATCGAAATCGCCGAGTTCATCGACCCCGGCTACGAGGATAATCCGACCTCG
>CAMLQS010000295.1 GCA_946482165.1 uncultured Verrucomicrobiota bacterium | reverse complement strand
CACCGTCGACGTCCTCGTTTGCTCGCTCCACGGTCGGGCCGAACTCATGGCCGCCGCCCACCGCAAGGTCCGCGAGGGCGCCGCCACCCCGTCCCAGGTGGACGCCCTTCTCGCGCAGATCGCCGCGGACCGCGCGGCCAACGCCCTCGATTGGCTGCCCATCGCCGAGGCCCACCTTGAGCGGGTGGCCGCCGCGTTCCATCACGCGCCGGCCACCCATTATCTGCGCGCCGCCGACGCGCTCCACCTCGCCGCCGCCGCCGAGGCCGGCTTCGTCGAAATCTATTCCAACGACCGCCGCCTCCTCGCCGCCGCTCCCCGCTTCGGTCTGCGCGGCATCGACGTGATCGCCGCGTGATCCCCGGCTTCGCTCCGCGCCGAGCAACGCAAGATCGTCAGCCGCCGGAACACCGCTCAACGCCACGCCAAACACCGGCGCCCCCGCGTCCGTCACCGCCAACGAAGACGCCACATCGATCACACTCCGCACCGGCGACTTCTCCGCCGCTTTCTCCAAAGCCGACACCCGCCTCCTCGCTACTCACCGCGGCGAATCCGCAAATCCGCTCCGCCACGGCCCGCGCCTCGCCACCATCTCCCACCGCGCCGACGGCGCCGACCACCTCGTCACGCCACCTTCTCCGGCAACTCTGGAATCTCCTCCCGGAGAAACTGCACCCCGAGGTGGAAGTCCCCGCCTGGCCCCAGTTCCTGCGCGGCTTGCCTCCGCTACCGCGAGCCGCTTGACCGCCAGCTCTCCCACGCCAAACGCATCGACGAAGAATACGAAGAAAAGTAGCGGACCACCTCGCCCCATTGGACCGCCGCCGCCGCTGCCGCCTTCCAACGCGGCACCCCGTCGCCGCGCATCCGCCGTCCCGGAGTTTCAGGTCTCACGCTTCCGGATTCAGGTTTCAGGTTTCCGCTCCTCATCCTTCCGACGGCGCGTTTCGCGCCGCCTCGGAGTTTCCCCGATCCTGCCTTGCCCCAAGCGCCTGCGCCTCACAGGTCTTTGCCCCTTCTTGTCGCCCGTAACTCGTGGATCGCCCAGCGAACTGCGTCCATCCCCTTTCCGCCCGAGCAATGTCCCAATCTTCCAACAACCTCGCCGCCTACTCCTGGTCCATCGCCGACCTCCTCCGCGGCGATTTTAAGCAGAGCCAATACGGTCGCATCATCCTCCCCTTCACCCTGCTCCGCCGCCTTGAGTGCGTGCTGGCCCCGACCAAGCCCGCCGTCCTCGCCGAGGCCGAAAAGCTCGCCAAACAAAAGCTCCCCGAGGAGGCCCAGGAAAAGCTTCTCCTGCGCGCCACCGGCGGCCTCTCCTTCTTCAACACCTCGCGGATGGACCTCGGCACCCTCGGCGAGTCCGGCATCAAGGCCAACCTCCTCTCCTACGTCTCCGCCTTCTCCCGCGACGCCCGCGAGATCTTCGAGTATTTCAACTTCGCCGAATTCATCGGCCAGCTCAACGACGCCAACCTCCTCTACAAGGTCGTCCAGCGCGTCCGCCAATCCGACCTCAGCCCCGCCGCCGTCTCCAACCACGAGATGGGCCTCGTCTTCGAGGAACTCATCCGGCGCTTCGCCGAAAGCTCCAACGAGACCGCCGGCGAACACTTCACGCCGCGCGACATCGTGCGCCTCACCACCTCGCTCGTCTTCATGGAGGACGACGAGGCCCTGACCAAGCCCGGCATCATCCGCACCATCTACGATCCCACCGCCGGCACCGGCGGCTTCCTCTCCGCCGGCATGGAGTATGTGCACGAGCTCAATCCCCGCGCCGTCATCCGCGCCTTCGGCCAGGAGCTCAACCCCGAGAGCTACGCCATCTGCAAGGGCGACATGCTCATCAAGGGCCAGGACGTCTCCCGCATCAAACTCGGCAACACCCTCTCCAACGATCAGCTCTACGCCGACAAGTTCGACTACATGCTCTCCAACCCGCCCTTCGGCGTGGATTGGAAAAAGATCGAAGGCGAGATCCTCAAAGAGCACACCGAAAAAGGCTATGGAGGCCGCTTCGGCCCCGGCCTGCCCCGCGTCTCCGACGGCTCGCTGCTCTTCCTCCTCCACCTCCTGAGCAAGCTCCGCGACCCCAAGGACGGCGGCGCCCGCATCGGCATCATCCTCAACGGCTCCCCGCTCTTCACCGGCGGCGCCGGCTCCGGCGAGTCCGAGATCCGCCGCCACATCCTCGAGAACGACCTGCTCGAGGCCATCGTCGCCCTGCCGACCGACATGTTCTACAACACCGGCATCGCCACCTACGTCTGGCTGCTCTCCAACAAAAAAGCCCCCGAGCGCCGCGGCCGCGTCATGCTCATCAACGGCGTCAACCTCTGCGGCAAGATGCGCAAATCCCTCGGTTCGAAACGCCAGGAAATGAGCGAGGCCGACATCAAGACCATCACCCGCGCCTTCGGCGACTTCGCCCCCGTCGAGCCCACCGCGCTCGACAAACCGGCCGAGGCCAAGAGCACCCGCGGCCGCCCCGCCGCCACGCCCAAGACCGAACCCGGATCGTCGGCAAAAACCTTCGCCGCCAAAATCTTCAAAACCCACGAATTCGGCTACCGGCGCATCACCATCGAGCGCCCGCTCCGCCTCTCCTGGCAGTTTAGCGACGAGCGCCTCGCCGCCCTCCGCTTCTGCTCCGGCGCGCTCGAAGCTCCCATGCGCTGGATCTACGAGACCTACGGCCAGTCCTGGACCGAGGGGCCGGCGGCCCCGGGCAAGGACGCCTACGGCGTGCTGACCGAGCACGAGACCGAGATTCGCACCACCCTCAAGGCCGACTTCCCCGAGCTGAAGGAGAAGCACGTCAAAGACCTCCTCGCCGCCTCTACGTGGCGCGAGCAACGCGACCTCCTCCTCAAGGCCCGCCAGCTTCAGGCCAAGCTCGGCACCGCCCGGCACGACGATTTCAACACCTTCGACGAAGCCCTCGTCGCCACCGGCCTCAAGCTCGACGCGTCAGAGAAAAAACAGATCACCGCCGCCGTCTCGTGGAAAACCCCGCCGCCGCCAAGGTCGTCAAAAAGGTCCACAAGACCGGCAAGCCCGATCCCTTCTACGGCCTCTTCGCCGTCGATAAACACGTCGTCGAATACGAACCCGACTCCGACCTCCGCGATTTCGAAAACGTCGCCCTCGATCCCAGCCAGTCGGTAGACGCGCTCAACGAGGCCTATTTCCAGAAAGAAGTCCTGCCCCACGTTCCCGACGCGTGGATCGATGCCACCAAGCGCGACCCCAAGGACGACCAAGTCGGCCTCGTCGGCTACGAAATTCCCTTCAACCGCCACTTTTATCAATACCAGCCCCCGCGCGACCTTGCCAAGATCGACGCCGACCTCGACGCCGTAAGCGGCGAGATCCTAAAACTCCTGCAGGAGGTCCACTCGTGAGCAACGGGCGGTATAAGCCGTATCCCAAGTATAACTCCGCGGGTGAAGATTGGATCGGTGACATACCGACTGGCTGGAAGGTGCTTCGGGGAAAATTTCTCTTTCGCGAAGTATCCGAGCGATCCGAGTGCGGAGAAGAAACGCTACTCTCGGTTTCCGAATACTACGGAGTGAAGCCGCGAGGTGAGGTCGTAGAGGAAGGTGAATTTCTATCCCGCGCTGAGTCGCTCGAAGGATACAAGAAGTGCCAGGTAGACGACCTCGTCATGAACATCATGCTCGCGTGGAAGCGGGGCCTGGGCGTGTCGAAATTCGATGGAATCGTCAGTCCGGCCTACTCGGTGTTCCGCTTCTTCGAAGGCATTGATCCGAACTACATGCATCACCTGCTCCGGACGGATCTCTACACCGGACACTTCAAGACTCGCTCAACCGGAGTGATTGATTCGCGGCTTCGGCTGTATCCCGAAAGTTTCTTCGACACAGCGGTCGTTGTTCCCCCCCTTTCCGAACAGACCCAAATCGCCAAGTTCCTCGACCACGAGACGGCGAAGATCGACCGGCTGATCGAAAAGCAGGAAGCGTTGATCCGACTGCTGAAAGAAAAACGGCAGGCCGTGATCAGCCATGCCGTGACCAAAGGCCTCAATCCCCACGCCCCCCTAAAAGACTCCGGCATCGAATGGCTCGGCCAAGTCCCCACGCATTGGGGAACAACGCGGCTCAAATACGCCAATGAACACGGTGACGAGGAGCGTCCGGTGAAAATGATCGCGCTTGGCGGCCTTCACACGACGAAGGACGACGAAATCATCCATCGCTGGTCGACCCGCGATTCAGATTCGTGCGATACCGTCCCAAGCACCCGCTCGATAACATGCCCCATTCATCATCATCGTCACCATCCAGACCTTCCCCTTCGTGCTTCGCGCCATCGAAAACAGCGTGAGCCTGAAGGAGCGTCGCTACTCCATCATCGCCGACGAAGCCCACTCCTCGCAAAGCGGCTCCACTGCGCGGCAACTCAAGGAAGTGCTCATGATCGAGGGTGGCGACGACGACGAAAAGGAACTGTCGTCCGACGACATGATCGCCGCCGCGGTCGCCTCGCGTCGGGCCAACGCCAACCTCAGCTTCTTCGCCTTCACCGCCACGCCCAAGACGAAGACGCTCGAACTCTTCGGCCGCCTGCCCGATCCCAAGGCCGCGCCGTCCAAGAAAAACAAGCCGGAGGCCTTCCACGTTTACAGCATGCGGCAGGCGATCGAGGAGGGTTTTATTCTCGATGTCCTGAGGAACTACACGAACTACAAGGTCGCCTACCAACTCGCGCTCAAGATCCAGCAGACCGAGGAGACGGTCGAGAGCCGCAAGGCGCAGGTGAAGCTCAACCAGTGGGTGCGCCTGCACGACTACAACATCGCGCAAAAGGTGCAGGTCATCGTCGAGCACTTTAAAACCAAGGTCATGGGCCTGCTCGGCGGCCACGCCAAGGCGATGGTCGTCACCAGCTCCCGCAAGGAGGCGGTGCGCTACAAACTGGCCTTCGACAAATACATCGCCGCGAAAGGCTACGCCAAACTCTACGGCATGGTGGCCTTCTCCGGCGAAGTGGAGTTCACCGCGAAAGACCCGAACTCCGCCGGCCTGCTCGGCGTGAAGTTCACCGAGATCGGCATGAACCCCGGCCTCAAGGGCCGCGACATGCGCAAGGCCTTCGACACGCCGGACTATCAGGTGATGATCGTGGCCAACAAGTTTCAGACCGGCTTCGACCAGCCCAAGCTCTGCGCCATGTATGTGGACAAGAAGCTCGGCGGCGTGGAGTGCGTGCAAACCCTTTCGCGGCTCAACCGCGTCTATCCCGGAAAGGCGGCCACCGGCACCTTCGTCTTGGATTTCTTCAACGAGCCGGAGGATATCCTCAACGCCTTCCTCCCCTACTACAAGACGGCCACGCTCGACGACGTCTCCGACCCCAACCTGATCTTCGACCTCAACGAAAAGCTGCGCGCGGCGGGCATCTTCCAGTGGCCCGAGGTGGAGCAATTCTGCACCGCATTTTTCCAGAAGAGCAAAAGCAACGCCGCGCTCGCCAACATCTGCAAACCGGCGGTGCAGCGCTGGCAGATCCGCTACAAGGCCGCCGTCCTCGCCTACCAGCAAACCCGCGACCTGCTGGAGCGCGCCAAGAAGTCGGGCGACGCCGTCCTCCGGGCCAACGCGGAGAAAAACCACAAGGACGCGAAGAAGGAAAAGGACGCGCTGGAGATATTTAAGAAGGACCTCGGCACCTTCGTGCGCTTCTACGAGTTCATGTCGCAGATCGTGGACTACGACGACGCGGACCTCGAAAAGCTCAGCCTCTACGCCCGCAACCTCGCCCCACTCCTCCGCGAGCAAAACGTCGATGACGACGACGTCGATCTCAGTCACGTAGTGCTCAGCCACTACCGTCTCTCCAAAATCAAGCAGCAGGACCTCATGCTGGAAGAGGAACAAGGCCCCTATCCGATCAAACATGCCGATACACCCGCTGCCCGACGACCACTGCCCGCACTGCCATCAGACAAATCTCCAGTGTTCTTGAACCAAGTCCGGAGCCTCAACCGGAGTGACCGGCCCCAAACACGAACACCTCCTCGGAGGCCGCGGGCGGCGGGTTGGCGGCGTCTTTCTCGATCAGCTCCTCCACCCATTTCCGATCCGGACGCTCCGCCACGCCTTCGGAAGCCCGGGCATTGGGGAGCAGCGAACGGAAGAGCCCCAACCGGCCCTCGACGTTGATGCCGATCAGGCGCGCCTTTTCGTTCAACAGCGGCCCGCCGCTGTCCCCTCGCTGAAGCGGCACATCGTGCAGCACCGTCGGGTTGCCCTCATCCCCTTCCGAACGGCCAAGTTCCAGGACCATCCCGCCCAGCCAGGCGGGTCCCTTGATCACCTTGGGGGTCCGGTCCAGACCCACCGCCATGACGGGGTCGTTCTCCGCGACGTCATCCGCCCACTCGAAAAC
>CAMLQS010000294.1 GCA_946482165.1 uncultured Verrucomicrobiota bacterium | reverse complement strand
ATCGAGGCGCCGACCGGAGAGGGCCTGCGATTCGGCCCCACGCTCTTTTTGGTGAGGCCCCCGTCACCGCGGATCCGCGCTTATCTCGGATTCCGCGTTGAATGCCCGGACCGGTGGAGGGCTCTCGCTTCCCACCTCGCGGGTGACGGGCGTGCCAGCCTCCGCGCACGCCGGATTGGGATCGCGGCAGTCCCGCCAACGCGCGGAGCGCCCGGCAGTCCACCTGAACTTCTCCGTGTGCCCCGTGCTTCCAACTGCCGCCGCCAGACTCATGCGGTGGCGCGACGCTTCCGGGTCCGCGCGGCCTTTTGGCCCGCGAGGGAGCGGGCGCGGGGGCCGCGGCGGCGGGCGGCCTGCTTGGTTTGACGGGAGAGCGCGCGAGGCGAGGCGGCGGCGCTCCCCTCTTTTTTCAAGGCATTGAGGCTGGCGCGGGAACGCTTCACCGAAGGCTTTTCCTGGCGTCGGCCCTTGGCGAGGTCGCGCTCCGCCTGGCGGCGCACCTTGGACGAGGCTTTGCCTTTTTTTGGCGGCGGCAATTTCACGCCGGCGCGACGGGCTTCGGAGAGCCCGATGGCGATGGCCTGCCTGGTGGAGGTGGCGCCGTGCTTTCCTTGGCGGATGTGGCGGACCACGTCGCGGACGAATTCGCCCGCCTGGGTTGAGGCGGATTTGCCTTCACGCGCGTCGCGCCGCGCACGCTCGATGGTGGCTTTCTCGGGCATGGGATTTCCTTTCGTGGGAGGTTGGGTCGGATCGGATTTGCGCCGGAAAGCCGAACGATAGGCGGAGCACCGCCGCGCAGCCATCGGACGGATTCTCCACGGGCGCATGGGTTGGGCGGACCACGGATCAGGCTTGGGCTTGCGGCGCGAACCGGCGCGAGCGCGGGTCAGCCGGTTTCGCCGCGGGATGCGCCGACGGGTTTGGACTCGGGGGAGTTTTTTTCGCGGAGGAAGATGCTGAGAATGACCATGCTCGCGATGGACAGAAATTCGCTCTGCCAGTTCTGGAAGGATTCGAACCAGAATTTCGAGCCGCCGAGATGCGAGGAAAGCGCGAGCGGAGTCTCATCGCGCCGTGCGCGCTCCTCGTTTTCCAGGCGCACGCTGCTGCAGGCGTGTATCCAGAAGCTGATCAGGAACAGCAGCGCCATGCCCATGGAGAGCGAATGCGAGTAGAGCTTGAGCCAGAGGCCGCCCTTGCGCACCGGCCACGGCGAGTCGGGTTTGACTTCGATTTCCTCGGGAGGCTCGTCGGGGTTCTTCGATTCGGCGGAGCCCTTTTGGAACAGGTGCGCCGTGACGTAGACGTAGACGAAGAGCTGAAAAAACTCGCTCTCCCAGTTCTCGGAAGTCGCCTCTACAAAGTGCGCGCTGGCGAGATAGCGGGCAAGGCTGAGCGGGGGCTCGTTGTGCTCGCCACGGTCCTCGTTGTGCGTTTGCCAGCCGGTGAGAACCTGGCCGCCGAGGTAGGTAACCAGAAAGAACCCGAGGAGCACGATGGAGAGACCGTTGTCGCGAAAGAATTTCTTCACGCCCGATCCTACGCGCTCCATCGGCGGGCGTGGATCGGTGGAATCCCGGGCCCGGGCGGCATGATTCGGCCCTTCTCGCTACCGTCTAGAACAACCCATCCGCCCGCGCCTCCGCGGCGGGGATCATGCGCACTTTGTCGGCCGGAAGCTGGGTGCGAAACCAAGTGCGCTGCTTGCGCACAAGACCCCAGGTATTGAGGGCGATGGCCGACGCGAGTTCCGCCGGTGGCAGCTCGCCGCGCAGCATCGCGAGCGTTTCCCTATATCCGATCGCGGAGGCCGCGCTCGGATTTTCCTCCAGCCCTTCGCTGCGCAGACGACGCACCTCGTCGACCAGGCCGTCGCGCAGCATCGTGTCGACGCGTTTCACAATGCGCTCGCGCAGCTCCTTGGGCTCGCGGTCCAGCTGCACGGCTTTGATTTCCCAATCGGCGAAAGGACCCGGTTTGGCGGCGAAATCGGCGGCGAGCTCCGCCAGGGTGCGGCCGCTCGCGCGACAACGCTCCAAGGCGCGCGTCACGCGGCGCGGGTTTTGAACATCGAGCCCGCCCAGGCCGGCGGGATTGAGCGCGTGCAGTTCCGCGAGCAGTGATTCGAGTCCCTCGCGCCCGAGCTTGGAATCGATCTCGGCGCGAAGCCCAGGCGGAACGGCGATATCGTCGGCGACGGGGCCGAAGAACGCCTTGAGGTAGAAGCCGCTTCCGCCCGTGGCGAGGATTCGGCGCCCGCGGGCGGCGATGTCCTCGGCCGCCGATCGGGCGAGTTCGACGTATTTCGCGACATCCATCCGATCGCGGACCTCGCGGATATCGATCAGGTGATGCGGAACGCGGGCGCGCTCGGTCGAGGTGGGCTTGGCGGTCCCGATGTCCATGCCGCGGTAGAAGAGGCTGGCGTCGCAAGAGAGGATTTCGGCGCCGTTTGCCTCGGCCCAATCGAGGGCCAACGCGGTCTTTCCCACGGCGGTGGGCCCGGTGAGCACGTAAAGAATCCGAGACATAAGTGACGCCATGGTGATAAACGGAGGGGGCGCGTGGCTTTCCGTTGCGTATCCAGCCACGCGCCGCGACACCCCGTCGCAAGCGTGAAACTCGCCCTCGTCACCGAAACTTTTCCGCCGGAAATCAACGGCGTGGCCATGACCTTGGGTCAACTTGCCGCGGGTCTCGCGCGCCGAGGCGTGCAGGTGACCGTCCACCGGCCTCGCCAGCCGGGAGATCCGCAGACGGCCACCTTCGCCTCGCCCGCTTTCCACCCGCCGAGCCAGGCTCCGTCGGCGCCGGTTGCCGCGCCATATTTTAACGAGCAGCTGCATCCCGGCGTGCCCATACCGGGCTATTCGATGTTGCGGCTTGGATTGCCGGCGCGCGGCGCGCTCGTGCGCGCGTGGGAGGCGGCGCGCCCCGACGTGGTGCATGTGGCCACGGAGGGTCCGCTTGGCTGGTCCGCGCTGTCCGCCGCAAATACGCTGGGCATTCCCCTCGCCTCCTCGTTTCACACGAACTTCCACTCGTATTCGCGGCACTACGGCTTCGGGTTTCTGACCCGGCCCGCGCTCGCTTATCTGCGATGGTTCCACAACCGCACCCGGATCACGCTCTCTCCCACGAATGAATTGAACCGGGAGCTCGAGCGCGCCGGTTTTCGCGGTCTCCGCCTGCTTTCGCGTGGCGTCGATACGGAGCTGTTTTCGCCCGCGCGTCGCGACCCCGCGTTGCGCGCCGAATGGGGAGCCGGGCCGGACGACCCGGTCTTTATCCACGTGAGCCGGCTGGCGGCGGAGAAGAATTACAGGCTGCTCTTCAGCACGTGGGAGACGATCCGCGCCGTCCACCCGCGGGCTCGCTTCGTGGTGGTGGGAGACGGTCCGCTCCGCTCGACGTTGGCGCGGGCTCACCCGTGGGCGCACTTCACCGGGTTTCTCAGGGGCATAGAACTCGCCAAATGCTACGCCTCGGCGGATGCGTTTATTTACCCGAGTCTCACCGAGACCTTCGGCAACGTGGTCACCGAGGCGATGGCCAGCGGCCTGGCGATCCTCGCCTTCGACTACGCCGCCGCGGCGCGTTACCTGCGGCACGAAGAAAACGGGCTGCTCGCGCCTTTTGCCGACGACGCGTCTTTCCACGAGCAAGCCCTGAGCCTCGCGGAAAGCGATCCGCGGCGGCGGCGGCAGCTTGGATTCGTGGCGCGAGCGACCGCCGAGAATATCCCGTGGTCGCGTGTGATCGACGGCTTCGTGCGGGATTTGCGTGAAGTGGCGGGCTTGACGTCGTCGGAGCAATCGGGGCGAGTTCGCTTACCGACAACGTGAGCGTCATCGCGCCGCCCCCCGTCCCGCTTACGCTAGTAATTCCCACTCTCGCCCCGCCTTCTTTTTCGTTTATAGGTATATGCGTCCTCGGTCACCGGTCCCTTTGCGCAGCGATGCTCCCCCGCGCACGATTCATCTTTAATCCCCGTTCCGGACATAATGCCCGGAACCCTTGGCTCTTGAGCTACACACGCGAGTTTATCGCGAAGCATCGGCTCGACGCCGACTTGGTGGCCACGGAACGCCCGCGGCACGCGACCGAGCTTGCGTGGCGGGCCTTGGACGCCGGGTGTCGCCTCGTGGTCGCGATCGGCGGAGACGGGACGATGAACGAAGTGGCCACCGCTCTTATCGGCACCGAGGCCGCTCTCGGCCTGATTCCCTGCGGTTCAGGCAATGGCCTGGGGCGCCATCTCGGCATCCCCGGCCCCGGCAAAGGCGCGTTTCGCGCGCTGCTGGACGGACACACCCGCATGATCGATACGGGACTGGCCGCCGGGCACCCCTTCTTCAACGCGATGGGACTGGGCTTCGACGCGGAGATAAGCGCCCGTTTCAACGCGCTCGGCTCCCGCGGCCTCCAAGCCTACGCCAGCACGACCCTCAAGACGCTCCTTGGGTATCGGCCTCAGCACTACACGGTCCGGACGGACGGCTCGCTGCCCCTGTCCACCCAGGCATTCCTCATCGCGATCGCCAACTCCGATCAATACGGCAACGATTGCTACATCGCGCCCAGCGCCCGCGTGGACGACGGCCTGCTGGACCTCACGCTTGTCCGCCGCCTCACCTTCTTCAACGCGCTGCCCTTGGCCGAGCGGCTCTTCACGAAACGGATCGACGGCTCGCCAAGCGTCATCCGGCTGAGGTCCCCGCGTTTCGTCATCGAGCGCTCCGCGCCCGGCCCGATCCACACGGACGGCGAAGTGCGCGACTGCGGGCGGGAGGTGGAGGTGCTCGTCCGGCCGGCCAGCTTGCGTGTCGCCGTCCCTGCTCCGCTCCGGCGGGCGACCGCTCGAACGCAGGAAGCGGTGCGCTCAGCTAACGCGTCTAAGTAACGCGTGTCTTCGCCAAGCGACGAGATTGGTCCCGGTTTCCCCGCTCGGGGCAAATGACGAGTCCACGCGGAACAGATCGCCGGGGAGCTTTTCCGCGCGCCATTCAGCCCGAAAAAACGAAAGGCTCGCCCGGACGGGGCGAGCCTTCTGCATCACGAGAATGCCCGGCGGGCATTCCTTGGCGCCGCTATCCGGTGTTGTGCTTCACCGGGCCGTCGCCGCGAAGCCGCCGCCGGGCTTCAGCTCGACCTTCAGCGTCTGAGTCTTTCGGTCCGGCGTTACCTCGCGACGCGCGAAACCACCACCGGCCGCCGTCGCGTCGGTGATCAGCTCCAGCGCGGCGCCGCGCTTCAATTTCAACTCGGCAAGCGAGACCTCGATCGTTTTGGCCTCCGCCTCGCCGTTGAAGCCCGCGATCCACCAGCGGCCGTCGCGCGCGCGGCGGGCGAAGATCGCCTGCTTGCCCGGATAACCGCCGAGAAACCGCGACTCCTCCCAGGCCACCGGGATGTCGCGGAGAAACGCGCGCACGTAATCGGGCTGTTTCGCCATAACCTCGGGAATCTCGACGTAGTGCTGCACGCCCGAGGTGAAGAGCACCGCCGTGGCGAGCTCGCCGCCCACCGTCGTGCGGCGCTTGATTTTGCCGGGGCCTTCCAGGCAGAGCGGCGTGAAATCCATCGGGTCGAAAACATTTCGCGCAAAGGGCAGCATCGCCATATGCGCCGGCGCGCGGTCGGCGTTGCCCTGCTCGAAGGTGATGAACTCGTATCCGCGCACCGCCTCGACCGTCATGAGATGCGGATACGTGCGCGACCAACCACGGGGAAGCGTCGCGCCGTGGAAGTTGACCAGCAGGCCGAAGGGAGCGGAATCCTCCAGCAAATCGAGGTATTGCTCGACGACAACGCGTCCGTCGCCGCCGAAAAAGTCGATCTTCACGCCGGCCACCCCGAGCTTTTGCAGCTTCGCGAACTCGGTCATGCGCGCCTCGTGGGTGAGCAGCCGGTTCTTCGGCGTCTGAAAGGCGTCGTTCCAATTCCCGTTGGAGTTATACCACACGAGCACCTGCACCTTTTTGGACGCGGCGTAGGCGCAGAGGTGGGCCAGCTTTTCCTCGCCGATCTGGGTGTCCCAGAGAGCGTCGATCAAACAGTAGCCCCAGCCCATCTCGGCGGCGTAGTCGATGAAGCGGCGCTGCACGTCGTAGACCGTTTTTCCGTCACCCAACTTGGGCCAGCTCCACGAGGCTTTGCCGGGCGCGCCGACGGGCTTCACGCCCGGGATCGCCGGGGCGGCGAGATCGGTGCCGAGCGTGGACTCCGTCACGGTCTTCAGATCGCCGACCGCGATCACGCGCCAGGGAGTGGCGTAGGGCGTCGTGAAGCGCGGGTTGACGGATTCCCCTCCGATCGTCTCGCGAGCGTCGGGAAAGCCGATGCGATACTCGCCGCCCGCCGATTCGTGACGCAGCCGCGAAGCGCAGTAGCCGCGTCCGAGGCCGGTCTCCGTGATCAGCACCCAGCTGTCGCC
>CAMLQS010000293.1 GCA_946482165.1 uncultured Verrucomicrobiota bacterium | reverse complement strand
AAAAATGAAAAAACTACTCATCACTGCAATGCTGGGCGCATGTCTTGCGTCCTTGTCGGCGATAGGCGCGGAGGAATCGAAGGGCTATGTTCCCGAATCCACGGAGCGCTCGGAGATCTTCAAAAGCCGAGTTCTGCGTGTGCATCACTTCATCGAGGGCGACCTCCAGTATCTTGCCTACACGGTGGATTGGCGGGGACATGAAGTGGTCATTTCCGCTTCCAATGTGGATGAAATTCTAAAAGAGGGGGACGAGATCAGATGCCAGATGCGGTCCGCCCCTTTGCGCCATGGCGACGGGGAGAAAGCGGGAATCTCGTTCTGGATTCTGCCGGCTCGAACCAGCAATGACGCGGCCCGGCTTAAGGCTGTGGCCGACGAGGTTAATCGGAGGCGTGCAGCCAGGGCGAACAAGGCTGACGCCACGGAACAGGAGAAGAAAAACTGAGCCATCCCGAGCCCCGGTTTGTCGCGGACGCTTCATGAAAAGTCCCGGAAAATTACTACGCGTAGCAGCCCTAGCCTATTTGGCGTTGTGGGGCTTATCGGCCCTCGCTGTTTACCCGGCGCGGCTGGTCCGGGAAATCGATTCGGAAAGGCGAAACGCCGCGACGCATCCGGCAATCATAGGCCGCTCGATCTGCTTTGCACCCGCGCTTTCGTGGGTCGATTGGCACGAAGGCGACCGCGGATTTGATTGCGCGGGTTATCGAGGTGTTTTCTTAGCCACCCCTTTCGGCGTTAAAATGCTATGGAAGCAAATGGCCTGGGTCTCGTGAATGAAATGAAGAGCGGAAAAGGAGCGATGGAGTCGGAAGCGAACCCAGCGTCTCGCGATGCGCGTCTCTTGCTTGGCGCTGTCAAGGCGATGATCAGGGGCGTGTTTGTTTTTCTAGGCGTTATCGGGGCAATCGCGGCTGCTGTTGTGGTTCATCTTTCAAGTCCTGCGGAAATTGAGAAAGCGTCTTTATGGGTGATGATTCCGGTGGGGCTTTGCATTGCTGTGTATTTTTCATTTGAGATTCGCTGGTGGTGGATGGAGGAATATCGAGATGCTCCGCGGGACGAAAAATCCGATGAAGAATATTGTGATCGGAAATGAAAGCGAAGACTGGCAATGCGCTTGGGCGAGGCGCACTCTTTAGCGCCGAGCTTAGCGTCTGGGAAAAAATATGAAATTCCGCTGCGTTAAGGATTTTTCCGATAAGCCGCATCCGTTTTTTGATAACTCGATGTTTGCGAAGTTATGGTTGGAGCCTTGGTTCCTCGGCTACCCCGGAACCGAAGTTGAACTTGGGGCCGAGATGGAAAGAAAAACCGAGGATTCGGAAGTCGGAAGGCTCTATCGGCAGCTATATGATTCCATCCCAACGCGGGTTCTTTTCCCGGATCCCTCGTCGGGCAGGCATCGTTCAGTCGGCGGCTTCCTGGCGGTGATCGCGAATGACGAGCGCATGCCGGTGATTCTCTTCTCGTTTGAGGAGGTTTCGACCAATCGCTATCTCGGCTTTATTCATCGCGTTTATGAAAAGGAAACCGGATTGGCCGCATAGGCGATGCTCCAATTCTCGGTAAACCTCCCGAGATGGCGCGGGGCATCAAATCAGGTAATATTCTGCGCATAGTAACTTCCGAGAAATATAAATGATTCCACCGCCATTTCTGCACCGATTCGAAGGAGATTCAGGCGTCGACATCGCCACCCAGGAGATCGATGCGATTTTTCCGGACGGAGAGAAGCGTCGCGTCGTGCTTCGGCTTGGGGCGCCGTTTCTCCAGAACGGAATCTGGCGTATTCGTTCCGAGTTGGAGCATCTCGACCGGACGGACGGGCCCTTGGCGGGAAGTGAAAGCTTCGATACTTTGCTGAACGGAATCGGTTGGATCCCGGCCCGCCTGGAGGTGTTCGCTCGGAAGCATGGCTGCACTTACCACTGGACTGATTCCGGAGCGGTATTTGATTACATTGACTATTTTGATGTTCTTAAGTTTTTCAAGAAGCGCGGATAAAGCTAAAAAATGACGCGCGCGTTCACCGACTGACTAACCGAAATTGAAAATGAGGATATGCAGCACATGAAACAAAGCCGAATAGTTGTCTCGGATCGTTCTGGCGCACGGTCGGCGCCGAGTATTCGGTTCGCTCATCCTCGTTGGGCGGAGCAGAAATGAAAGGCCTGCGCATCCATGACAGTTCACCTGCGGGCGGCATCTGCCCCTACGCAGGATCGTCTTTCGCCTACTTCTTCGCGCCTATTCTGCCGCGGCTTTCGGCCCTTCACTGGCTCTATCAATCGTGGCCATTCGATACGTGCGACAGGGCGGATAATCGTGATGCGGGCGCGCGATTCCCCGACAACAATGGCTATGTCGCACCCGATACGCTCCTGCCCAGGCTTGCGGAGTTTGTGAATGATGATTGGTCCAGCCTTTTCGGCTTCGATTCCGCACCAGATGCCGAGGTCGTATTCGCGCATTTGGAGCCGCGTGATTACGAATTCATGGAGCGGCATATTCCGCATTGTTTCTTTAGCATCGACGGAGCATACTGGGACTTCTATTCGCATGACGAGGCGTTGCTCGAAATCGTTCGCATCCACCTCGCCACGCTCCCCGGAGTTCACTCGGAGGAAGTTGATTTTATCGATTTTAAGATGTGATGCTTTGCGAATCCTGGGGGGCGGTGAATACCCCGAATTATCCGCCAAACAGACTCTAGATGAACACCACGGAATTTGACGGCGCACCGGATCGAAGCCGATTGTTTGGGTGTCTGCAGCTTCGTTTCGCGACGTTGCTTACCAAGGGCCCATGTCGCACGGTTTGAGCGTTGATCTGGATGGAAAATAATTTTATGGAACCCAATCTCGTGCGTATTCTCATTTGGCTCGGCTCTGTGGCCGTCGTCTGGATATCGGCAAGGGCAATCGTTTCCCTTCTTGAATCCGGTGCTTCCACGAATTCGAAAGCTACTTGGATCGCGCTCATCGTCTGCGCACCGATCATCGGTCCTGCCGCCTATTGGCTTTGTTCCGGCGGCATCGAGTTCGCCAGGGGAACGCCTGCAGACCGGGAGGCGCTCTTAAAGGCGAGAATAAACAAGAATGAAAACTGAGCTCGGCAAACCGAAGAGGGCCCGCTCCGGTATGTGTCACGGTCCTGGCTTGCGCCGCTGCCAGGCCATTTGCCTCGGCGTGTCGCGTGGCATTGGCCAAAGGAAATGAAGCCACCTCCGCTACCCTGTAAGCGAAAGAAGCTGTGGCTGCTGCTGTTGCCCGGATGGAGCGTCCCGGCTCCCCTCATTTGGGCGACTGCACTTGCAGATGCGCACCGACCGATCCCATTGGCGCTTTTTGGATTAGCCGTTGTGTGGATGGTGACATGCGCCGTGTGTGGAACTATATTTAAAGCAAAATCCAGAATGGATTGGGGGCCGTTTTACGCCTTGTCTCTGGCGCCCATGATGCTCGTGTGGATTTCGTTTGTTTTCTTTCGCGCCCTGCTGGGATAAATGCGGAACAGAGCTTGGCGAAATGGCAGGGCGAAGCCGATTGTCTGGCGGGATCGGTTTGGGCGTCGGTCGGAATGAACCCAAATCCCGCAGTTCGACGAACGAGACGGAGTGTTTTGAACCGCTAAATTTCGCTAAGCACCGCTAAATCAACCCTTCGCTCCGTTACCTTAGGCGCTGTCTTCGAAATAAACCAGCGCTCTGCTGACGCCCTGCGGGTGAGAGGGAAATCACGCTGGGCCTGCGTTGCCCGAGGTGGCACGGACCTCTGGTCCGCCTCCACCTCGGCCGCCTTGGCCGAGCATAATTTCCCTCTCACGGAGCGCTGGTTTATTTCGAAGACAGCGCCTAAACTCCATGACCTCTTCCCCCGTCGGGTGAAAGAATGAATTTGCGGTCCAGACGCCCTAGTCTTTCATTTAGCGATCCTTAGTGTATCTTAGCGGTTTATCCATCTTCGGGATCTAAGATGAATGAGAAATTTTCCGTAACGATGGACACCATGAACAACATAGCCCGCCTCCGCTTCGGTCGCCTCGGCCGAACATGATTTCCTTCTCACAAAGCATCGGTTTGTTTCGAAGACAGCGCCTGAAGATATGCGTCGGGCTTGCGAGCGGCGCGTGTCTCGGAGTGCTCGCGTGGTATTTTTCGCCGGCATCCATCGAGCGGATGAATCGGCTGAACTACTGCGCCTGTGGCTATTCGGAGGTCCGTTTCGAAAGGGGGCGGATTCTGATGGTGAAAGCGATTCACGATGACCCCGCCCCGGGCTCGGATATCGGAGGATATTCCGAGTCCGGCTCGGAATGGGATATCGAGATTCGGTTCGAGGGGAAGACTCGGCACGAGAGAATGAAGCTAGATCACATCGGCGTGGTGGCACCCTCCGGAACCAAAAGGAAATATTATGCCTTCGATGATCATTCGGCCAAAATCCGCGTGTATTATATTTTGTTTCGCCTGGGGCTGGTGAACGACTACACATGAGGGTCAACGTGCGCCTAATCCCCGAACGAAGCCGGATACTTGTCATGGAACGTCTCGGCGCATGCTCCCGCCAAGAGCCCATACGGCTCATTTTAGACAAAAGAGTATGAGAGCACGCATTCGAGCATTTGGCCATGCAATCGACGGATTTCGGACGCTCCTGGTTACCCAAGTGCATGCCCGAATTCATCTTGCGGCCACTATCTTGGTGATCGGGGCCGCAATTTACCACCGCGTGTCGCGGCAAGATTGGATTGTGCTATGCCTCTGCATCACCTCGGTTTGGGCGGCCGAAGCATTGAACACGGCTATTGAGTGTCTTTCGGACGAGGTCACATCGGAATGGCGCGAGCGGATCAAACACGCGAAAGATGTCGCGGCATTCTGCGTTCTTGCGACCTCGATGGGGGCCGGCGCCGCAGGCCTTCTTCTTTTCTATCCATATATACAGACATGAGCATTGCGCCCAACCACGCCTACAAAGACAACTGGAACACCGGCGGGCGGAAATTTGCGCTCTACGACGAGAAGCTGGTGATCTCAATTCAGACGACGGGATTCATCTCACGCGAGGTCACGGTTCCGCTTGCTGACCTAAAACCTCACTTCGACGCCGGGCAGAAGCGATCAAGTTTACTCTTCTTGGGCGCGCTCTTCCTATTGTTTGCCATCTTCTGGCTCGTTTCCCTTTCGGGGATGCATAACGCGCGAAGCTTGCCGATAGGTATCGTCCCTTTCGTCTTTGGGGTCGCTCTCTGTGCGATAGGCGCCAAGAAGCGTAAATTTCGGATATTCTCCTATAAAAGCGGGGTGGTTGCTTTCGATGTATTGGCTCCCCGCCTCGCATCTGACGCACAATTCATGGAGTTCACCGACCGAATTCTCGAAAACATAAAAAAGGTGGCCTAGCACTACTCCGTTAAGTTCGAATACGGGTGGGATCGACGATTGTGATTCTTCGAATTCGGCGTGGTGACCGCTAATGGAATCGCCCAATGGGCGATTCTCTGTGAGCGGCCTCTCGCCAATGGCTCCGGCGATTGAGCGGAGGCGCGGCTGATGCCGCGTTTGACCGCCTCCTCTGCTTTTGTGTATTTAGCGTCTTTGGGTGGTGAAAATCAGCGGATCGGCATCCTCCGTCGGCGATTAGCCGACACCTCCGCTCCACTGCGGAGGCGATTAGCCGGAGCCGCTCCCAGAGAATCGCCACGTTGGGCGATTCATTAGTGGTTTTAAAATCGGTGGTTCGAAGGCCCCGACCTCCTATTCCATGGACGTCTGTTACTGGTAAAAGAACCTAACGGATACAGACCCCACGTCCGTTCAATCGTTGCTTGCGGTCTGGATATGCAATCCCGCCGAGCTCAGAGCGTGAAGGATGCGGGGGCGATGAGGACGACGAACTCGCCCTTGAGGCTGGTTTTGGCGAGGCGTTGCTCCACTTCGGCCGCGGTTCCGACAAGGAAGAGCTCGTGGAGCTTGGTCACTTCCTTGGCGATGCAGACGACTCGTTCGGGACCATAGGTCGCGAGGATCTCGGCGGCGAACTTGTCGATGCGGTGGCAGCTTTCGTAGAGCGCGAGCGTGTAGTCGAAATCCCGGTACTTCTCCAGGAAGGCAGTGCGGGCGGCGGTTTTGGCCGGGAGGAAACCCGCGAAGAGGAAGCCGTTGGTGGGAAGCCCGCTTGCGCTGAGGATGGCGGCGAGGGCGCAGGGGCCGGGGACGGGGACAACGGGGAGGTTTTGGCGCCGGCAGGCGCGGACGAGGCGGAACCCGGGGTCGCTGATCGCGGGGGTGCCGGCGTCGGAGACGAGGGCGACGGATTTGCCGGTGGCGAGCTGGGCGGCGAGGTGTTCGGCGGCTTCGGTTTCGTTGTGGTCGTGGTAGGCGATGAGGGGCTTGTGGAGGCCGAGGCGCGTGAGGAGTGAGCCGGTGGTGCGGGTGTCTTCGCAGGCGACGAGATCGACGGCGGCGAGGATGGCGCGGGCGC
>CAMLQS010000292.1 GCA_946482165.1 uncultured Verrucomicrobiota bacterium | reverse complement strand
CTCGGTCTTGTCGCCGACTTGGACCTCGATGTAGGCGTCGCCGTTTTTGCCGGCCACGACTTTGTAAGGGAGGTTCTTCGCCTCTTCGCTCACCTCGGTGAACTTGCGACCGATGAGGCGCTTGGCGGAGAAAATAGTGTTCTTGGGATTCGTGACGGCCTGACGCTTGGCGGCCTGGCCGACAACACGCTCACCGGATTTGGTGAAAGCGACGATGGAGGGCGTGGTGCGCGCGCCTTCCGCGTTGGGAATGACGACCGGCTCGCCGCCTTCCATGACGGACATGCAAGAGTTGGTCGTGCCGAGATCGATGCCGAGAATGTAGTGGGCCATGATTCCCTCAGAATAGCAGGCGACGTGCAAAGCGCACCCCAACTGTCTTTAGCCTCTACGCAAAAGGGACTAATAAATTTATGAGGCCGTTTTAGCACCTTTCCATGGGCCCACACACAGCGCCGTCTTGGCGCAATTGGGCGGCACGATGACGCATATAGGTCCCCGGAGTGGCACGGTGAGACAGCCTCGGATGCTAGTGTTTTCTCGGAGTGAGTAGCGTCCTATTGCGTCGCCTTTTCTGTTTGGTAAGGTGCGCAAATGGAACTTGAGGTCACGCTTCCCGACGAAGTCGCCGTGATGACGCTGCCCGGCGTGGCGTTTTTCCCGCAGGCACTGCTCCCGCTGCATATCTTCGAGCCGCGGTATCAGCATATGCTTCGCGATTCGCTGGGCTCGCACCGTCTTTTCGCCGTCGCGGGTCTCGATGCCCGCCGTCCCGCAGGCCCCAAGTCTTTTGAGCCACTTTATCGGGTCGCCACGGTAGGCATCGTGCGCGCCTGCCAAGGCCGCGCGGACGGCACTTCCAATCTTCTCCTACAAGGCCTGACGCGCGTGGCCGTCGCCAAGATTTTGGGAGAAGAGCCCTACCGTCGGATCAAAATCCGAGCGCTGAACAGCACGCCGGGAGCGAGCGATGAGGACAACGCCCGTCTGCGCGCGCGACTTTCACGCCTGCTCGGCACGCGACTTCGCCTCGGTGGCGACGGAGCCGGCGAACTCACCAAGTTCCTGCGCTCCATCGAGGATCCGGAGACGTTTGTCGATCTCGCCGCCTTCAACCTTTGCAGCGACGCTCGCCTCAAACAGCGCCTGCTCGAGACGCTCAACGTCCACGAACGCATCGCCCTGCTCAACGACTGGGCTCAGCGCGAGGTCGACTCCCTTCGCCTCCGCAAGCTCCTTCAAGGAAACCTCTCCGACGAAGATATCGTGAACAACTGATCCCGCGCCCCGGACGGCATCGCTTCAAGCGAGCGCCCGCCCGAGAATCGCCCCGTATTGGACTGAAATCGCGCGCGTCACCCTGCGTTCTGCGAAGCGAATCAGCGCGAGCGCGATGCCCCTTGGCGAGAAAAGTGCTGCGAGACGGAGCGGAAGCTTGCTGCCCCCACGGCGGCCACTTATCCGCCTACCTTTCCGGCTTTTCACACATGTCCCATTCCCGCAAAGGCATCGTCCTCGCCGGTGGCTCCGGCACGCGGCTCTATCCGCTCACCATCGCCGTCAGCAAACAGCTGATGCCGGTCTACGATAAGCCCATGATCTATTACCCGCTTTCCGTGCTCATGCTGGCCGGCATCCGGGATATCTTGATCATCACCACGCCCGACGATCAGCCGCTTTTTCGTCGTCTCTTGGGCGACGGTTCCGCCTTCGGCCTGCGCCTTTCCTACGCCGCGCAACCCTCGCCCGACGGCCTTGCCCAAGCCTTCACCATCGCGGCCGACGCCGGCTTCCTGCAAGCCGAGCCGGTGGCCCTGGTTTTGGGCGACAATCTTTTCTACGGGGCGGACTTCGCCGCAGCGGTGCAAACCGCAGGCGCGAGCGTCAGCGGCGCCACCATCTTCGGCTACCGCGTCGCGGACCCGACCGCCTATGGCGTGGTCGAGTTCGACAACTCCGGACGAGTCCTTTCGCTTGAGGAAAAACCCGCCCGGCCCCGGTCCTCCTACGCCGTGCCCGGCCTTTATTTTTACGACGCGGAAGTCGTGCCGCTCGCCCGTTCGCTTCGCCCCTCCAGCCGCGGCGAGCTGGAGATCACCGACCTCAACCGTCTTTATCTCGAACGCGGCGCGCTCAACGTGAAACTCCTCGGACGTGGCACCGCGTGGCTCGACACCGGCACCCACGCGAGCCTGCTGGAAGCGGGCGACTTCGTGCAGGTGATCGAAAATCGCCAAGGCCTGAAGATCGCATGCCTCGAGGAGATAGCCCACCGCCAGGGCTGGCTCGACGCCGCAGGCGTGCTCCGCCAGGCCGACCGCCTCGGCCGGTCCTCCTACGCCCGGTATCTTCGCGCCCTCGTCACCGAACGCTAAGCTCGGAACGTCGGCCGACTCCTCCTCTTCCACGCACTTACTCCCTCACGATGATTTTTCTTCTCGGCGGCTCAGGCTACGTTGGTAGCGCCTATCAGTCGCTGCTCTCCGCCAAAGGCATCCCCTTCCGCAGCATCAACCGAGCCGATCTCGACTACGCCTCCCCGGGCATTCTTGCGCGCGCCCTGCGTGACGGCGGAGCCACTTTTCTTATCAACGCCGCGGGCTACACCGGAAAACCCAACGTCGACGCGTGCGAACTGCACAAGACCGACTGCCTCTTCGGCAACGCCGTCCTGCCCGGGCGCGTCGCCGCGGCCTGCGCCGAGGCCGGCGTTCCCTGGGGACACGTATCGTCCGGTTGCATTTACACCGGCGCCCGGCCCGACGGCTCCGGCTTCACCGAAGACGACGCGCCGAATTTCAGCTTCCGTCAGAACAACTGCTCCTTCTATTCCGGCACCAAGGCCCTGGGCGAGGAGGCCATCGCCGGCGCCCCCTCCGCCTATGTCTGGCGTCTGCGCATCCCCTTCGACCACCGCGACGGCCCGCGCAACTACCTGACGAAGCTCATGCGCTATCCCCGCCTCCTGGAAGCGACCAACAGCATCTCCCGGCTCGACGAGTTCGTCGCCGCCACCTTCGCCTGCTGGGAGCGCCGCGTCCCCTACGGGATCTACAACGTCACCAACCCCGGCCAGGTCACCACCCACGAGGTCGTGGACCTTATCCTCGAAAGCGGCGTGCACCCGAAGACGTATCAGTTTTTCCACGACGACGCCGAGTTCATGTCCACCGCCGCGAAAACTCCCCGCAGCAACTGCGTGCTCTCCACGGCCAAGCTTTCTTCCGTCGGCATCACCCTCACCCCCGTCCGGGAAGCGATCCGCGATTCGCTCCGGCGCTGGCAACCCGCCGCCTAAACCATGAAAATCCTCGTCACCGGCGGCGCCGGCTTCATCGGCTCCAACCTCGTTCGCCTCCTCGTGGAGACCCACGGGCATGAGGTCCTCACTCTCGACGCCCTCACCTACGCGGGGAACCTCCACTCTCTCTCCGGCTTGGATCACCACCCCCGGCACCGCTTCCTCCGCGCCGACATCAACGACCACGAAGCCCTGGCCCGCGCCTTCGCCGATTTCCACCCGGATTGGGTCATGCACCTCGCAGCCGAGAGCCATGTCGACCGCTCCATCGACGGCCCCGGCGCCTTCATGCAAACCAACGTCCTGGGCACTTTCACGCTGCTTCAGGCGGCGCGGGCCCACTTCGAAAAGCTCTCGGGACCGGCTCGCGAGCGGTTCCGATTCCTCCACGTCTCCACCGATGAGGTCTACGGCTCGCTCGGCCCCGACGGCCGCTTCACCGAGACCACGCCCTACTCCCCCCATTCGCCATATTCCGCCAGCAAGGCCGCCAGCGACCATCTCGCCCGCGCCTGGGCCGATACCTACGGGCTGCCCGTTCTCGTAACGAACTGCTCCAACAACTACGGCCCCTATCAGTTTCCCGAAAAGCTCATCCCGGTCGTGATCCTGAAGGCGCTTCGCGGCGATCCGGTCCCGGTCTACGGCAAAGGCGAAAACATTCGCGATTGGCTCTACGTCGGGGACCACGCCGAAGCCCTTCACGCCGTGGTCTCCCGCGGACGCCCCGGCCACACCTACAATATCGGCGGCGACAACGAGCGCAAAAACATCGACCTCGTCCGCCTCCTTTGCGGCCTCCTCGACGAGCTGCGTCCCCGCGGCGACGGCCGTCCCTACGCCGATCAAATCGCCTTTGTCTCGGACCGCCCCGGCCACGATTTCCGCTACGCCATCGACGCCACCAAGATCAAAACCGAACTCGGCTGGCGCCCCGCCCAGGACCACGCCTCCGGCTTCCGCGCCACCGTGCGCTGGTATCTCGACAACGAAACCTGGACTCGAAACATCCTCGACGGCAGCTACCGGCTCGAACGCCTCGGCCTCGGCTGAGAGTGCGGCCTCCTCCGCGCCGGCCGCCCCCGCCTCCGCCATGCCCCCGGCCCGTCCGCACATCCTGCACGTCACCAACGCCCATCGCGGCGGCGGCGGCTCCGACAACGCTTGGACGCGCACCCGCCAGCTCCTCGAGGCGGACGGACAGGACATAGGCTGGTTCGAACGCCACAGCGGAAATCTCCCCCCCGGGCTCGGCGGCAAGCTCCGCGCCGCGGTCGGCGGCCTCTACGCACGCGAAGCCGTTCGCGCCTTTCGCCGCCGCCTCGCCGAACGCCGCCCCGACATCGTCCACGTTCACGAACTCTATCCGCTCATCTCCCCGTGGATCCTCCCGCTCTGCCGCCGCGCCGGCATACCGGTGGTGATGACCGCCTACGATTTCCGACTGACCTGTCCCGTCGCGACCCACTTCGACGGCCGCGGTCTCTGTCGCGCCTGCCTCGAGGGCGGCGCGCATCACGCCTTCCTTCGCAATTGCCGCGACAACCGTTTTGAGAGCGCCGCCTTCGCCGCCCGCCACGCCATCGCCCGCCGCCTCGGTCTTTTCACCCGCAACGTCGACCACTACCTCGTTCTCACCCGCTTCTGCGCCGAATGGCTGGAACGCGATGTCGGGGTTCCCGCCGACCGCGTCACGCTCTCCCCCTGCGTCATCGACCTTCCCGCCGTCCCCGTGGCCGACCCCGGGGCGGGCGGCTACCTCGCCTTCGCCGGCAGGCTCGTCCTGGAAAAAGGAATACACACGCTCCTCGAAGCCGCCCGACTCGCCGATGTTCCCGTGCGTCTCGCCGTGCGCGGAGTCGAGACCGTCGGCCACCTTGAGCTGCCTCCGCAGGTGACGATCTTCCGGAACCGCGACCGCGCCGAGCTCGATGATTTCTATCGCCGCGCCCGGGCCGTCGTCGTGCCGAGCATCTGGTGGGAAAGCTTTGGCATCGTCGCCGCCGAGGCTTCCGCGCTCGGGCTGCCGGTCATCGCCTCCGATATCGGCGCGCTCCGCGAAACGGTCGAACACGATGTCACCGGATTGCGCGTTCCCCCGGGAGACGCGCCGGCGCTCGCCGCGGCCATGCGGCGCCTATGGTCCGACCCCGCCCTTGGCCGCCGCTTCGGCGAAGCCGGCCGCGCCAAAGTCGCCCGCGAATACTCGGCCGCCCGCCACTTGGAGGCGCACCGCGAAGCCTATGATCGTGTCTTGGCCGGCGCCAGCCGCGCTCCTTGAACCGGAGCGCCGATCCGACCGCGTCGCCCGAAAAAAAGGCGCGCCCCGCACAGGGACGCGCCTTCGAGAATTTGGATTGATTCGCCGAGTGTTCCTCAGCGGCGCGCCCGGCGACGCCCCAGCGTCGCCAAACCGAGCGCCAGCATGCCGGCGCCGACACCCCAGGAGGCGGGTTCCGGGATCGCGGAGATTGTCACGCTCGTGACGTCGAAAGTCGCGGACTTGCCGAAGGTGTCCGACAAAAGAATCGCGCTGGTGGACGAGCTCACCACGTAGGTGCCGACGTAATCGGCGAAATACACGTCCGGATCGGGCAGGCTCAGCGCCGACACGACATCAAAAGTGACGCCGGAGAGGTTGAGGTTGAATGAGATCATCGACAGCGGAAAGCCATCGAGACTCAGACCGGTGTCGTGCGTGGGAATCGTCTCGCTGGAAGCCAAAAGCGCCAAGCTGGAGCTGGTGACCTGCAAGAAACTGTAAGGCGAGTTGTTCGCGGTTTGGGGGCGCGTCCACGAACCGGTCAGCCCCCCCCCGGAAACGTCAGCCCACAGCTCGGGATGGAGGGTCAGATCCTCATCGTGCCAAGTGAACGAGGTTCCCGCATCGAAGATACCCTCTGGAGACGTGGGAGAAAAGTCGTTCAACACGAAGGTGAACGATCCCGGGAGGCCCAATGTATAAGTCGTGAAAGCCGGGTCGGCCGAGGCGACCGTGCCCGTCACCGTAAACGTAACCGAAGCAGATGCCAAGGAGGCCAAGGCCACGCTCGCCGCAATTGCTAGAATTTTGCGCTGGAACATAAGGATGTAGTTAGGAATCGATTGGACAACGACGCGGAATGAGCACGAAGCGTGCCCGTAAATCAACCCGGTAATCCATTTGTCCTTAAGGAAACCACCTAGGGACCTAGGCCGTGTATTGTAAATAACTCGGCCCGTCGCTTGAGCCCTACGGGGAGAGCAGGAAAC
>CAMLQS010000291.1 GCA_946482165.1 uncultured Verrucomicrobiota bacterium | reverse complement strand
CGTCCACGCCGATTCAAAACGCCAGCCTTTCACCGCCAGCCGCTCCTCCGAAAGCGTGCCGGTTTTGTCGAAACACACCGTGTCCACGCGCGCGAGCGCCGCCAAAAAGTCCCCGCTGCGCGCCACGATTCCCATGCGCGCCAGACGGGCGAGCCCGCCCCAGACCGCCACCGGCGTCGCGAGCCCCATCGCGCACGGGCAGGCCACGAGCAGCACCGCCATCGCGTTGAACAAGGCGCGTTCCCACGGCGCCTCCGCCCAAAACCGCCAGCCCGCGAAAGTCGCCACGCTCACGCCGATCACCACGGGCAGGAACCACGTCATCAGCCGGTCCGCCTGCGCCTGCAATGTCGAGGGCGCCAGCCGGGCCTCGGCGACGGCGCGCAGCATCTCGTCAAGCCGGCGCGGGCCGGCCGCCGCCACGACGCTCAAGCGCCCGTCGACCGTGTGCGTTCCCGCCCAGACCGCGTCGCCCGGACCGCGCGCCACCGGCCGCCATTCGCCCGTCAACGCGGCCTCCTCGATGTAGGAAGTCCCCTCCTCGATCACGCCGTCGACGCAGATCGCATCTCCTGGATTCACCACCACGCGCTCGCCGCCAAGGAGACTCGCGACCGGCATTGAAAACTCGTCTCCGTTCTTCGTCCGCACGACGCAGCGCTCGAACTTCTCCGCCACCGAGTCCGCCGCGCGCAGAGCCGCCGCCCGGCTCCGCGCGCCGACCATCTTGCCCAGCGTGTGCACGACGATCAGCACCGCCACGACTTCATAGTAGATGGATCCCGCCCCCGTGAACGTGCTCGTGATGGAGCCGCCCAGCGCGCCAAGCAGCGTCACCAAAAAAAGCAGATCGATGGATATCCGCCGAGCCCGCAGCGCCGCCCAGGCTTCGCCCATCAGATCGCGCCCGAGAAAGACGAGCGTCGCCAACGCGCTCGCCAACAGGCCGCCATGCACGAGCCAGTAGCCCGCGCCTTCCGCCGGAGTCAGGTTCACCGCCAGCGAAAACACCATCGCCTGCGCCGCCACCGCCACGCCGATCCCCACGCGCAGCCAAGCCCGTTGCACCTCGCGCGCGTCGGCCTGCACGCCCGGCTCCTGATCGGTCGGACTGGAGGAATCGGTAACCACGGATTTCACGAATGGCTACGGATACGGCAAAAACCGGTTCGTTGAAGCATCGATTCATCAGGCTCGTCGCGGGAGGGTAGCGGTGTCAGGCGGCTCGCCTCCGACGTGGCACGGGCATCTTGCCCCAAGGCCCCCGACATCCGTTTGTGCCACACCCCGCTCCGCGGGCTCCGCAGCGAAAAACCGTTCTCGTCCTCGACGCGCCGCGCTTTCGCTAAACTGTTTGCCCATGTCCGCACCCGCGCACCCCTCCGACGAAGCCGGCTGGCGCCTCGAAAACAGCTACGCCGCCCTGCCATCGATCCTGCACGCACGGCTCCCGCCGACGCCGGTTCGCGAACCTCGTCTCATCGTGTTCAACCACGCCCTCGCCCGCGACCTCGGGCTCGACCCGGCGGCGTTCTCCGGCCCCGACGCGGCCGAGCTTTTTTCGGGCAATCGGATCCCTCCGGGGGCCGATCCCCTCGCCCAGGCCTACGCCGGCCACCAGTATGGCAACTTCACCCCGCTCGGGGATGGTCGCGCTTTGCTGATCGGCGAACAGATCACGCCGCGTGGCGAGCGTTTCGACATACAGTTGAAAGGCTCCGGTCCCACGCCCTATTCGCGCAGGGGAGACGGCCGCGCGGCGCTCGGACCGATGTTGCGGGAGTATGTCATCAGCGAAGCGATGCACGCCCTCGGCATCCCCACGACGCGCAGCCTGGCGGTCGCCGCCACCGGCGAGCAGGTCTGGCGCCAGGAGGGCGCGTTGCCCGGCGCCGTGCTTACCCGCGTCGCCGCCAGTCACATCCGCGTCGGGACCTTCGAGTGGGCCGCGGCCGTCGCACGCCAGGCGGGCGACGAGGCGCTCCGCGCCTTGTGCGACTACACGCTTCGGCGCCACTATCCGGAGCTGGCCGGCGCGGCCGAGCCGGCGCTCGCGCTTCTGGACGCGGTCGTGGAGCGACAAGCCGCCCTGATCGTGCGCTGGATGTCCGTGGGCTTCGTGCACGGAGTGATGAACACCGACAACATGGCGCTCTCCGGCGAGACGATCGACTACGGTCCTTGCGCCTTCATCGACGCCTACGACCCGGCGACGGTCTTCAGTTCCATCGACCAGCACGGGCGCTACGCCTACGGCAACCAGCCGCGCATCGCCCAGTGGAACCTTGCCCGCCTGGCCGAGGCCTTGCTTCCCCTGCTCCACCGAGAAGAGGAGGAGGCCGTGAAGATCGCCAGCGCCGCCATCCAGCGCTTTTCCGGACACTTCCTCCGCCATTCGCTCGCCACGATGCGCCGCAAGCTCGGGCTCTTCAACGAGGAGCCGGAGGACCAGGAACTCGTCGAGGGGCTACTCGGGTGGATGCAGCGCACGCAGGCCGATTTCACCAACACCTTCGCCGCGCTTTCGTCACTCGACACAGAGGCGTTGTCCGCGCTTTCCGACGCCGAGTTTCAGGCTTGGCACACGCGCTGGCGAGCCCGCCTCGCGCGCCAGACGCGATCGTCGGCCGAATCCCTGGCGCTTCGGCGCGCCGCCAATCCCGCGTTCATTCCCCGCAACCATCTCGTCGAGGCCGCGCTTGCCGCCGCCACGCAAGGCGACCTCGCGTCGACGGATCGTCTGCTTGAGATTCTCGCCGCGCCCTATGACCACGAGCGCGTCGCGCCCGAATACAAATCTCCCGCGCCAAAGAGCCTCGAGGCCTACCGCACGTTCTGCGGCACCTGAGATCGGCTGATTTGGAGTGCGGCGGCACGACGCCGCTTGCGACGAGCCGACTCGGCGGCTCGCCGTTTCACAGCGGAACCGAGGCATGGCGACGAGCCGAGGCTCGTCGTCAAAAGCGGCGTCGTGCCGCCGCACTCCAAAACTTACAGCCGCCCCGTGACGGCCATGATCAGCAGAATGATCAGGATCAAACCGAGCACGCCGCTCGGCCCATATCCCCAGCTTCGACTGTAAGGCCAGGTGGGCACGGCGCCCAGGACCAGCAGCAGCAGAATAATCAGCAGGATGGTGGAGGTGCTCATAGGAACGACGAATACGGGTGTTATCGATGCGGGTTTCTTCGGGGGCGGGAAAGGAGGCTCAGCCGGTCATCGCCGCGCGCAGATCCTCGTCGAAGGGCAAGGTGTTGGCTCCTTCGTCCTGACGGCGGCGGCGGCGATACAAGGTCGTCTTGTTGATGCCAAGCAGACGGGCCGCCTGCATGAAGCTGCCCGCTTTTTCGACCACGCGCCGGATGTGCGCCTCCTCAAGGGTGGCGAGCGTGACGAAATCGCCCACCTGAGGAGTCGCCTCGATCGGAGCCGCGGTGAGATTCGGCAGATCGTCGAGGCCGATCACGTCCCGTTCGCATAGGATGACCGCGCGTTCGACGCAGTTGCGCAGCTCGCGCAAGTTGCCCGGCCAGGAGTGGCGCTGCAGGGCCATGCGCGCTTCCGGGGAAAATCCCGCGAGCTTCCGTCCGGCGGATTTGGCGAACTCCTCCAACAACTGCTGAGCCATCGGGAGGACGTCCTCGGGCCGCTGCCGGAGGGCGGGCAGCTCCAGCGAGATCACGTTCAGCCGATAGAACAAATCCTCGCGGAAACGGCCCGCGGCGACTTCGACGGCGAGATCGCGGTTCGTGGCGGCTACGATGCGAATGTCGGCCATGCGCGTGCGCGCTTCGCCGACGCGCTCGTAGCAGCGCTCCTGCAGAAGGCGGAGCAGCTTCGGTTGAAGCGCGGGCGGAAGCTCGCCGATCTCGTCCAGGAAAAGCGTCCCGCCCTCGGCCGCGGCCACCAGACCGATGCTATCCGCGATCGCCCCGGTGAAGGCGCCGCGGACATGACCAAAGAGCTCGCTCTCGAGCAACTGCGGCTGGAGACAGGGGCAGTTGACCGTCACGAAGGGCTGCTCGCGACGCGGGCTCTGGTTATGAATGCTCCGCGCAAGGTGCGTTTTGCCCGTGCCGTTTTCGCCGAGCAGAAGCACGTTGACCATCGTCTTCGCCGCCTTGGTCGCGATCAGGAGCTGGCGCCGCAGCAGCGGGCTTTTCGTCACGAGTTCCGAGGCGGGCGGAGGGATGGCCGTGGCCGCTTTCGCGGTCGCCGGCGCCGGGGATGCGGACAAGGCGGGAGCCCGCTCGGAGACAGCCGCGGTTTTCCCCGCAGCGACGGAGATCGAAGGCTCGGCATCGCCGCGCGGCGCGGCGTTGACGGGAGGCAGTGCGACGCGGGCCAGCGCCGCGCGCGCGAAGTCGATGTCGATCGGCTTCATCAAGGTGTCGACCGCGCCGGCGGCGATCGCGTCCGCGACCCGCGCCTCTCGCGATGTCATGGCCACCACGGGAACGGCGGGCGCAAGTTGCCGGAGGCGCGCCAGCACCTCGGAGGATTCCTCGGCCCGCATTTCCCAATCCAGCAAAGCCACGTCATAGTCGCGGAGTCCGGGCAGTCGCCCCAGTTCCGCCAAAGAGCCGACCAAGGACGGTTGATCAGACGCGGTCGCGAGCCCGAATGCCATGAGGCGCCGCATGCGCGCCTCGTCGCCGACAAGGAGAATTTTCATGGTGATTGGGAAGTTACGCTTAGCCGTTGATGATTTCTCCGCCGTTCGGATGCAGGACCTGGCCGGTCATGTAGCTCGATTCGACGGAGGCGAGGAACACATAGGCCGAGGCGATCTCGGCGGGCTCGCCGGCGCGCGCGAGTGGCACGTCGGAGCCGAATTCGGCGACCTCTTCCGGAGAAAAGGTCGAGGGGATGAGCGGGGTCCAAACAGGCCCCGGCGCGACGCCGTTCACACGGATGCCGCGTTTCGCCAGCGACAAGGCGAGCGAACGGGTGAAGGCGACGATCGCGCCCTTGGTCGACGAATAATCGAGGAGATGGGCGCTGCCGCGATACGCAGTCACCGAGGTGGTGTTGATAACCGTCGCGCCTTTTTTCAGGTGAGGCAGCGCGGCCCGCGCGAGGCGGAAGTAGGAGAAAATATTGGTGGCGAACGTGCGCTCCAGTTGCTCGTCGCTGATCTGTTCGAGCGATTTCTGCGGATGCTGCTCGGCGGCGTTGTTTACCAACACGTCGAGGCGTCCGAACTCCTTTATCACTTTCTGCACATGGCGCAGGCAGACGCCGGTGCGCGCGACATCTCCCGGCAGGAGAAGGCAACGCCGGCCCAACTCCACCACGCGCGCCTCGGTCTCGCGGGCGTCGTCGTTTTCTTCGAGATAGGAAATGGCCACGTCGGCGCCCTCCCGCGCATACGCGATGGCGACGGCGCGGCCGATGCCGCTGTCGCCGCCCGTGATCAACGCCGCTTTGCCCAAAAGCCGGTCCGCGCCCTTCTCCTCCGCGCGCTCGCTCTGCGGGCGCGGCTCCATCACGGATTCACGGCCGGGGCGGCGAGACTGGGACTGGGGAGGACGTTGGCGCGCGGGCTTTTCGGTTTTGGTGGGCACACCTTGACTATGATCGAGCGGCGACCTCCCAGAAATCAGGGAGCCCGCCACGCGGGTATTGGTAAATAATCCCACCGCCGCACGGGTTTGGCTCCTTCTCCGCGTTCACTCTGCGCTCGCGCCGGATGGAGAGGGCGGCACGGCGCCCGATGCCCGCGGGGAAAGTCGACGACTAGGGTGCGCGCATGAACACAAGCCAAACCCACACCATCGCCGAGGTCGTCTCCAACCACGGGCGCGACGGCGTCGTGGAGTCCTCCGATCGGGCGCTGCGCTACGATCTTTCCGCCGAACAAGCCCCGAGCCCCGAGCACCTTTTCGCGGCGGCCTACGCCGCATGCTTCCACTCCGCGCTTAAGCACGCGGCGGAAGTCGCCCATGTGGAGATTCCGGGCTCTTCCGTGATCGCGCGCGTGGGCCTCGCCGACGACGACGTCGGCGACACGTCCCACCTCACCGTCGAACTCCGCGCCGCGATTCCCGGCGTCGATGAGACGACCGCGCGCAAGCTCCTAAACCAAGCCCACTCCACCTGCCCCTACTCGCGCGCCGTGCGCGGCAACATCGACGTCAAGGTCTCGACCGACTGAATCTTGGCAGGGCGGGACACGCCGGGCCCGCCGCGAACACGAGCGTAGCCAACTTCCTCAACGACGGCGGGACCGCCGGGCCCGCCCTCCCCCCAAGCTGCCTCTCCCTCGTCGGAACGGCATGCCATCCCCGAAGCTCAAGTCCGCAACCCGCGCCAAGCGCCCGTCTATTGCGCGGACAAAGCCGCCGGCTTTCCTCGAGCCGATGAAGGCGCTCGGCAGCGAGGTCGCGCCGAACGGACGCTG
This sequence comes from uncultured Verrucomicrobiota bacterium, assembly GCA_946482165.1. The sequence goes on along the minus strand of CAMLQS010000291.1, from coordinate 155 downwards.
GCGCTGCGAGATCAAGTTCGACGGCTACCGCGCGCTCGCGGTCCTTAACGGGGGCCGCGTCGAGCTTTGGTCGCGCAATCACAAGCCGCTCGACGGCGACTATCCCGAAATCGTCGCCGCTCTGAAGAAGCTGAAATGCCGCGACGCCATCTTGG
>CAMLQS010000290.1 GCA_946482165.1 uncultured Verrucomicrobiota bacterium | reverse complement strand
TCGGCGGCGCCCGGCTCTGGTGGCGCCGCAGCGCTCCCCCCACCCTGCACCCGATCGTGTCGCTCGCGGACCTCCGGGAACACCTCGCGGCGGGAGACGCCGTGGTGATTGATGCCCGCGACGGCCCGGACTTCGCCGCCGGGCATATTCCAGGCGCCTGGAACCTGCCGACCACCGCCCGGGCCGCGCGCGAGGATCTGTTTCGCGCCCGCGGCCTGCGCAACGCCCAATCCCGTTTCGTGATCGTCTACTGCGACAACCAATGGTGCGGCACGGCGGAGGAATTGCAGACTGCGATGGTCTCGGAAGGGCACCGCCTGGTCGGACTTTTTCCCGGCGGCATGGAAGCCTGGCGCGAAGCGGGCCTGCCGCTCGCGCGCTCGCCATGAAACCGACCCCGTGGCTCGGCCCCGCGTTGCGCGGGCTTCTGGCGGGAATCTTTCTCTGGGCCGGCGGAGCGAAGGCGGGCGCGTCGCAGTCCTTCGCGGCGGAGATCTCGCGGCTCCAGTTGGTCCCTTTCGCCTGGACGGAGTGGATCGCGCTCTCCCTGCCGATCTCGGAACTGCTGATCGGCTTGTGGTTGCTCTCCCCTTGGCGGAGACGGGCCGCCGCCCTCGCGGTCATGGTGATGGCGGCGCTCTTCGCGCTCACGACCGGGCAGGCCGTGTGGCGGGGACTGGACCTGAACTGCGCCTGCTTCGGCCCGGGCCTCGCTTCGCCGTCGCCCGCCTTCGTGATGGCGCGCGCGCTCCTGATCGGCGCCGCGGGAGCGGCCTTGCGTTTCGTGGAATACCGCGGCGCAACTAATTGAGGTCTCCGGATCCGGGCGCGGCGATGGCCAGCAAACCGGCCTCCGCCCGCTCGCGCAGCGGCCCCTCGGGCAAGCTTGCCGCCCACCGAGCCGCCGCGTCGGCGTCTTGCCTTGTCCACAAACGCGCGATCGCCTCGACGGCGTCGGCGTTCGCCGGCCCTTCGCCCGCGTCGCGAAACAAACGACGCGCCGCCGCCTCCGGATCGCGGTTTGCCTCGCCGATCGCGACCGCCGCGAGCAACGTCCGGCGCCGCTCGGCGTCCGGCTCGCGCGCCGCCCAGGCCGCGGCCGCCGCGGCGTCTTTGATCGCCCACGCGGTGGCATTCCATTCGACCAACTGCCGGCGGCGCTCGTCGCCCTCCGGCGTATAGCCGAGCAAGGAAAGCACGGTCTCGGGCCGCTTCGCGAGAAGCGCATCCTCGGCGGCGACATACGCGAGCCCGCCCCGCCAGGCCGCCTGCGGCAGCGAGTCCAGATGCGCCGCGAGCGAGGCCTCGTCTTGCGCCAGCCATCCTCGCGCCAAGGCCTCCGCCGCCGGTTCCGTCGCCGCCGGATGGGCGGCCATCCACTCCGCCGCGGTCGATCGCTCCGTCGCCGCCCAGCGCAAAAGCGCGAGCACGCCGAAATGAGTGTCGACGAATCCCGCCGGCATCTCGCGCACAAGCATCGCGGCGAGGTCCGGCTTCTCCTCCAGAAGATGCGTGTATTCGTTTTCCAACTCCGCGCTGGCCCGGAAACGCTCGATGTCATCCGGCCCGGCGCGCAGACGGTCGAACTCGGCGGAGAGCTCCGCCACCTGCCGGCGGAATCGCGCGTCCGGCGACTCCGGCAACGGAAGCGGCGCGCCCTCTTTGGCCACCGCAGGGGGCGGCGCCGAGAAACTGGGCGCGCCGGCGGCCGAAACGACCGCAGGATCGGCGGACGGCCCGGACGTCAAAACGGGCGCGGCGGATTCGCTCCGCCGCACCCGCAGGGCGAGGATGCCCAGAAGGGCCAGGACCGCCGCCGTCGCCGAAAGAACCGCACGGTGACGACGGATCATGAGGAAGCCTCCGCTTAGAAACCGTTCTTCGTGCCGTAGGTGTTGCCCGAGATCGTCATGCCGGAGCAGCCGTTCAGCCAAATGTCATAGGCCACGTTCACCTGGAAGAGATTCCCCGTCGCCGTGTTGTTGAGCAACTGGCCTCCGGAGGTGCAACGGAAGATGTTGATGCCGGACTTGCCGTTGTTCTTGCAGGTGTTGTTGCGGACGATGAGCGGGTTGAGGTCGTAGATCGCCGTGCCGCGGTCGTAGTTGTTGTTCAACTGGCAATACTCGACGATCTGGCTGGTCTCGGTCCGGTTGCCGTAGAAGTCCGTCAACTTCAGCCCCATGCCGGTGCGGCAATAGGTGGAGGTCACGTAGCGCGCGATAAACGGATCGTTGTCCGAGATGTAGATATTGTGCAGCCCCGGCGTGCTGCCGATGGGCGCGCCGCCGCAGTTCGTCACCGTGGCGGAGTCGAGACGCCCGTTGCTGATGCGGCCCATCACGTAGCCCATCGAGGCGTTGGTGACGTAGCAGTTGACGATCGTGCCGTTGACGTTGGTGACCGTGTTATGCTGGTCCGAGAGATCGATGCCGTTGGTGTTGTTGTAGGTCCCGGCGTCCATCTGGGCGTTGGTCAGGCCGCCGTTCACCGAGATATAGTCCACCTTCACGTTCGAGAAGGGGATGGATTTGTTGCACACGATGTCGTCGTTCCACCGGCTGGCGGAGAGCAGGACCGGGCGCGTGGTCCCGCTGCCCTTGAGGGTCACGTTGTTCGGCACCTTGCACTTCGAATAGAGCGTGTGGTTGCCGGAGGTGACGTAAACGGTCCCGCCGCCGGCGGCGGCGACGGCGTCGAGCGCGGCCTGGATGCTTTGCCCCGGATTAACCGTGGCGGTGGCGGCGCGCGCCTGGGCGGCGATCAAGACGGCGCAGCCGGCGAATACGGCGCGCCCGAGGGTGACGATGGAACGAGGGGTCATGTGAGGCAGGGGTTGGGAAGAAACCGCGGGGAAAGCGGCCACGCGACGGCGGGGCGCCTGCGGCGGCGCAAACGAAAGGCGTATCCGAGATACAACGACAACCGTCTCCCCGCTCACCCAGTTGACCGGCCCCTCTCGCGGGCGGGGAGACTGGCTCCGTCCCGCCATCCGGGCTGCACCGTGGTCATGCGGGGGATTTCCGGCAGACCGAATCGCCCGCGGGAAATCAGCCCGTCGAGAATCTCCACCGCCGCGCGGCCTATCTCCTCCGGGCGCTGGTCGATCCCCGCGTCGGCGTTTCCGTCGAGCACGCTGGTCGCGGCGAGCGCGACGTCCCCCGGCACGCGAAGGCCGGCCGCTTGCAGCATCCGCCGCAAGCCCGCATGGGTGGTGAAAACCGCGTCCGGCGCATGCTGTTTTAGCCAACGCGCGAGACGCTCGCGCGCATCCGCGTCGTCATCCTCCGAAAGCACCAGAACGGGCAACGCCGAGGCCCCCGGCGTGTTCTCCTGCTCAAAAAGAAACCCGGCCCGAAACCGGGAGCTCGCCTCCGCTCCCGGATGAGTGACAAAGCCCGCGCGACGGTAACCTCGCGCATGGATGCGGCCAAACCCGATCCGCCCCGCCTCCGTCTGGTCGCAGCCCACCGAGTGCGCGGCCAGGCGCACCGAGTGTCCGATGCGCACGACGGCCAGCTCCGACAAATCAAGCCCGCCCCACTCGTTGCGCGCGCCGTGGTGGGGCGGCACGATCAGCCCGCGGATGCCGCGGGCGCGGAGCGTCCGCCCGAGGCGCCCCAGCGGCGCGTCGCCAAGGTCGAAGCGCTCCAGCCGATAGCCCGCCTCCCGCGCCGAGGCGTCGGCTCCCCGCCAATAGCCGTCGAACTCGCGAAACGCGTGGTAACGCTCCGGAGGCGACCAGCGGTTCACCCAAGCCAGCTCGGCCACGATCCCGGACGGACGCGCGGCCCGGCGATAGCTCGCCAGCGCGCCGAGCATCGGATCGGGCGCGTAGCCGAGTTCGCGCGCGGCGAGCCGGACTTTTTCACGCGTCGAAAATGGAATCCTCGGGTGGTCGCGAAGCGCGAGCGACACCGTGGACCGATCAAGGCCGAGGTGCGCCGCGATATCGCGCATCGTTGTGCGACGAAGCATGGCGACAAAGCCGACCTCGCCGGCCGTCGACGTAAACCTCGCCGGAGGTTACCACGGAAACCGGCTAAGGCTTAGCCCCGGTTGTCCAGTCCGTGGCATCACTGCACGCACGCGCTTCCAGCGTCCCAACACCACCCCGTCCCGACCCATGAAAACAGTCACGATCCCCGCCGCGGCCTCGCGCCGCCTCCTGTCCCTCGTTGCCCTTCTTCCGCTCGTTTCCGCCGTGCATGCCGCCGACATCACCTGGGACAACGGCGCCGGCACCACCGACTGGTTCGCCGCCGACAACTGGTCCACCAACATCCGTCCCGTCCAGGGCTTTGGCACCGCCGGAGACGGCGCGACCGTCAACTCCGGCTCGGTCGTCTTCAACACGTCCAGCCTCAACGCCGACGCGGCCTTCAGCGGCAGCACCTACTTCTACAAAAACCTCCACGTCGGCGCCTCCAGCGGCCAGAGCGGCCAGATAAGCTTCAACGCCGGCAACGTGACCTTCGACACCGGCGGCAACTACTTCATCGGCCGAAACGGCGGCACCGGCGTTATCAACGTCAACGCCGGCACGGTCACCCTCGGCGCGGCCCCCGTCTACGTCGGCATCGACGCCGGCTCGAATGGCTCCATCAATGTCAACGGCGGCACCTTGATCTTCGGTCGCGAGAGCCTCGGCATCAGCGCCTACGTCGGCAACAACAGCGGCACGGGCTCCATCACCGTGAGCGGCGGCAGCTTCCTTACCCGCACCGCGATCCAGCTCGGCACCGCCACCACCGGCGTCGGCACCTTCACCGTTTCCGGCTCCGCCGCCACCCAGATCGGCATCGGTTCCCAAGGCACCCTCGACGGCGGCTGGATTCAAAATAGCGGCAGCACCCTCCGCGGCCTCGTCGACAACGGCGGCGTCACCAAGATCCTCGTCGACGACACGGCCAGCACCGGCGGAAACAACAAGAACGGCGACGTCACCTTCGCCGCCGGCTCCCTCCTCGACGTCGGCTTCGTCGGCACCGGCGTCGCCGGCACCTGGGTGCTGATGCAATGGGAAGGCTCCCTCACCAACAACGGCCTCGGCTTCGCTCCCGGCGTCAACACCTCCATCTGGAGCTTCTCCATCGACGAGACCGCCAAGACGCTGTCCATCACCTCCGCCGTGCCCGAACCGTCGGCCTTCGCCGCCCTCGCCGGCCTCGGCGCGCTCGGTTTCGCCTCGCTGCGCCGCCGTCGCCGCGCCGCCTGATCCCCCGTCCGCCCAATATCTTCGCCATTCACAGGGCGGCGCGTCTCGTCGCGCCGCCCTTTTTTGTCCATTCTCCACCCCTCCCCTTCCGCCGTATCCCCTCCGTGCCCTCCGTGTCCTCCGTGGTTAAAACCCTCCGCCTCCTTACCCCGGGCCTCCTCGCCGCCCTCGCCGCGCCCGCCCTCCCCGCCGCCGACGGCGCCTGGAGCAACGCCATCCTCGGCGGCGCCGCCACCTGGAACGACACCGCCAACTGGTCCGGCGGCACCGTCGCGGACGGCGTCGGCGCCCTCGCCACCTTCACCGGCGACTTCTCCGCCAATCTCCAGATCGCCTTCTCCTCGCCCGTCACCGTCGGCGAGATCCGCGTCACCGACACCAGCACGACCAACCCCGACCGCGGCCTCTGGCTCAACTCCGGCACGATCACCTTCGCCACCGCCTCCGGCACGCCGTCCATCACGATCACCGCCGACACCTCCGGCGGCAACCACGACATCCCGCTTCGCTTCAACGGCGCCACCATCGCCGGCACGCAAGGCCTCGTCATCAACCTCGAGGGCGCCAACTACAACGGTCTCAGCGCCGGCGCCCGCTTCAGCGCCAACTCCAACTGGTCCGGCTTCTCCGGCCCCGTCACCCTCCAGACCGGCCGCTACCGCGTCGAGGCGACCAACAACACCCTCCCGCCCAACAGCGAGATCATCCTCGGCCCCGGCGTCTGGTTCCAGATCGTGCGCGGCTACTCCGGCGGCCTCGGCAGCCAAAGCATCCGCGGCCTCTCCGGCGGCGACGCCACCACCCTCGCCGGCGCCGAAAACAACGCCAACGACACCGCCGCCTCCGGCACCCTCACCCTCGGCGCCACCGCCCTCGCCACCGACGCCTACGCCTTCGCCGGCACCCTCGGCGGCGACATGTTTGGCACCGGCTCGCCCAACACCAACTTCAGCCTGGCCAAGACCGGCCCCGGCACCCAGCGCCTCAACGGCCCGAGCCTCTACATCGGCACGACCACCGTCTCCGGCGGCACGCTGCTCGTGAACGGCACCCACACCCAGGGCACCGGCGCCAACGCCGGCCGCTACCTCGTCACCTCCGCCGGCATCCTCGGCGGCAACGGCACCCTCGTCCTCTCCGACACCAACGCCGGCACCACCGGCCTCTCCATCTCCGGCATCCTCTCCCCCGGCGACGCCACGCTCAACGGCGGCCTCGGCACGCTCACGATCAACGCCGCCAACTCCGCCCGCTCCGCCCTCGCTTTCGAAACCGGCGGCTCTCTCGCCATCCGCCTCGGCGCCGCCAACGCCGCCTCCCGCCTCGCCCTCACCGGCGCCTCGGCCAACGAGGTCTTCTTCAACAACAAC
>CAMLQS010000289.1 GCA_946482165.1 uncultured Verrucomicrobiota bacterium | reverse complement strand
ACGACCGCCGACAACGCCGAGATCATCGAGGGCGGCGATTATCCCAACAGCCATGAAATCATCCATGCGCTGCTTCATCAGTATCCGCGTCACGGTCCCTTCGCCGAGGGCATCGCCCAGTGTTTCCAGAAGTCCGGCAATTTCCGTCCGCTCGGAGAGGCCAACTGCTCCTTGGCGGCCCGCGAGAAATACAAGGTGACGAAACTCTGGGACGTGTTGGGCGATTTCGGCAACCACGCCGACTACCACATGGCGGGCTCCTTCATCTATCATCAGCTTTATGTCTCGCCCGACAGGCGCGCGGGTTTCGTCGCGTTTCTCAAGGAGTTCCGGCCCGGCGTTTCGCCGAGCTTCGAGGAGGTGCAGGCGCTTTATCAAAAGCACACCGGTCGGGAGCTTCGTGCCTCGGTCGAGGATTGGGAAAAATGGGTGGCCCTGGTGACGCCCACGTCCCGCGTCTACGTGGACTGGAATTCGCGCTGAGGCGGCACTCGGACGGGAAAGGCTGTTTTTCCGCCGGCCTTTTCTTTTCCTTACATTTTCGCCGCATGCCCATCCCGCCTCCCTCTTTCCGTCCGCCCGCGCCCGGGGAGAAGCTGCGAGTCATCGACCTTGTGCAGTTTCACTCGCCGATCAGCGGCGGGGTGAAGCGCTTTATCGAGGACAAGTGTCGTTTCCTCGAAACCGTTCCGGACATCGAGCACTGCGTGGTCGTGCCCGGGGCGGCGCATGGCGAGGACCGTTGGGCGGAGAGCCGCGTGCATACGATCAAATCGCCGCGTCTGATCGGGTCGGCGAGCTACCGGGTGCTGCGGGATCGGGCGGCGATCAAGCGCGTGGTCGCGCAATTCCGTCCGCATGTGATCGAAGTCGGCGATCCGTATCTCACGGCGTGGATAGGGCGGCGCATCGCGCGGGAGCTGCCGGCGAAGATCGTGGGGTTCTATCATTCGGACTACCCGCGCGCGTGGCATCGCACGGTCGGGCGTTTTTGCGGGGAGTGGGCGGGGGAGCGTTTCGAGGGCGTCCTCGCCGCGTATTTGCGTCGGCTCTATTCGGGCATGGACGCGCTCGTGGTTGCGACGCCGCCGCTGGAGGCGCTTTGGCGGGGGAAGGGATTGGCGCACACGCGGCTGATTCCGCTCGGCGTCGACACGGGGCGGTTTTATCCGCGCGGCGGCGAGGAGGCGGCGAGAATGCGCGCGGAGTGGGGGTTGCCGGCGGACGCGCGCGTGATGCTTTTCGTGGGCCGGCTGGCGCGGGAGAAGCGCATCGACTGGCTTGTGCGCGTGCATGCGCGGCTGCGCGTGGCTGATCCGCGTCTGCACCTCGTGCTTATCGGCGACGGCGAGTGGCGCGAGCGTGTGCAGGGCTGGGCGGCCGAGCCGGGATCGCGCGTGCAGTGGCGGCCTTATCTGCACTCGGGCGAGGCGCTGGCGGCGGCGTATTCGGCGGCGGACGTTTTTGTGCATGCGGGCATGGGCGAGACCTTCGGGCTGAGTCTGCTCGAGGCGCAGGCCTGCGGATTGCCGGCGGTGGTGTCGCGCGGGAGCGGGATGGACGACACCCTGCTTCCGCTGGCGGGCAACGCGCGCGTCGGATCGACCGAGGAGAACGAGTGGGACGCGGCGATCGCGGGCGCGCTGGCGGCGGGCGTGGCGCCCGCGGCGAGAACGGCGCGGCACGCGGCGGTGAAGGCGAATTTCGCCTGGTGGCGGACTTATGAGCGATTGAGCGGGCTTTATCGGGAGCTGGCGGGGGTGAGCAAGGCGGGGCCGGTCACGGCGCAGGTGACGCCGCGCGGAGGCGGCTGGTCGTGAGCGGAGCGGGGCTTTTGCCGGCGAAGTGGATGCGAGCGGCCCTGCGGGGCGTGGTGCTCGCGATGGCGGTGGGGACGGCGGTCTTTTTTTTCACCGTGAGGAGCGATACCTGGGCGCGGCTGGGCGGGGCTCGCTGGGGGCTGCTGACCGGGGTGCCCGCGATGGTGGCGCTCGCGTGGGCCTGCAACGGCACGCGCACCTGGCTGCTGGCGCCTGTCGTGGCACGGCGGATACGCTGGCGGGCGGCGCTGGGCGTGACGCTCTCGGCGGAGTTCGCGCTGGCGGCGACGCCGGGCGGGGTGGGCGGCATCCCGGTGCGCGTGGCGCTTTCGCGCAGGCTGGGCATCCCGCCCGAGGCGGCGCTCGCGATCGTGGCGGCGGACGTCGCGGCGGACGTTTTGTTCTTTTCGATGCTCTGGCCCTTCGCCGCGGTGGCGGTGGCCGGCTTGCTGGCCCGGTCGGGCCTCGGGGCGAAACTGGCCTCGGGCTGGGAGGCGGCGCATCCGTTGGCGTGGCTGGCCGGTGGCGGCGTGATGGCGGCGTTGGCGGCGGTGCTCGCGGCGCGAGGCTGGCGTCGGCGGCGGGCGGGCGGGCGTTTGGATCGGCTCGCGGGCGGAGCGCGCAGGACGGCGGGCAACATCGCGCGATTCTGGCGGCTCGGGAAAACGCGCTTCGCGGCGAGCGTGGCGGTGGCGGCGGTGCAGTGGTGCTGCCGTTACGGCGTGCTTCCGCTGACGTTTTACGCGCTCGGCGTGGAGGTGCCGGTGCTGCCGCTCATGCTGCTGCAAGGCTGCCTGTTCTTGATCTCGCTGCTGGTGGTGGCGCCGGGTGGCGGCGGGAGCGTGGAGCTGTTGTCGGGCGCGGTGCTGCCGCTGTTCGCGCCGGCGGCGCTGGTGGGGCCGGCGCTGCTTATCTGGCGGGTGGCGACCTACCACTTGTATGTGCTCGCGGGCGGGGTCGCTCTATGGCGGCAGTTGCGCGGCGGGGCGGTGTTGCCGGAGGAGGAGTCGGCCGAGCGGAGCGAGGCCGACGTGACGATCCAATCGCCGTCGTAGGAGCGTGCCGCTGTCTTACCTGAAGTCGACGAGCTCGACTTCGAGGGCGACGGAGGACTTGGCGGGGATGTTGCCGCGCTTGCTGCCCTTTTCGCCGTAGGCGAGCCAGTAGGGCAGGAAGACGAGGCGGCGTTCGCCTTTCTTCATGCGATGCAAGGCGTCCGTCCAGCCGGGGAGGATATTGGGCTGGCCGACGACAAAATTGTAGGGGCCGCCGTGATCGGCGGAGGCGTCGAGCTTCTGGTCGTTGGAAAGCAGACGCGCGGTGTAGTTGACCGTGACCTGCTGGCCGGGCTGCGGAGCGGCCTCGCCCGCGCCGGGCTGGAGGACGACGTAGCGGGCGCCGTTGGGCGTGTCGGCGGCGCCAGGGTGGCGCTGCGCGATGAGCATCATGTCGGCCTCGGGCCATTGGTAGGCCTTGCCGGCCAGGGCCTGGCGCATGGCTGCGTTGAGCGGCTCGCCGGGGTTTTCGCGCATGAGCTTTCCGCTGCGGACGACGAGGGCGATCGTCAGGAGGACGACGCCGAGGCCGAGCAGCACGAGGAAGGATCGCATGGCGCGAAGGAGAAGGAAGGCGCGGGGGGCGGGCGGAGGCGCGTCACGGGTGGCGACGCGCCTGCGGCGCGAAGGAGATCAGGGCAGGAAGGAGCAGATGTATTCGCAGAGGCCGGATTTGACCTCGATGGTGAAGCCGGAGTTGGCGGCGACGTCGAAGAAGGTGCCGGCGCCGTAGGTCTTGACCTCGGTCTGGTCCTTGAGGGTGACGAGGCACTCGCCGGCGACGATTTCCATGCGCTCGGCGGCGGCGGTGCCGAAGAAGTAGGAGCCGGGGCGGATGAGGCCGAGGGTCTTCTTGGATTTGTCGGCGAAGAGGACGGTGTGGGAGACGACGTTTCCGTCGAAGTAGACGTTGGCCTTGGCGAGGACGGTGACGCCGTCGAATTGGGTGGGCAGGGAGGACATGGGAAAAAGCGCACGGTGCGGGCTGGGCCGGCGGGGTCAAGGGCGGGTCGCGGCGGGCGGGCTTTACGTCGGGGCGCGAGGCGTGCCAGCGTGACGCTTTCCTTTCCGCGCCCATGCCCAACATCGACCCCACCCAGGAACTGAAGTCGAAGATCCGAACCATTCGCGGCTGGCCCAAGCCGGGCGTGAACTTCCGCGACGTGACCACCTTGTTTCAGGACCCGGAGGCGTTCCGCATCCTCGTTGAAAGCATCGCGTGGGATGCGACGCGTCTGGGCGTGACGCTGATCGCGGCGGTGGACGCGCGCGGCTTTATCCTCGGCGGCGCGCTCGCCTACCAATTGCACCGGCCCTTCATGCTCGTGCGCAAGAAGGGCAAGCTGCCCTTTCGCACGGTGGGCGCCGACTACGCGCTTGAGTATGGCAGCGCCTCGATCGAAATCCACGCCGACGCCTGCAAGGCGGGCGACCGGGTGCTGATCGTCGACGACTTGATCGCGACGGGTGGCACGGTGCTGGCGACGGCTGGCTTGATCAGATCGCTCGGCGCGGAGGTCGTGGGCGTGTCGGCCATCGTCGATCTGCCGGAACTCGGAGGCTCGACGAAGCTGCGCAACGCCGGGATGCGCGTGCATACGATCTGCGCGTTCACGGAGGAGGAGTAAGTCGAGGCAACATGAGCACGAACACGGCGCGGGGGTTGACGATCTGGACCAACGCGGCTCTCGAGCCGGCGGCGCGGGCGAAACTGGAGGCCGGCGTCGCGGCGGGCGGGCACCGGCTCCTTGTTTCGAAAAACGCGAATGCATCCGTGCTCGCGGCGGGCGGGGCGGATCCGCTGCTGGCCGAGGCGGACGTGGCGTTCGGGCAGCCGGACGCGGCGGCGTGCCGTGAGTTGGCGCGATTGAAGTGGATCGCGCTCACGAGCGCGGGTTACACGCGCTACGACAACGAGGAGACCTTTGACGCGCTGCGGGCGCGCGGCGCGGTGCTGACGAACGCGTCGTCGGTTTTCGCCGAGCCGTGCGCGCAGCACGCGTTGGCGATGATGCTGGCGCTGAGCCGCCAGTTGCCGGCCTCGCTCGCGGAGCAGTTGGGCGAGCGCGGCTGGAAATATTTCGAGCATCGAGCCGCGTCGCGCCTGCTCAACGGGCAGACGGTGCTGCTGTTGAGCTACGGAGCGATCGCGAAACGGCTGGTGGAGCTGCTCGCGCCCTTCGGCATGAAGTTCTACGCGCTGCGCCGGCGCGTGTATTCGGAGAGCGGCGTGCATGTGATCGCCGAGGAAAAACTCTCGGCGGTGCTGCCGCTGGCGGACCACATCGTGAACGTGTTGCCGGAGAACGAGGTGACGCAGAACTATGTGAACGGGCGGCGTCTCGCGCTGGTGAAGCCGGGCGCGTATTTTTATAACATCGGCCGCGGGCCGACGGTGGACGAAGGCGCGTTGATCAACGCGTTGGAGAGCGGACGACTCGGCGGGGCGTATCTGGATGTGTTCGCGACGGAGCCCCTGCCGCCTTCGAGCCGGCTGTGGACGACGAAAAATTGCTGGCTGACGCCGCACACGGCGGGCGGGCGGACGGATCAGGACCACGCGTTGGTGGAGCTGTTTTTGAGTAACTTGGGATGCTTTGCCGCGGGTCGCTCGGTGGATATGCGCGATTTGGTAGTCGGCTAGACTCGGGACGCGTCCTTGGCCGCACGCGCCCCTGAGTTTCTAATAGCGGCTCATCGAGTCGCGAATATCGCCCTTGGTCGGCTGTTCGCGCCAAGGCATGCTTTCTCGTCGCCGCGCCTTCAGGTAGCATGTGGCATGAACGCGCTACCCCGAACGCGGAGATTTCTTTGCGGCTTGCTCCTGCCGTGCGTCTTCGGCGCCTCGGCGATTTTCGCCGATATCGTCATCAACGAGATCTACTACGATCCGCCCGACAACACGACCCCCACGGAGTTTCTGGAGCTGCACAATACCGGTCCCGACGCCGTGGATCTCTCGGGTTGGAAGGTGGACGCCGGCGTGGCCTACGTGTTTCCGGCCGGCAGCTCCCTCGTCGCGGACGGCTATCTGGTGCTGGCGCAAAACGCGGCCGCGTTTCAGGCGGCTTTCGGCTTCGCGCCCTTCGGCGAGTTCACCGGCAAGCTTTCGAACGACGGCGAGCAGGTGCGTCTGCGAAACACGGCGAATGTTGCGATCGACACGGTGACCTATGGCCAAGGTTGGCCCTGGCCGACCGCGTCGCGCGGGCTCGGCTCGTCGATGGAGCTGATCCATCCCGCCCTCGACAACAGCCTGCCCGGTTCGTGGCGCGCCTCCGGGCAACCGGTCGCCCAAGGCGGCGAAACGGTGTTCGTGCCGGCGGTCAGTTCGACGTGGCGCTACCGCAAGGGCACGAGCGAGCCTCCGTCCGACTGGCGGGCGCTGGCGTTTGCCGAGGACGGATCCTGGCAGCAGGGCCAGACCTCGATCGGCTTTGGCGACGGCGACGACAACACCGTGCTGGCGGACATGCAGAACAGCTACACCTCGCTCTACCTGCGCCGGATTTTCACGGTGCCGGCCGGCCAGATGCCCGCGGCGCTCGAGCTGCGCGTTCGGGTGGACGACGGCTGCGTGGTCTGGATCAACGGCGTCGAGGCGGCGCGGCTGCACGTGCCAGCGGGCGTCTTGAGCCACAACTCTCTCGCGCTCGACCATGAGGCCGACCTCGTCACCTTCGAGACGGTTTCGGTTCCGGCATCCCTGCTGGC
>CAMLQS010000288.1 GCA_946482165.1 uncultured Verrucomicrobiota bacterium | reverse complement strand
AACAACACCGTCACGCTCAGCGGCTCCAACACCGCCTTCGCCGGCAAGATCGCCGTCGGCGACGGACGTGCCAGCGCCATCGCCATCGACTCGGAAGCGCGCCTCGGGCCCGCTCCCGCCGTGCTCGTCACCAACCAGCTCACGCTCAATCGCGGCACGATCCACGTCTCCGGCACGCAGGCCATCGACGACGCCACCCGCGGCATCCTGCTCGATGTGAACGGCGGCGCCTTCAACGTCGCCTCGGGCGGCACGCTCACGCTGAGCAGCCCGCTCTACAGTCCCGACCTCGGCGGTTCCGTCGTCGCCGGCACGCTCGGCAAGGCCGGCGCCGGCACCCTGATCCTCGCGGGCACGGGAAGCACCTTCCGCGGCACCCTCCATGTCGACACCGGCAGCAGCTCCGCCGATGACGGCATCGTCCGCGTGGTCAACAACCAGGTCCTCGCGAACGCCCACAGCCCGATTTATATCAACAACAACACCGGCGGTAATTCTCGCCTCCAGATCGACGGCACCTCCGGCGCGATCACGCTGCCTCGCGTTTCCCTCGCCGGTCGCAATGGTTCCGTCGCCATCCAAAATCTTGGCGGCACCAACATCATCGGCGGCCTCACCCTGACCGCCGGCGGTTCCAACTACATCGTGCAGTCCGACGCCGGCGCCCTGAACTTCACCGCCGAGGTCAGCGCTGCGGTCGCCGGCAATCGCACCATCACGGTCCATGGCAACGGCAACGTCTCGTTCACCGGCGCCATCACCGACGGTTCCGCCGACGCGCTCGGTCTCACCAAACTCGGCTCCGGCACGCTTACCCTCGCCGGCGCGTGCAGCCACGACGGCGCCACCACGATCAATGGCGGCACGCTCCGTCTCGACGGAAGCCTCTCCTCGGCCGGCGCCATGACCACTGCCGCGGGCACCACGCTTATCGGCGTGGGATCCAGCAACGCCGCCACGACGATCAACGGAATCCACACTCCGGGCAACGTGGCCAACTCCACCGGCGTGCAAACCTTCAACGGTCCCATCGGTTACGGCGCCGGCGCCCGCTTGAACTGGAACCTCGCCAAGAACGGCCTCGACGCCGCTTCGTTTAACAAGGTCGCCGCCCAGTCCGTTTCGGTCGCCAGCGGCGCCACCATCCACCTCGCCCTGAACGCCGCGGGCAGCACGGTCGACTTCACCAACGCGTTCTGGACGCAGATCCGTGTCTGGCCGGTCCTCACCGCCACTTCGCTGACCGGCCAGTTCACGCTCGGCACCGTCAGCACCGATTCAGGCGGCCGCGACGTTTCGTCCTACGGCTCCTTCCATTTGCAGCAAAATGTTTCCGGCGTCTCGGTCGTCTTCTACCCGATCGACGCCGCCGCGCCTTCCGCTCCCATCGGCCTTTCCGGGGCGGGCTCGCCCGGCACCGTGACGCTCGCGTGGAGCGGCTCTTCCGGAGCCGTCTCTTACAAGGTCTTCCGGTCCACAAACAGCGGCGGTCCTTATGAGGCGGTCTCCGGCGACGTTTCCACCACCGGCTTTATCGATGTGTCCGTGGTCAACGGCACGACCTACTACTATGTCGTCACGGCCGTGAACGCCTTCGGCGAGAGCGACCAGTCCGTCGAATTCGTTGCGACGCCTCGCGCCCCCTCGATCCTGGACAAGGCCGACAACACCGTCGCGCTCAATCAGCCCGCCAGCTGGGCCGGCTCCGTTCTTCCCACCGTCTGGGACACCGCCCGCTGGAGCGGGCTCTCCGGCGCCAACTCGGTCGTCCTCGGCGCCAATATCGGCCTGAACGGCATCGCCGTCGGCTCCACCGGCGGCGCCGTTGGTATCGGCGCGGGTAATACGCTGACTCTCGGCTCCGGCGGCGTCGACCTGAGCGCGGCCACGCAAAATCTCTCCATCGCTTCCGGTCTCGTTCTCGCCGCCGGAGATCAGTCGTGGAAGATCGCCGCGGGCCGAACCTTCACCCTCACCGGAGCCGTCAGCCGAAACGCCGGCTCCACGCTTCTCATCGACAAGTCCATCGGCGCCGGGGCGGTGACTTCCAGCACCCTCGTCAACGCGGGTTCCACCGGCATCGTCGGCCCTTGGGCCGCCGTGAAGAGCGCCGGCGTGTCGGCGAACAATTCCGCCGCAGGGCACACCTACGCGACCCGTGACGGCGCCGGCAACCTCGTGGCCTACACCGGCGCCATTCCGCAGGCGACCACCGGCGCCTGGGGCGGCATCGCCTCCGGCGGCACCGGCACCGCCAACCACGATGTCAGCGGGTCCGGCACGCTCGGCGCGACCGGCCTCGCCCGCAGCGTGAACACGATTCGCTACACGGGTGCGGGAGCCCGCCAGCCGGGCAACAACGCGGCGGACCTGCTGACCATCGGCGGTCTCATGAACGCCGGCACGGGCGCCTTCACCATCGGCCGGGACGGGGCGAATATCACCAATGATTTCTCCTTCGGGATATTGGTCGGCGCAAACAACGAACTCGTCCTCGCCCCCATGAGCGCGGACATCGTGCTGCACAGCTTCATCAAGGACGGCGCCGGCGGCGCCGGCGCCGTGACGATCGTCGGCAACAACGCCGTCGTGCTCGCGGGCCCCAACACCTTCACCGGCGGACTCAATCTGAATTCCGGCTCGCTCCGGCTCGCCATCGACAACGCCATCGGCACCGGGACGCTCCGCATCAACGGCGGCGACATCCGCTCCTCCCTCGCCACGCGCACCGTCACGAACCCCGTCGTTCTTAATGGCTCCTTCAGCCTCGGGCGAAACACGAACTTCAGCGGCGCGGTCACCCTTGCCAACGACGTCACCATCACCTCCGCCAATCCCGACGCGCAGGCCGCCGCCACCTCCGCCTTCACCGGCGTGATCTCCGGTTCTCGCGGGCTGGCCGTTGCGGAAGGGACCAACCCGACGGGCACGATCATCCTCTCCGGCGCCAACACCTACTCCGGCGGCACCACGCTCAACTCCGGCATACTCCGGCTCGGCCACGCCTCCGCGCTTGGTGCGGCGACCGGCAACCTCGCCGTCGATGGCGGCACGCTCAACCTCAACGCCTTCAGCCCGACCGTGGGCCGGCTCTCCGGCGCGGGTGGCGTGATCGCCAATCTCGCCGCCGGCACGTCCACGCTCACGACCAACTCCGTCGCCAGCTCGACCTTCTCGGGCTCGCTCCAGAACGGCGCCGCCGGCCAGGTGCTTGCCTTGACCAAGCAGGGGTCCGGCACGCTCACGCTCTCCGGCGCCAACACCTACACCGGGCCGACCACCGTCTCCGCGGGCGGCCTTCGCGTCGCCGGCTCGCTCGGCGCCGGCCCCGTGTCCGTCGCCAGCGGCGCGACGCTCTCCGGCTCGGGCACGATCCAAGGCGCGCTCACCTTCGCTTCCGGCTCCATCCACGCTCCGGGCGATCCCGCCGGCGCCCAAACCGTCGTGGGCACGCTCGGCTATGCGAATGGCGCGCGTCTGCGTTGGACGCTTCCCGCCAACAGCGATTCGACCGACTCCGCCGGCCGCGTTTCCGCCGGCGTCGTCAACGTCACTACCGGCGCGGTGATCGACGGGGTGTTCAACTCGGCCGGTTCGACCGTCAACTTCACCGACGCCTTCTGGACCCAGCCCCGCAGCTGGACCGTGTTGAGCGCTTCGAACAAGACCGGCGACTTCGCCCTCGGCGTCGTGACCGTCGACACCGGCGGTCGCCTGCTCTCCGACTACGGCACGCTCGTTCTCCAGCAGACTTCGACCTCCGTCACGCTCGCCTTCACGCCCACCACGCCCGTCTCGCCTGCGGTCGAGTGGCGAGCCGAGCACTTCGGCCCCGAGTGGGCCTCCTTGCCCGAGGCCGCCGACGCGGCCGACCCGGATGGCGACGGCGTGAGCAACCTGCTCGAACGCGCCTTCGCGGGCGACCCGCTTGTCTCCGAACCCGGCCTGCTTCCCGCCGTCGATACCATGTCACCCGCGTTGGCGTTCCTCTATCGCCGGTCCAAGGATGCCACGGATCTCGGCTTTGCCGTCGAGGAAAGCGTCAACCTCTCCACCTGGAGCGCCGCCGTCGGGTCGGAAACCGTAGTCGAGGACAACGCCTCGTATCAACTGATCCGACACACCCGCCCGATCTCTTCCGACGTGCGACTCTTCCTCCGCGTGAAGGTGACGCAGCCGTAGGATGTTTTGGCGAGTCGGCTTGAAGGAGGGGCGGAATAGCCGGGCTCGCCTGATCGGCGAATCCGGTCACCGAGCCGTCAGTTCGGCGCTCATCCGATCCAAGACTTGGTTCCTCGTGCTGGCCGGAGCGACGGCCTTGGCCTCGTCGATGATTTTCGCGAGGCGCCGCGCGCCGTCGGGCGTGAGCTCCACCCGTTTGACCTCGTAGTCGGCCGCTTTCAGCCGCTCCGGGTCGTATCGGAGGTAGAGCCATTGGCGCGTGAACACGTCCATCATCTCCTTGAGCACGGGCATGCGCGGTCCCTCCGGCGCGACGGAAATCGCGCGATCCAGCGTGTCCAGCAGCGCGTCGTAGTCCTTCCGCTGAAAATACACGTCGGCCAATTCGTAGTAGAGATCCTGCCGGGCCTCGGCTCCGCCCGCGCGCTGTTCGCGGAGGATCTCCAGATAAAGTTTTTCCGCCTCGTCCAGGTTCGAGGCATAACGCAGACGCCGGGCCTCCGGGAGCAGCAGCATGACGCGATACTTCGACCGCAGGCCGGCGGAGTCGTCGGGGTCGGAATCGATGATCGTCTGGATCATCCCGGATTGCAGCGTTCGCAAAGGCTCCGGAAGGGTTTCCAGCCATGCATCGATTTCGCGGGCTCTCCGCGGGCCTTCCAGCGTCGAGAGCTTTTTGGTCAAAGCGGAATGCGCGGCGCGTTTCTTTTGGATCTCCTGGACAAGCGCCTGCGGGCCGCCATCGCGATAGCCGACAAGGTCGTAAGGCCGGCCTTCGGGCGTGCAGAGAAAGAAGGAGGGAAGCACGTGCAGACGAAGATCGCGGGCGAGGGCGTAGTGGCTTTTCTCCGACGCGCTTAACTCCTCGTCGGGACGAGGCGTTTCGGGGAGGTCGACGTGGGTAAGCACGAAGTCCGCGGCCATGGCTTCCGAAAACTCGGACGTCGCGAGCACGTCGGCCTGGAGACGCTGGCTCCACGGCTCCCATTTTAGGCCGGAGAAGAGCACGAGGTTCTGTTTTCCGGCTTGGCGCGCCAGCTCCGCCGCGGGAGCGAAGTCGGAGTGCCAGACGCTCGGGAGCGCCGCCGCCGCGGAGGCAAGCCACAGGCCGCATCCCAAGACGGCGGCGAAGATCGAGCGGAGATGGAGGCGGAGATGGGACATAGTTTGGTGGCGGGCGGGCCGGGGTATCCAAGCCGCAGCGGGCCCACGGCTCCGCCCTGCCCGGAGACTGGTTTCGTGGGGTATTTTTAAGGTGTCGGGATCGCGGGACTACATCCCGGCGGGAAGCAGCGTCCTGAGCTCGGCGGGGAGCAGCGCGGATATCTCCGCGTTCGGTGCGCTCGGATTCTCCTTCAGGTATTCGAGCAAGGTGGATTGGTCCGTTTTGCTGAGCCCGAGTTGCTCGGCGATCTGGTTGGCGCGCATCTGGGCGTGCATGGCCTGGGTTTCCTGATCGCGATGTTTTTGCTCCGCGATGTAGACGGAAAGCTCGGTTTGTTTGGCGGGCGAGAGGGCCCGGTTCATCGCGTCGAGGATCTTCGCGTCCTCATACCACTTGGCGGACGGCGACGATGCTGTCGGAGGCGTGTCGGGACCGAGGGCGAGCTGGAAGCGGTTGAAGAACGCCTGCTGATCCTCCGAAAGCGCCGTGCCTCGCGATAGCATCGTCTGGAGCGCCAGATAGTTCACGTAGCCTTCGCGGTCGTCGGCGAGCAGTCGCGCCTCGCGCTCCAGCTTCGCCCGCTCGGCATCCAAGCGTTCCTTGATTTGTTCGGCGTGGGCGGCGGAGAGAATCGTCTCGATGGATTGCGCGGCCCCTGGGTCCAGGCCCAGGCGGAGAGAGAGTTTTTTCGATGGATTGCCGGAGTTGAGCGAATGGTTGAAATAACCGGCGTCGTTCAGGGCGGCTTCGTTGTCCGGGATGCGCGCGGCGGTCTCCGAGGCCGTTTTTCTCGCATCCTGCAACAGCTCCGCGGGGATGCCCAGGCGGAGGCCATCGACGTTCGCGGCGGTTTCCGACTCGGGACGGGAAGGCGTGGCGCCGGTCCGTCTCGTTTCCGGAGCGCGTCCGTTTTTGTCCGTGGCGGAGGCGATGCGCCGGTGGTCGGGTTCTGTTTTCGCGACCTTCGCCGGTGCGGTCGCCGTGATCGCTGCGTCGGATGATGGCGCGGCGCCGCGGCGTTGGAGCAGCACGAGGAGTCCCGCGACGGCGAGGGCGGAAAGGGCGAAGGCTTTGGCGTTCATCGAGGGCTTGGGTTGCCGCGCCCGGCGGGGACCCGGGCGCGGAACCGATCAATCAAGACGCGGCGACCTCAGGGGTTTTGAATCGACCACTGCTGGTTGCTGCCGCCCCAGTAGGACCACATGATCACGGGCGAGGCGTTGGCCGTGCCGTTGACGTCGAGGCACTGGGAGAGGTTGATGTG
>CAMLQS010000287.1 GCA_946482165.1 uncultured Verrucomicrobiota bacterium | reverse complement strand
TGATGAACGTCCAGGAACTCGCCACCTGCCATATCGAGAAGATCGCCGCCAAGGCCATGATCCTGAACAACCAGCACCTCGGCATGGTCGTGCAGTGGGAAGATCGCTTCTACAACAGCGTCCGCGGCAACACCATCCTGGGCGACAAGAACAACGTAGGCTCTCCCGACAACCCCGCCGGCATCTATCCGGATTTCGTGAAGATCGCCGAAGGCTTCGGCGTGAAGGGCCGCCGCGTGCTCAAGAAGAGCGAGCTCCGCGAAGCCATCCAGGAGATGCTCGACCACGACGGCCCCTACGTCCTCGACGTCATCGTTCCCTACACCGAGCACGTGCTGCCCATGATCCCCGCCGGCAAGACGGTGAAGGAGATGATCCTCAAGTAGGCGTATTCGTTTATTCACTACGATCTCGCGGCCCCGCGCGCCTGAAAGGCCGCGGGGCTTTTTGTTTCCTCGCCTTGCGAAGAGACTTCGCGCCCGCCCGCCCGACCTCCGGGAATTTACATGTTCGATATATCGGTAAAAATCCCGTCATCGGCTCGCGCAAACTTCCTGCCACAGGCGGAACACCCTATGCGAAATCCCGTCCGTCCCGAGTCTAATAGTCCGCATAACCGTTTCGCATGACCTCTTCCGCCGCTTCCGCTCGCACTCGCTCCGCGCCCTCCTGCGCGCCGTCTTCCTCCGCCCTTCGCCTGCTCGCGCTCATTTCGCTGCTCCCCGCCCCGCTCGCAGCCCAGGCCACCTTCACGTGGACGGTTGTCGGAACCGGAGACTGGTCTGCCGACGGCAACTGGGACCAGATCGGCGCGCCCGCTTCCCTCGACGCGGTGATCATCAATAACGGCGGACAGGCCTCCGTCACCGACTCAGCCGCCTTTGCCGCGAATGTAAACGTCGGCTTCAACACCGGCGCAGGTTCGCTCATCGTGGGTGCCAACGGCACGCTCGCCATCGGCCAAGAACTCGAAATCGGCGGATATGTCGACGATGACACTTACAGCACCGGCACCCTCACGATCACCGGAAACGCCGGCGTGATCGTAGGCGCGGGCGCCGGCATCGCGGAGGTCTTCACCAACGGCACGATCAACATCGGCGCGGGCGGCCAGAGCGGCACCCTCAACGCCTCCGAGGTCGCGCTGACCAACACCGCCACCGAGGGTGCCGTCAACGCCATCTCGGCCACCCTGCGGTTCGACCACACCGACAACATCGCCTTCGCGCCGATCATCAGCGGCGAAGGCCGGGTGATCAAAGACGGCGCCGGCACCGCCACCCTCACCGGCGCCAGCACCTATTCCGGATCCACCCTCGTCAACGCCGGCACCTTGATCATCGGCGTCGCCGGCCAATGGCAGGCCTCAACTGATTTCCAAGTCTCCGGCGCCGACACCGTCCTTCGCATCGGCGCCGACGCCATCGTCACCGCCGATCTCATCGTCACCGACGGCACCGTCGAGGTCGCCGGCACGCTCGCGGACAACCCGCTTGAAAGCACTTTCGACGGCGACGCCACACTGCATGTCCTCCCGACCGGCGCGATCTCCGACGGATACTTCACTTTCACCGGACAGTCCTCGCTGACCGTCGACGCAGGAGGCTCCGTCGCCTTCGGCGATTTCTACTTCGACGACGAAGCCACCTTCAACGTCACAGGGGCGGGCGCCGTGGCCGGCGGTCTTTACGGCTTCGGCGGCGATCGCGCCGTCACCTTGCCGGCCGCGGGTGTCGTCACCGCCGGCTACATCGAACTCTACAACAACGTCTCCACCGATCTCAACCAGACGGGCATGATCCTTAGCTTCCGCGACGAGGAGAACCCCTCGCTCGACGTCGAAGTCGCCCTCGATCTCTACGACACCGCCCACGCCACCATCTCGGCCGCCGCCGCCGTCGATTCGTCCGCCGTCACCCTCTGGAATAGCTCCACCATCTCGATCACCGCCGCCGGCGGCCTCCACAACAGCTTGCTCGACATCGGCGACGACGCGGTTGTCACCCTCGGGGTCGACAACGCGCTCGACGAATCCGGCGTATATCTGTCCGGGAACGCCGCCTTCGTGCTCAACGGCTACGACGTCACCCTCGTCGACTTCGCCGCGGCCGGCGGCCGACTGGTGAACAACTCGGTCGATGCCGCCACGCTCACCTTCGATCTCTGCGGCTGCTTCCCGGTCGTCGCCTACGGCGACATCCTCGCCGACCAGGACGAAGCCTTTGCGGGCTCCTCAGGTCCGCTTTCACTCGTCATCAACGGCGGCGACCCTGAATCCGTCGCGGCCGTTTTCGTCGGTGTCCAGCGCCACACCGGCTCCACCACGGTCAATGGCGCGACCTTGGTCGTCTTCGGCGGCGCCTACGACCACGACGGCCTGCCCGAGACCGCCCCGATCCTCGGCGGCTTCGTGTCCAGCGCCATCATCCTCAACATGGGCTCGGTCCTCACCGGCGAAGGCCCAGTCGGCGCGGTCGATGTCAACGACGCCTCCGGTATCGCTCCGGGCGATGGCGTGGGCTATCTCTTTGCCGGTCCGATCGCGCTTTCCGGAAGCACCTTCCTCCAGTTCGACATAGCCGACTTCGCCGGAGGCGCCGGCTTGGGATGGGACGCCCTCGCGGTCGACGGCGAGTTCTCCTTCTCCACCGGTCTCGGCGAGACCTTCACCGTCTACGTTACGTCGTCCAATCCCGCCCCCGACGCCGTGGACAATTTGGCCGCCAACTTCGATCCGAACCAGGACCAATCCCTCGCGATCCTCTCCGCCAGCGGAGGCATCACGGGCTTTTCGGTCGCCGCCACCGCGGTCGATCTGACGGCCCTGGAGAACACCTACGGCGGCGACTGGAACCTTCGCGTTTCACTCGACGGAACGACGCTCTTCCTCGACTACACCGCGGCCATCCCCGAGCCCGCCTCCGCCACGACTCTCGTCGCCGGGATCGCCGCGCTCGCCCTCGGAGGCCGCCGCCGCCGGGCCTGATCCGATCTCGTTTCGCGTCCTCGCCCCGCGTCTTTACCGAAGCGGGGCTTTTTCGTTTCCGCCCCGCGCTCGCTTCGCCAACATCGGCGTCTTTCCGTCCATTCCCCTTCCCCGTGAATTTTCTTCGCAAGCTCTTCGGCCAAAAAAACACCCCGGCTCCCGCCGACGCCTCGTCGCCCGTCCCCTCCGCCGGGTCCGACTCCGCTCAGGTCTCAGGTCTCAACCCTCAGTCATCCGAAGACACCATCCGCGTCGTCGATGCCTACGGCCGGGAAATGCAGATTTCCAAAGCCGACTGGCGCGCCAAGGTCCTGCCCGAACAACTGGCCAAGATCCGCGATCAGCCCGAGCAACTCGCCAGCCTCATCGCCCAATCCATCCGCGATGGCTTCGCCGCCGAGATTCTCGATTCCGCGGCGCATCTCGCCGCCACCGATTCCGACGCCGAGCGCGGCCACGTCCTCCACGCCGCCGCTCTGCTTGAGCTCAACAAGGCCCCCGCGGCCGAAGCCGTGCTTCGCGACTTCGCCACCAAACACGGCGAGACCGCGCTGTCGCTCGCCAATCTCGCCAAGGCCCGCGCGGCCCAGGACGACCTCGCCTCCGCGGTGGATCTCCTCTGGCGCGCCCTCTCCCTCGACCCCAACCAAGACCACGCGCTCGCCTGGTTTGCCGGCCACCACCGCGAGGCGCAGGGCCCCGCCGGAGAACTGGAGGCGTTTCGCCGCGTCGCCGATTTGCCCGACGCATGGCGCGCCCGTCTCTGGATCGCCCGTCACCACCTCGAGCGACGCGAGCTGCCCGCCGCCCTCAAACTCTATGAGGAAGCGCTGGACTTCGCCCCCCGCCCCGTGCCCGCGGACTTCCTTCAACAAATGAGCGGCGACCTCGGCAACCACGCCCACCTGCCGGAGATTCTGCAACTCGCCGCGCCCTACTATGACGTCGCCCGGCACGGTCTCCCCGCCGGCCTCAACATCCTAAAGGCCTACCACGACCTCGGCCAGCTGGACGCCGCCCGCCGTTTTCTCGACCGCCTTTACGCCGCGCGCCGCGCCGACTGGAAGCAGCCTCTCTCCTTCTGGGAAACCGAGCTGGCCAAAAGCCGCCACGCCGTCGACAACGCGCCGCCCTCGCCCCCGCGCGTTTCCGCCTCCATCGCCCCCTCCGCGTCCGAGTCCGCGCCGTCTCCTCAGACCCCGGCCCCCCGCCCTTCGTCCTCGGAACCCGTCCAAGTCACGCTCCTTGCCGTCGAGGGTCCCGTCTGGCTGCCGCCCGAGTCGCCGGCCGCCGAGCTCTTCGCCGCCAAAGCCAACGACGCACCGCTTGTCGCCTTCCTGGGCGCCAGCGCCGAGCTTCCGCCTCCGTCCGCCGACCAGGCCAAATCCGGCCAGATCGCCGACGCCGCCGGCCGGCTCTCCCGCGCCTTGCCTCTCTATCTCGTCGAACAGGTCGAGCTCGCCACGCCCGCGCTCGGCCGGGTCCTCGTGCCGTGGCTGGTTAAACCCCGCCCGGGTTTCATCATGGGCGGCATCCCCTGGGACGACGCCACCGCTTCCCGCCATGCCCGCGCCGTGGTGCCCGACGACGCCGCCGATTACCTCGTCATCACCCATCTCCGCTGCACCGCGGAGCCGTGGACCGTCGAGCTGCGCCTCGTTCGCACCATAGACGCCGCCTGCCTCGCCACCGCCAGCGCCCCCTGCTCCCTCTCCGATCCCGGCCAGGCTCTTCCCGAACTCACCCGCCTCCTCCACGAGTTCCTGGCCACTCACGCCGACATCGCTTTCACACCTCCTCAAGATCCGGCTCTCGCCCCGCATTCGGCGTCTTCCAATTACCTCCTTCGGCTGGAGCAACTCCTCGCCGTGCGCACCGCCGGCATCGATCCCGCCCAATCCCCGCTCCACGGGGAACGCGAAATTCTCGAAGGCCAGCTCGGCCTCTGCCTCGCGCAACCCGAGAACCTGCCCGCGCGGCTCATTTTCGCCCACACGCTCAAGGCCATGAGACGCGCCCGCCCCGAAATCCTTCCCGAGTTCCAGCCGCGCGCCGAGTTGCTCCAAAAGGAAAAGCCCCTCGCCGAGCCCTCACAATCGGTGATCGCCCGCATCCTTGCCGACTCCTTCGCGCCCTGAGCCGCAGAAATTCAGTCGAAGGCGGAGCACCGAGGTAAAATGGCGAGCGGATTTCAGAGGCGAACGACCAAGGAATACCCGGAGGGTATTTCGCCGGAAGCGAGCCACTGAAAGGTGCCGCCAGCTTGCCTCGATACGACCCTCTCGACTGAATTTCTGGCTGAGTCCATCGGGTTGTTCGTCGCCACGCCGAAATTACAGAGAAGCTTCTTTAAACCGTCGGGGATTTCCCTATCCCGGAATCCATGAAGAAGCGCCGTCGCCATATTGCCGTCGCCGTCGTGCTCGTCGCGATCGCGGTAGTCGACGTTCTCGTCCTCTCGCAAATGGAAGCGGGCGACCCGCCCTTGATACGCGGCTGGCGCTGCTTTCTCACCGTGATCCTGGCGGTGTTTCTCGCGCTCGCCAAGAACACCGCCCGCTGGATCACCGTGATCCTCACCGGGCTCGGTGCGATCGGCGGAACCGCCGGCGTGGCCATTTTCATCGCCGCCGACGCGCATCTGCCCATCGCGGTTGTCGTCTGGCTGGCGATCATGACCGTGCTTTACGCCGGCATCTCCGCCTATCTCGCCTTCTCCCCCGGCATCGCGCGCGAGATTCGCCGCGCCTCCGCCTTGCCTTCCTGAAGTCAGGAGGCCTCGGAAATTGGAAGGATCGCGGGGGCGGGCTCGGCGAGCGGGAGCCCCTACTCGATGTGAAAGCCCAGCGTATCGAGCTCGGCCAGCTGGAACGGCGCGCTCGCGATCACCTCGCGAAACCGCTCCAACGCCGTCGCCTGATCCGGCAACTCGCATCGCGCCAGGCCGTCTTCCGCATCGTGCAGGTATATTCCCCACGCGCCCTTTGCGTCGGCCCCCGCCTGGTAAAGCGACCCGTAGAGGTAATTTCCCGGCAGGCCCGGATGCGGCCCGGTGCCCGGCACAAGAAACAGCGTGTGCGCCGGATCGTGCGCCACCGCTGCGCCGTGCCGCGCGCGGTGCTGCGTCTTCCGCGCCACCACGACCGCGCGCGCGGCTTCCGCTTTCGCCCGCTTGTCCTCCGGCAGCGAGCCCACGTAGCGGGCGAAAATGCTCGCATCCTCCTCCAGCTCCTCCGCCGTGGCTCCGCCGGATGCAAAGAGGTCGAAATTCTCGGCGTAAAACGAAGGCAACGCGGTCAGGGAACGCACCGTGACATAGCCGTTCTTGTAGTCGGCCGAGGCATACACCTGGTGCGAGGCCAGCAGACGGGCCAGCGCGTCCCGATACGTCGGCGTGTGGGGCACCGCTCCCGCCGGACTGTGCTCAATCATGTCGAGAACGGTTTGCTCCAACTGTGCCGCGGGGTCTTGGGACATGGGCCGAGGTTTACGCGTTCTTGCGAAGGGGCCAGCCCTATCCCGCGGAAAGCCAACCCGCGCGCGGCTTATCGCAACGAAGGCTCGTCGGGACGACCCCGAGTTGCCTCTTGGATTCCGGAAACCCGTTCGCCACCCAGGCCCCCCCCCCCCCCCGCCCCCCCCC